>NZ_VFPU01000001.1:2232957-2551951 GCF_006716885.1 Ornithinimicrobium humiphilum
GTTGGTGGCGAAGTTGGCGATCTTGGCCTTGGCACTGGCCTCGAGGAAGCCGTAGCCGAGGACGCTGACGAGCGCGAAGACGAAGAACGAGCCCGTGCCGGGGCCGAGCACCCCGTCGTAGCTGCCCACCGCCGCGCCGATGGCCAGCGCGGCGGCCAGGTGGCGACGCGGCCGCCGGTGCCCGAAGCGCAGCTTCTGCATCTGCCCCATCGTCGGCTTGGCCAGGGTGTAGGCGCCGACGCCCACGAGCACGGCCAGGATCAGCGGGTTGAAGGCCGCCTTGCTGATGAGGAAGGCCAGGCTCGCGCCGGCCAGGCTGCCGCCGAAGGCCGCGAGCGCCAGCGGCACGGCGGTGCGCAGGTCGGGGCGGACCCGCCGGAAGTAGGTGATCGAGCTCGTCGTGGTGCCCATGATCGAGCCGATCTTGTTGGTGGCGAGCAGCTGCACGGGGCTGGCCCCGGGCAGACCGACGAGGAGGGCGGGCAGCTGGATCAGCCCGCCTCCCCCGACGACCGCGTCCACGAAGCCCGCCGCCAGACCAGCGAGGGCGATGAAGACGAGAAGGCTCGCGTCGAGGTGCTCGACCACCGACGGGTATGCCGTCAGGCCGGGTCGGCCGGAGCCGCCCCGTCGCCCTGCTCGACGATCCCGCGCACCTCGGCGAGGACCTCGCCGGC
The DNA here is from genome assembly GCF_006716885.1 of Ornithinimicrobium humiphilum. NCBI lineage: Bacteria > Bacillati > Actinomycetota > Actinomycetes > Micrococcales > Ornithinimicrobiaceae > Ornithinimicrobium > Ornithinimicrobium humiphilum. The sequence continues at coordinate 2,233,635 of NZ_VFPU01000001.1, forward strand.
CGCGCGCTCGACCGGGACGTCCCGGCGGGCGCCGCTGGCGCGGTCCTTGATCTCGATGGTGCCGTCGACGAGGCCCTTGCCGACCACGACGATCGTGGGCACGCCCAGCAGCTCGGCGTCCTTGAACTTCACGCCGGGGCTGACCTTGGGACGGTCGTCGTAGATCACCGAGAGGCCGGCGGCCTCGAGGTCGGCGACGAGCAGCCCGGCGGAGTCGAAGACCGCCTGGTCCTTGCCGGTGGCCACCACGTGCACGTCGGCCGGGGCGAGCGCCCGCGGCCAGCACAGGCCGAGGTCGTCGTGGGTCGCCTCGGCGACCGCGGCGACGGCCCGGGAGACGCCGACGCCGTAGGAGCCCATGGTGACCGTGACGAGCTTGCCGTTCTCGTCGAGCACCTTGAGGTCGAGGGCCTCGGCGTACTTGCGGCCGAGCTGGAAGATGTGGCCCATCTCGATGCCGCGGGCCAGCGTCAGCGGGCCACCGCCGTCGGGGCTGGGGTCGCCCTCGCGGATCTCGCCGGCCTGGATCGTGCCGTCGGCGGTGAAGTCGCGGCCGACCACCAGGTCGAAGACGTGCTTGCCGTGCTCGTCGGCGCCGGTGATCCACGCCGAGCCCTCGGCGACCGAGGGGTCGAGCAGGTAGCGGATCTTCGAGGGGCTGTCCTCGCCGAGGGCGCGCGGACCGATGTAGCCCTTGACGAGCATCGGGTAGGCCGCGAAGTCCTTCTCGTCGAAGGGCGCCCACTCGGCCGGAGACACCTGGGCCTCGAGGCGCTTGGCGTCGACCTCGCGGTCACCGGGCAGGCCGATGGCCAGCGGCTCCTTGGTGCCGTCGGGGTGCGTGAGCATGACGACGACGTTCTTGAGGGTGTCGGCGGCGGTCCACTCCCGGCCGTCGGCGCGCGGGTGCAGCGCGTTGGCCTGCGCGACCAGCGTCTCGATGGTGGGGCTGTCGGGGGTGTCCTCGACGTGCGCGGCGGGCGTCGCCGCGACCACGGCGGGGTCGACCGGCGGGGCCTGGGGCACGACGACGGCCTCGACGTTGGCGGCGTAACCGGTCGCCTCGCAGCGCACGAAGGTGTCCTCGCCGACGGGGCTGACGGCGAGGAACTCCTCGCTCGCCGAGCCGCCCATCGCGCCGGAGTCGGCGTGCACGATGACGTAGTCGAAGCCGAGCCGGTCGAAGATCCGCACGTAGGCGGCGCGGTGACGCTGGTAGGCCGCCTCGAGCCCGGCGTCGTCGACGTCGAAGGAGTAGGAGTCCTTCATGATGAACTCCCGGCCGCGCAGCAGCCCGGCGCGCGGACGCGCCTCGTCGCGGTACTTCGTCTGGATCTGGTAGAGCGTCAGCGGCAGCTCCTTGTAGGAGCTGAACATGTCCTTGACCGCGAGGGTGAACATCTCCTCGTGCGTCGGGCCGAGGAGCATGTCGACGCCCTTGCGGTCCTGCAGGCGGAAGAGGTTGTCGCCGTACTCGGTCCACCGGTTGGTGGCCTCGTAGGGCTCCCGCGGCAGCAGCGCGGGGAAGCTCAGCTCCTGGCCGCCGATGGCGTCCATCTCCTCGCGCACGATCGTCTCGACCTTGCGCAGCACCTTCAGGCCCAGCGGCAGCCAGGTGTAGACGCCGGGGGCGGCGCGGCGGATGTAGCCCGCGCGCACGAGCAGCTTGTGCCCCGGCAGCTCGGCGTCGGCCGGGTCCTCGCGCAGGGTCCGCAGGAACAGGGTCGACATGCGCATGGCCACGTGGAGCACTCCTCGAGTCGGGCAGGTGGAGGCCGGGTATGCCGCGGCTGCGGCGTCCCCGGCCGGTGTCGGACGGACCGTCAGAGCCTACCGGGCGGCGGCGAGCTCCTCGACGCCTTTCAGGAGCCGGTCGACCTCCTCGGTCGTGGTGTAGGGCGCCATGCCGACGCGCACGCCGCCGGTGGCCCCGAGGCCGAGCCGGTGGCTGAGCTCCCAGGCGTAGAAGTGGCTGGCGGGGGCGTTGACCCGGAGCCCGGCGAGATGGCGGTGGACCGCGGAGGGCTCCACGCCCTCGAGCGTGAAGAGCAGGGTGGGGGTCCGGCGGGCGGCGCGGGAGTGCACGATCACGCCGTCGATCGCGCGCAGACCGGCCTCGGCGCGGTCGCGCAGGGCGTCCTCGTGGCGCTCGAGCGCGGCGAAGGAGGCCGCGAGCCGCTCGCGACGGGACAAGCTCCCGGGCTCGGGACGCCCCTCGGCGCCCTCGCCCAGCCAGGCCAGGCCGGCGAGGAAGTCGACTGCGGCCGTCGTGCCGGCCAGCAGCTCGTAGGGCAGGGTGCCCAGCTCGAAGCGCTCCGGCACCGCGTCGGTGGACGGCAGCAGCTTGTCGGGGCGCAGCTCCTCGAGCAGGTCCGCCCGGCCCGTGGTGACCCCGATGTGGGGGCCGAGAAACTTGTAGGGCGAGCACGACAGCAGGTCGGCGCCGAGCGCCTCCCGGTCGAGGGTCTCGTGCGCCGCGAGGTGGACGGCGTCGACGTGCACCAGGGCACCGGCGGCGTGCGCGGCACCGACGATGGCGGGCAGGTCCGGCCGGGTGCCGATGAGGTTGCTCGCGCCGGTCACGGCGACGAGGCGGGTGCGGTCGGAGAGCACCTCCTGGACCGCCTCGAGCGACAGCTCGCCGGTCGAGGGGTCCATCTCGGCCCAGCGCACCGTGGCGCCGACGGCCTCGGCCGCGATCACCCACGGCCGGATGTTGCCGTCGTGGTCGAGGGAGGTGACGACGACCTCGTCGCCGGGCCCCCAGCCGTGGCAGCGGGCCAGCGTGCGGGCGAGGTCCATGGTGTTGGCGGTCATGCTGCGCCCGAAGATGACGGTGCCCGGGTCGACGCCGAGGAGGTCGCCCATGGCCGCCCGTGCCTCGAGCACGGTGCGCTCCGCCTGCAGCTCGGCCTCGGTCACCGTGCCGCGGTTGGCGATCGAGCTCGTCAGGGTCGAGGCCACGGCCTCGGCCACGACGTCCGGGGTCTGGGAGCCACCGGGGCCGTCGAAGTGGGCGGTGCCGGTGCGGAGCGCCGGGAAGTGCTCCCGGACGGCGGACACGTCATACGTCATGGGCACAAGGTAGCCACCGCCTCCCGGACGCATCGCGCGGGGTGGCCGGTCCTACCCTTGCCGTCATGACCCCTCCCCCCGCCTCCCCGGCACCGCACGGGACCGAGGGCCGCGCGTGAGCACCGGGACGGCGCCCACGGGCACCGTCGACCCGGCGCTGCGCACGCGCGCCAACCTCCTGCTCGTCCTCACCTCCGCGATCTGGGGCTTCGGCTTCGTCGCCCAGCGCCTCGGTGCCGACCACATGGGGGCGATGAGCTTCAACGCCGCCCGTTTCGCGATCGGCTCGTTGTCGCTGCTGCCCCTCATCTGGTGGTTCGCGCGGCGACGGGCCGCGACGCCGCTCGTGGTGCCCGAGCCCCCGGCGGGCGAGATCTACGACGAGACGCCGCCCGCGGCCGGCCTGGGGCGCTCCCCCTTCCTGCCCGGGCTGGCCGCCGGTGGCGTGCTCTTCGCGGCCGCGGGGCTGCAGCAGGCGGGGCTGGCCACCACGACGGCGGGCAAGGCCGGTTTCATTACCGGCCTCTACATCGTGCTCGTCCCCGTGCTGGGGCTGCTGGTCGGGCACCGGGCCTCGCGAGCGGTGTGGGTCGGCCTCGCCCTGGCCGTGCCCGGGCTCTACCTGCTGAGCATGACCGAGGACCTGACGATCGCCCCCGGCGACCTGCTCGTGCTGGCCGGGGCGGTCTTCTGGGCGGTGCACATCCTCGTCATCGACCACTTCGTGCGGACCGTCGACGCCCTGCGCCTCTCGGCCGCGCAGTTCGCGGCGTGCGCCCTGCTGTCGGGTGGCCTGGCCCTGGTCGTCGAGGAGCGCCCGTTCGCCGGCCTCGGGGCCGCGGTCGGGGCCGTGCTCTACGGCGGCCTCTTCGCCGTCGGCGTCGCCTACACCCTGCAGGTCGTCGCCCAGCGCCACGCCAAGGCCTCCCACGCGGCCCTGCTCCTCAGCCTCGAGGCGGTCTTCGGCGCGCTCGGCGGGTGGCTGCTGCTCGACGAGGTCATGAGCCCGCGCATGCTCCTCGGCTGCGCCCTCGTCATGACCGGCATCGTCGTGTCGCTGCGTGGGTCGGAGCCGGCGGCCCCGGTCGGTCCGGACTGACCAGGATCCTGGGCCGCCCAGGACGACGAGCCAGGCCGAGGAAACGCCCGGGAACGACGAGCGGGGCGGGTGGACCGTCCGGTCCACACGCCCCGTCGTCATCGGGTCTGGTCCGTGTCAGCGGGCCTCGTGGTGGTCGTGGTCGTGGTCGTGACCACCGCCTGCACCTCCGGCCGCACCGGGCTTGAAGGTGCCGGCCTCGCCCGCCGGGGCGGGGATCCGGAAGTTGCCCGGGACCTTGACGCCCTTGACCCCGTTGACCTCCTCGGTGGACGCCGAGTAGCGCAGCACCGCGAAGGCGATGGCGTCGGCGTTCACGTCGAGGGCGTGGTGGTCGAGGTTGTCCATGGTGTCGCAGTCCGCGTGGTAGCACGGGTCGTACCAGTCGCCGGCGGTGCCGCCCCAGACGGTCGCCTGCAGCGGCGTCTTGACGCCCTCGGCACCGGTGAAGAGACCACCGGAGGCGATGCCGTTGGCGATGAACGCCTGGTAGTCGCTGCGACCGCTGAAGGCCGAGTCGTCGTAGGGCTCGCCCACCAGCGTGTAGAAGGACTCGAAGGTGTCCTCGACGTGAGTCGACCCCGCGGGGACCACGACCGGCGCGTCGAACGTCGACTCGTCCGCGTCGTAGACGCCGAGGTAGTAGTTCGGCGACCCGATCATGTCGAAGTTGAGGTAGAGCGCGATCTCGTCGAGCTCCTCCTGGCTGCGCTGCTCGACCCACGCGGTCGAGCCGATCAGGCCGAGCTCCTCGGCGCCCCACCAGGCGAAGCGCACGGTGTTGTGCGGACGCGTCTTGCCCATCTGCTGGGCGACCTCGAGGAGGCCGGCGGAGCCGCTGCCGTTGTCGTTGATGCCCGGGCCGGCCGGGACCGAGTCGAGGTGAGCACCGGCCATGACGACGTTGTCGTCCCGCACGCCGGCGAGCTCGCCGATGACGTTGTAGGAGGTCACCTCGTCGAACTGGACCGTGACCGTCGCCGTGGCGCCGGGCTGGGCCAGGGCCTCACCGGCGGCGAACGTGGTGCCGACCACCGGGATGCTGGCCTCGAAGGGCAGCAGCGTCGGGTTGACCGGACCGAACCGGTCGTCGTTCTCGACGGTGTTGCCCTGGTTGAAGAGCACGACCGCCTCGGCACCGGCCGCCTGGGCGAGCTCGGCCTTGAGCCCGAACGCGCAGAAGCCGCGCTGCATCAGGGCGATGTCGTTGGGCCCCGAGAAGTCGAGGCCGACGAAGTCGGAGGCCTCGCAGCCGCTGTCGTTCGCCCGGTCGGTCGCGGTGTCGAGGTTGATGTCCACCGGGATGACGTTGCCGGTCACGTCGCCCTCACCGGTGCCCTCGGCGTCGTAGGCGATGTAGCTGGCGCTGACCGGACTGAGCTGCTCCAGGCGGACATCGGCGGCGTCGTAGGTGAAGGGGACGACCTCGGCAGTCCACCCGGCGCCCTCGAGCACGTCGACGACGTAGTCGACGCTGGCGAGGTAGCCCGGCGTCTGGTCGGCCCGCGTGCCGTCGTGGGCGTCCGCGATGGCCTGGAAGGCCTCCAGGTGCTCCAGGACGCCCTCGACCCGGACGCACTCCAGCAGCTTGTCGTAGGTGTTGTTGCTCCTCTTGTCACATCCCTGCTGCGACGGTGCCGCCCCCGACGGCGCCGCGACCAGGGTGGACCCGACCAGGGCCCCTGCTGCGGCCACTCCCAGGGTGCGCCTGCTCCACATGGATCTTGTCATCGAACTTCCTTGTCCTCAGGGGGGAGAACTCGGCCAGACGGCCGGTTCGCCCTGCAACCTAACCCTGCGATGGTCAAGATGTGTTCAAGATCACACCAAGAAATGGTCAAGAAAGAACGCGCCGGACCGCCCGCCCGCGCGGGAGCGGGCGGGCGGTCCGACGCGTCTCAGTCGCGCTCGAGGCCGAGGTAGGCCGCGACGATGCCCTCGTCGGCGAGCAGCTCGTCGGCCGGTCCGGAGCGGACCACCTCGCCGCTGCTCAGGACGTAGCCGTGGTCCGCGGCGCGAAGCGCGCGGCGGGCGTTCTGCTCCACGAGCAGCACGCTCGTGCCGCCGGCACGGATGTCCTCGATGACCTTGAAGACCTCGTCGACGACCTTGGGGGCCAGGCCCATGGACGGCTCGTCGAGGAGCATCAGCGTGGGCTCGGCCACCAGCGCCCGGCCGATGGCCAGCATCTGCTGCTCACCGCCCGAGAGGCTGCCCGCGGGCAGCTTGCGCCGCTCCGCCAGGACCGGGAAGCGGTCGTAGACCTCGCCTGTACGGGCCCCGGAGGTGTGCCAGGCTCCCAGCTGGAGGTTCTCCTCGATGGTCATCGTGGCCAGGATCTGGCGACCCTCGGGCACCTGCACCAGGCCGGCGGAGACCAGCTTGTGGGCCGGCGTGCGCGTGACGTCCCGTCCGTCGAAGGTGATCCGCCCGCCGGAGGGCCGGACCACCCCGCTGACGGCGTTGATGATCGAGCTCTTGCCGGCGCCGTTGGCCCCGACCAGCGTCACGAGCCCGCCGCGCGGGACGGTGAAGCTGACGCCGCGCACCGCGTGCACCCGCCCGTAGGAGACGGTCAGGTCCTCGACCGTCAGGATCGGATCGCTCATCGCGCCTCCTCCGTCGTGCTGCCGGGCGTGGCCTCGTCGCCGCCGAGGTAGGCCTCGACCACGGCCGGGTTGGCGATCACCTCGTCGGGCGTGCCGGTGGCGATCACCTGGCCGAAGTTGAGCACCACGATGCGGTCGCAGGTCTTCATGACCATGCCGACGTTGTGCTCGATGAGCAGGATCGTCAGGCCCTCCGCCGCCAGCGAGCCGATGAGCTCGGACAGCGCGTCCGCCTCCACGTGGTTCATGCCGGCTGCGGGCTCGTCGAGCACGAGCAGCGACGGCTCGGCCGCGAGCGCGCGGGCGATCTCCAGGCGGCGCTGGTCGCCGTAGGACAGCGAGCCGGCGTCCTCCGACGCCCGGTCGCCCAGCCCCACGCGGGCCAGGCAGCGGGCGGCGTGCGCGGCCGCGCGGGCCTCGTCACGCCGGGCCCCGGGGAGCCAGAGCAGCCGCCGCAGGAAGGTCGGCCGGCTCACGACGTGCGCCCCGACCAGCACGTTCTCCAGCGCGGAGAGCCGCGGGAAGAGCTTGGAGTGCTGGAAGGTCCGGCTCACGCCGGCCTGCGCCACCTTGTGGACCGGCGTGCGCCCGGGCGTCGTGCCGAGCACCTCGAAGGTGCCCGACGACGGCGGGACCAGGCCGCTGATCATGTTGACCAGCGTGGTCTTGCCCGCGCCGTTGGGACCGATGAGACCCACGACCTCGCCCGCCGCGACGGTCAGGTCGACGCCCCGCACGGCGTGCACGCCGCCGTAGTCCTTGGTGCCGCCGCTCACGCGGACGATCGTCTCGCCCGGTGCCGGCAGCGTGCGGCCCGACTCGGAGGCAGACAGGTGGACGTCGGTCTCCCCCGCGGGGACCCGCAGCCGCCGCCGGGGCAGCAGCGAGGCGAGACCACCGGGCAGGAAGATGATGACCACGAGCAGCAGGGCGCTGGAGATGAACGGCCGGATCCAGCCCGCCTCGACCCCGACGGCGCGCAGCACCTCGGGGACCGAGGTCATGAAGGCGCCGCCCAGGAGCGGACCGACCCAGACCGTGGACCCGCCCACGACCGCCATGACGAGACCGTCGATCGCGGTGCTGAAGGCGAAGTCCTCGGGGGCCAGCAGCCGGACGTAGTAGGCCCACAGCACGCCGTAGAGGCCGGCCACCGCGCCCGCGGTGACGAAGGCCGACAGCCGGTGCCGACCGACGTCGACACCCATCGCCCGGGCCGCCAGCTCGTCCTCGCGGATGGCGGCGAGGGCGCGGCCGTAGGAGCTCGGCCCCTGGCGCCAGAACCAGTAGGTGACCAGCGCCAGGCAGAGCCAGGCCATCCAGGGGGTGACGATCTTGGGCACCGACATGCCGTTGGCGCCGCCGGTCCACTCCGCGTTGATGAGCAGGATGCGGACCGCCTCGGCAAAACCGAGGGTCGCGATCGCCAGGAAGACGCCGCGCAGGTGCATCGTCGGCAGACCCAGCACGACGGCGGCGAGGGCACCGACGACCATGCCGATGACGATCGCGATCACCAGGGCCGGCACGTCGCCGATGTCGGACGGGGCGGGCGCGAGCGCGGCGGCGGTGAAGCCACCCAGGGCGCCGAAGCCCGCCTGGCCCAGGCTGAGCTGCCCGGCGACGAGGACGGCGTAGAAGGAGTAGGCGAAGATCGCGTTGAGCGCGATGAAGACGAGGACGGACTCGCTCATCACACCTCCCTCACGCGCTTGCTGCCGAACAGCCCCTGCGGGCGCACGATGAGCAGCAGGAAGAGCAGGCCGAAGGCGACCAGGTCGCGCCAGCTCGAGCCGACGTACTGCACCGCGAAGACCTCGGCCAGCCCCAGGAGGAGGCCGCCGACGAGCGCACCCGGCAGCGACCCCATACCCCCGACGATGATGACCGCCAGGCCCTTGAGCTCGATGGCGCTGCCCATGCCCAGCTGGGCCGAGTTGACGTTCATCGCGAAGAGGGCGCCGGCGACCGCGCCGAGGGCGGAGGACAGGGCGAAGGTGGTCGCGGTGACGCGGTCGACGTTGAGCCCGAGGACCGTGGCGGCCCGCGGGTTCTCCGCGACCGCGCGCATGGCGCGGCCGAGCGGGCTGCGCCCGACCAGCCAGGTCAGCCCGGCCATGAGCACGATCGAGATCGCCAGGATCGCGACCTGGAGCAGCGTCACGCGGGCCGAGCCGATCTCGAAGGCCGTGCTCGGGAAGGCGTCGGCCGGGAAGCGGCGGGTGTCCGGGCCGTAGCGCCACAGCAGCAGCGCCACGACCATCCCGCCGAGCCCGATCGAGCCGATGAGCCCCGCGAAGTGGGCGTCGGGTCTGCCCTTGAGCGGGCGGAAGGCCACCCGCTCGATGACCAGGCCCAGGACGGCGCCGAAGAGGGCGACGAGCGGGAGCGCCACCCAGATCGACAGCCCGCCGACGGCGACCAGCTCGATCCCGACGAACGCCGCGGCCGCGAAGACGGCCGGGTGCGCCAGGTTGAGCCGGTCGAGGATGCCGAAGACGAGCGTGAACCCGATCGCGAAGAGCGCGTAGATCGACCCCAGGAAGAGGCCGTTCAGCAGCTGCTGCATGTCAGTTCAGCGGCGTGAAGGTGCCGCCCTCGACGACCTGCACCACGGCGGGGTGCTCGGAGTCGCGGTCGGCGTTGATCGACAGGGTGCCCAGGACGGTCTCGAGGTCGGTCAGGCCGGCCAGGCCCTCCTTGATCGCGTCGCGCTCGCCCGAGCAGCCCGAGCGGACCGCCGCGTCGATCGCGGCCAGACCGACGTAGGCCTGCGCGGCGAACTGGTCGGGCTTGGACCCGAACTTCTCCTCGAAGTCGGCCAGGAAGGCCGTGTTGAGCTCGCCCTCGGAGGCGGAGTTCCAGGCCGCGCCGACGACGACGCCCTCGGCCGCCTCGCCGGCGTCCGCCATGAGCTTGGGGTTGTTGAAGCCGTTGCCGCCGATGATCGGCACGTCGATGCCGAGCTCGCGGGCCTGGGTCACCAGCGGGATGGCGGCCTCGATGAGACCGGACACCACGATCGCGTCGGGCTGGTCGCCCTTGGCCTCGGTGAGCAGCGCGCGGAAGTCGGTGTCGGCCTTGGAGAAGGTCAGGGTGTCGAGCACCTCGACGCCCTGCTCCTCGAGCGCGGAGGCGAACACCTTGTAGCCGGACTCGGTGAAGGCGTCGTCGTTGGAGTACATGACGACGACCTTCTCCAGGCCGTACTCGGCCTTGGCGACCTCGACGGTCTGCGGGATGACCTGGGCCTCGGTGAGGGACACGCGGAAGATGTAGTCGCCCTGGGCGGTGATGCCGTCGGCGGTGTTGGAGATGGCCACGACCGGCACGCCCGCCTCCTGGGCGATCGGCTGGGCCTGGAAGGCGCCGTTGGACAGGGTGGGGCCGATGATGGCGCTGCGGTCCTCGCTGAGCTGCTCGAAGACGGTGATGCCCTGGCGCGGGTCGGTGGCGTCGTCCTCGATCTTGAGGTCGTACTCCACGCCGCCCTTCTCGGTCAGCTGCTCGAGGGCCAGCTCGAGGCCCTTCTTCTGGGACTCGCCGTAGGACGCCGCGGCGCCGGTGAGCGAGACGACGGCGCCGACGGGGACGGGGGTCTCGATGACGCAGGAGTCGCCGCTGCCGGACCCGACCAGCTCGCCCTCCCCCCCGGCGTCGCCGCTGCCGCTGTCGCCGCAGGCGGTGAGGATCAGGGCCAGGGTGCCCGTCAGGGCCAGGGTCTTGACGGAGGTCTTCATGGTGCTTCTCTTTCGGTCGGGTTCGGTCGGGTTCGGTGGAGCTGGGGGTGCGTCCGGGGACGGTCCCGGGCGCACGGAAGGTCAGGAGGTGGGCAGCGCCCCCGGAGCGGGGGTATGCCGTGCTGCCGCCGGCGGCACGTGGTCGGGGCCGAGGTCGGCGATCCGGGAGACACCGAGCAGCCGCAGGGTGCGGTGGACCTGCGAGACGAGGATCTCCAGGGCGCGGGCGACGCCCGGCTCGCCACCGGCCATGAGGCCGTAGAGGTAGGCACGGCCGACCATGACGGCGTCGGCGCCGCGGGCGCGGGCCGCGACGATGTCGCCGCCGTGCATGACGCCCCCGTCGATGAGCAGCGGCACGTCGGGGCCGACCGCGGCGCGGACCTCGGGCAGCAGGTCGAGCGGGGCGACGGCCCGGTCGAGCTGGCGCCCGCCGTGGTTGGAGAGGACGAGCCCGTCCATGCCGAGGGCGACGAGGTCGGCGGCGTCCTGCGGGTGCTGGACGCCCTTGACGACGATGCGGCCGGGCCACTCCTCGCGCAGCCACGCGAGGTCGTCCGTGGTCATGGACGGGTCGAACATCCGGTCCACGAGGTCGGCGACGGTGCCGCCGGAGGTGCGCAGCGAGGCGAACTCGATGGGCTCGCTGGTGAGCATGTCGACCCACCACCGGGGGTGGAGCGCCATACCTCCCAGGGTGCGGGCGGTGAGCGCCGGCGGGATGGTCAGGCCGTTGCGCACGTCGCGCAGCCGCTGGCCGGCGACGGCCGTGTCGACCGTGAGCACGAGGGTGCCGAAGCCCGCGGCGGCGGCCCGGCGGATCAGCGCGCGGGAGGCCTCGCGGTCCTGCCAGAGGTAGAGCTGGAACCAGCGCTGCACGTCGGGGACGTCGGCGGCCAGGTCCTCGACGGAGACGGTGCCCATCGTCGAGAGCGTGTAGGGCACCCCGGCGGCCGCGGCGGCACGGGCCACCGCCCACTCCCCCTGGGTGTGCATCATCCGGGTGAAGCCGGTCGGGGCCAGGACGAGCGGGACCGGGCTGGAGACCCCGAGCAGCTCGACGCGGGCGTCGACGTGCTTGACGTCGCGCAGCACCCGGGGGCGGAACTCCACGTCGGCGAAGGCCTGGCGCGCTCGGGCCAGGGACCGCTCGCCCTCGGCGGCCCCGTCGACGTAGTCGAAGACCGCGCGGGGCGTGCGCCGGCGCGCGAGCACCCGCAGGTCCTCGACGGTCTGGGCGCGCCGCAGGGCGGCGGCCGTCCGCGCGAGGGACGGCGGCTCCACCCGGACGAGCGGACGGAGCTCGGACCATGTCGGGACCCGGCGACGCAAGGGAGACACGAGAGCACTCCTCGGGAGGCGCTGGATGATTATGCGCGGGCGCGGATGGCCACACGTCCCTGGCAGGGTACCTCTCACAGATTCCCGCTCGGGTGTCGGCTCCGGGCGCGTCGCCAGGATGTGGTGGAGTGAGCCCCATGACGACCTCCGCCCGACCTGCCGAGCCGGACCCCTACGCGTGGCTGGAGGAGGTCGACTCCCCGGCCGCGCTGGAGTGGGTCGGCACCCGGAGCTCGGCGTCCGAGAGCCGTCTGCGGGACGTGCCCGGCCACGCGCAGCGCCACGCGGCGATCCGCGAGGCGCTCGAGGCCCCCGACCGGATCCCGCTGGTCAGCCAGGCGGGCGAGCACCTCTACGGCTTCTGGACGGACGCCGAGCACCCGCGAGGGGTATGGCGTCGCACCACCTGGGACTCCTACCGCGCCGAGGAGACGGAGTGGGAGGTGCTCGTCGACGTCGACGCCCTCGCCCGCGATGAGAACGTGCCGTGGGTGTGGCAGGGCGCCGCGCTGCTGCGGCCGACCTACGACCGGGCCCTGGTCCATCTCTCCCGCGGTGGTGCCGATGCCGGCACGACCCGCGAGCTCGACCTGACCACCGGCCGCTGGGTGGCCGCCCCCGAGGGGTTCGTCAAGGGCGAGGCCAAGGGCCGGCTGACCTGGCGCGACCGCGACCACGTCTACCTCGTCACGGCCGACGACCCGACCGGCGCCACCCGCTCCGGCTACCCCCGCACCGCGCGGCTGTGGCGGCGCGGCACGCCCGTGGCGGAGGCGCAGGCGATCCACACGATCGAGGAGACCGACCTGGGCCTCTTCGTCGAGCACGACCAGCACACCGGGCGGACCGTGCTGCGACGTGCGATCACCTTCTGGACCGAGGAGACGCTCGTCCTGACCGACGACGGTCTGCGACCGCTCCCGCTGCCGCCGAGCGCCGAGGCCTCGGTCCACGACACGCGCGTGGCCGTGCGGCTGCGCGACCCCTGGACCGCGCCCGGACCGGACGGCGGGGACACGTCGTGGCCCGCGGGCAGCCTGCTCGTGACGTCCCTGGACGACCTGCTCGCCGGACGGGCCCGATGGACCTCCGTGTTCGTCCCCGACGAACGCTCGGCGCTGGTCGACCTCACCTGGACCGCCTCCCACCTGGTGACGACCGCGCTCGTGGACGTCCGGCACACCGTCCAGGTCCACTCCCCCGCACCCGACGGCGCGTGGCGCACCGACGACCTGACCGACCGCCTCGACGTCGGCCTGCGCACCGTGAGCGTGAGCGCCGTCGACCGCCACGACAGCGACGACCTCTGGCTGGTCACGACCGGCTTCCTGGAGCCGATGGCGCTGTCGGTCGCCCACCTCGGCGGCGGGGTGACGCTGGAGCCGCTGCGCTCGGCGCCGCCGCGCTTCGACGCCTCGGGGCTGGAGGTCACCCAGCACTGGGCAACCTCCCAGGACGGCACCCGGGTGCCCTATTGGCAGGTCGGCCCGGCCGACCTCCCCCTGGACAGCACCACGCCCACCGTCCTCCACGGCTACGGCGGCTTCGAGCACGCGCTCACCCCGGCCTACGACCCGATCGTCGGGCGGGCCTGGCTCGCCGCGGGGCACGTGCACGTCGTCGCGGGGATCCGCGGCGGCGGGGAGTTCGGGCCGCGCTGGCACCAGGCGGCGCTGGGCCCGGAGCGGCACCGCGCCTACGAGGACTTCGTGGCGGTCGCGCGCGACCTGGTCGCCCGCGGGGTCACCTCCGTGCCGCGGCTCGGCTGCACCGGTCGCTCCAACGGCGGGCTGCTCGTGGGCAACATGCTGACCGGCTACCCAGAGGACTTCGGGGCGGTGGTCTGCCAGGTCCCGCTGCTCGACATGCAGCGCTACCACCTGCTGCTCGCCGGCGCGTCGTGGATGGCCGAGTACGGCGACCCGGACGACCCGGAGCAGTGGGAGTGGTTGCGCACCTACTCGCCCTACCACCGGTTCGACCCCGCCCGACCGACCCCGCCGGTCTACCTGGCGACGTCCACGCGCGACGACCGCGTCCATCCCGGTCACGCCCGCAAGATGGCGGCGCTGCTGGAGGAGCACGGCTGCGACGTCACCTACTGGGAGAACACCGAGGGCGGCCACGGCGGCGCGAGCACGGCCGACCAGTGGGCGAGCTGGCACGCGCTGGCCTGGAGCTTCCTGCACGAGCGGCTGGCCGGCTGAGCGCCCGGGCTCAGAGCAGGACGGTCGCGAACGTCCCCGTCTGCACGAAGCCCACGCGGCGGTAGGTCGCCACGGCGGGGGCGTTGAAGTCGTTGACGTAGAGGGTGACCGTCGGGGCGACGTGCCGCAGCGTGTGCTCGACGACCGCCGCCATGGCCGGTGCCGCGATGCCGCGTCCGCGCCAGGCCGGGTGCACCCAGACCCCCTGCACCTGCGCGACGCCGAGCGCGACGGAGCCCAGGTCGGCCTTGAAGACCACCTGGCCGTCCTCGACGCGCACCAGGCAGTGGCCCCGCTCGACGAGGGTCGCGACGCCCTGCCGGTAGGCCAGCCCGCTGCCCTGGTAGGGCGGGTAGCCGATCTCCTCGGTGAACATCGCGGCCGCGGCCGGCACGACGAGGTCGAGCTCGTCGCGGCGGGCCACCCGCACGGCTGGGTCGACCGGCCGGCCGAGCGCGACCGGTGACGTGCTCATCGTCATGAGGTACTGGTTCTCGCGGATCTCCCGCGGCTCGCCCCAGTGCCGGGCCAGGCGGCCCCACAGGTCGAGGACCTGGTCGGCGGGGCCGAAGACCGAGCTCGCCCAGGCGCGGCGGCGCACCACCTTGGCAGCCAGTGCGCCGAGTGCCCGGCTGCTCGTGGCCTCCACCGGCACGACGTTGGCCGAGCACCAGCAGAGGGCACGCTCGCCGCCGCCGTCGTAGGAGAACAGCGGGCCGCGGGTGCCGGCCAGGCCGCTCTCGAGGATGCGCGCGGCGACGAAGACGTTGGTCACCGGGTCGCGCCCGCACACCTCCAGGGCGTCCTCGACGTCCTGCAGGCCGAGCGCCCGCACGGTCCCGAGGCTGCGCAGCATGGGACCAGCCTGCCCCACGCCGCACGCCACGTCGACAGCACCCCGCCGGGTCCGGGTCCGCGCCCCGCCGAGGAGCGGGGATGAGAGGCTTGCTGCAGACCACCACGTCGGTGCGAGAGAAGGTGCGAGCGAGCATGCAGCCCAAGGCCCTCACGGGGCGCGACCGCGACGAGGCCCTGCGCACGCTGCGCGAGAGCGGCACGACCCGGCCGCCCCTGGACATCCTGGTCGTCGGCGGTGGCGTCACCGGCGCCGGAGCCGCCCTCGACGCCACCACGCGGGGCCTGGCGACCGCCCTCGTGGAGGCGTCCGACTGGGGCTCCGGGACGTCCCAGTGGTCGACCAAGCTGGTCCACGGCGGCCTGCGCTACCTGCAGATGCTCGACTTCGGCCTGGTCCACGAGGCGTTGACGGAGCGCGGCCTGCTGCTGCGCTCGCTGGCCCCGCACCTGGTCAAGCCGATGCCCTTCCTCATCCCCCTCGAGCACCGCGTCTGGCAGCGGGCCTACTACGGCGCCGGGGTGACGCTCTACGACCTGCTGGCCAACGCGCTGCCGGGCCAGCGCGCCCTGCCCATCCACCAGCACGCCGGGCGTCGGGGCCTCCACCGGGAGTTCCCCGACCTGCGCGAGGGACGGGCGATCGGTGCCGTGAAGTACTGGGACGCCACGGTCGACGACGCCCGCCTCGTCTCGACCCTCGTGCGCACCGCCCACACCTACGGCGCCTCGGTCGCGAGCCGGACCCGGGCGGTCGGGCTGCTGCGCGAGGGCGACCGCATCGTCGGCGCGCGGCTGCGTGACGAGGAGACCGGGGAGGTCTTCGAGGCCCGGGCCAACCAGGTCGTCTCCTGTGCCGGCGTGTGGACCGAGGAGGTCGGTGGCCTCACCGGCGACCCGAGCTGCCTGCGGGTGATGGCCTCCAAGGGCATCCACCTCGTCGTCCCGCGCGACCGCATCCGCGGCACGAGCGGTCTCTTCCTGCAGACCGAGCGCTCGGTCCTCTTCTTCATCCCGTGGGCGCGCTACTGGATCATCGGCACCACCGACACCCCCTGGCGCCTCGACCGCGGGCACCCCGTCGCCACCGCCACCGACATCGACTACGTGCTGGAGCACGCCAACTCCGTGCTCACCACCCACCTCACCCGCGACGACGTCGTGGGCTGGTACGCCGGCCTGCGCCCGCTGCTCCAGCCGGGCGTCGAGGGCGACACCGACTCGGCCAAGGTCAGCCGCGAGCACACCGTGGTCTCCCCGCTCCCCGGCCTGACGGTGGTCGGGGGCGGCAAGCTGACGACATACCGGGTGATGGCCAAGGACGCCGTCGACCTGTCCCTGGGCGACCGGGCGTCGGAGCTGCCGTCGATCACCCACCAGATCCCGCTGCTCGGTGCCGTCGGGGAGGCCGCGATGCGGCGCCGGATGCCCGCCCTGCGCGACCGCTTCGGCTGGTCCGAGCAGATCACCGACCACCTGCTGCACCGCTACGGCTCGCTGGTCGAGCAGCTGCTCGACCTCATCGTCGAGGACCCCTCCTTGGCGCGCCCTCTCGAGCACGCACCGGCCTACCTGCGGGTCGAGATCGCCTACGCGTGCATCAGCGAGGGCGTGCTCCACCTCGAGGACGTCATGATGCGCCGCACCCGGCTCTACTACGAGGAGCCGCGCAAGGGTCTGGCCGCCGTGCCGGAGATCGCCGAGATCGCCGTGCAGTGGCTCGGCTGGAACGAGGCGCGAGAGGCCGGGGAGGTCGAGGCCTACGAGCGGCGCGTGCTCGCCGACGAGGCGGCCGCGCGGGAGACCACCGACGAGGCGGCGGTCGCGGCCCGCGACCGCGTGCTGCAGGGGGTGCGCCGGTGAGCGACCGCGACAGCTGCGTCCTGGCGATCGACCAGGGCACCACGAGCACCCGGGCCATCGTCTTCGACCGCGAGGGCGCGATCCTCTCGGTCGGGCAGAAGGAGCACCGTCAGCTGCTCCCCCGCGCAGGCTGGGTCGAGCACGACGCGAGCGAGATCTGGGCCAGCACCCGCGAGGTGATCGGCACGGCCCTCGGCAAGGCCGACCGCACCGGCGCGGACATCGCGGCCATCGGGATCACGAACCAGCGCGAGACCACCGTGGTGTGGGACCGCAGGACCGGGAAGCCTGTGCACGACGCGATCGTCTGGCAGGACACCCGCACCACCGGACTGGTCTCCGAGCTGGGCGGCGAAGAGGGGGCGGACCGGTTCAAGGACGTCTGCGGCCTGCCGCTGGCAACCTACTTCTCCGGGCCCAAGGTGCGCTGGATCCTCGACCACGTCGACGGGGCCCGCGAGCGGGCGGAGGCCGGTGAGCTGCTCTTCGGCACGATGGACAGCTGGCTGGTGTGGAACCTCACCGGCGGACCGCGCGGCGGCGTGCACGTCACCGACGTCACCAACGCCTCGCGCACCATGCTCATGGACCTGCAGACCCTGGACTGGTCGTCCGAGGTGGCCGACGCCATGGGCGTGCCGCTGGCGATGCTGCCGGAGATCCGGTCCTCCTCGGAGGTCTACGGCACCAGCACCAAGCTCGGGGCCCCGATCGCCGGGATCCTCGGCGACCAGCAGGCGGCGATGGTCGGCCAGGCCTGCTTCGAGCCCGGGATGTCCAAGAACACCTACGGCACCGGCAACTTCCTGCTGCTCAACACCGGCACCGACATCGTGCGCAGCGAGCACGGCCTGCTCACGACCGTCTGCTACCAGCTCGGCGACCAGGACGCCGTCTACGCCCTCGAGGGATCGATCGCGGTGACCGGCTCGCTGGTCCAGTGGCTGCGCGACAACCTCGGGATCATCCGCGACGCGGCCGAGATCGAGAAGCTCGCCACGAAGGTGGACGACAACGGCGGCTGCTACATCGTCCCGGCCTTCTCGGGGCTCTTCGCCCCGCACTGGCGCGACGACGCCCGCGGCGCCATCGTCGGGCTCACCCGCTTCGTCGACCGCCACCACATCGCCCGCGCCGCGCTGGAAGCCACGGCCTACCAGACCCGCGAGGTCATGGAGGCGATGGACGCCGACGCCGAGGTGCCCGCGCGCGAGCTGAGGGTCGACGGCGGCATGGTCGCCAACGACACCCTCATGCAGTTCCAGGCCGACATCCTCGGCATCGACGTGGTGCGTCCGCAGATCGCCGAGACGACCGCGCTGGGCGCGGCCTACGCCGCCGGCCTCGCGGTCGGCTTCTGGAAGAACCAGGACGAGCTGGTCCGGCAGTGGAGCGAGGCCCACCGGTGGAGCCCGCGCATGGACGAGGCCGAGCGGGAGCGCCTCTTCCGGCAGTGGCGCAAGGCGGTGACCCGGACGTTCGACTGGGTCGACGAGGACACCGAGACGGCCGAGCCCTAGCTCAGTCCGGCTCGTCCCCGAACCACTGCGGGTCCTCGGGGTCGGGCACGACGAGCTCGGGGCGGGAGAGGTCGCTGTTGTCGACGATCCAGGTCGGCTGCCACAGGCGGGCCTGCTGCTGGTAGAGCCGCTGGGCGCCGACGTAGCGCTCGTTGGCCGGGTGCTCCGGGTCGTGGTCGCCAGGGACCCGCGAGCTCGGGAAGCGCGCGTTGCCACGCGGGACGGTGACGCGCAGCGGCGCGGTCACGAGGCAGGTGGCGTCCCACTCCCCACGCAGCTCGGGCCGCCGCAGGAAGACGCCCTCGACGACGAGCAGCGCGTCCTCGTCGGGCTCGAGCGGGTCGGGGTGCACGACCTGGTCGGTGCGGACGTCGTGGACCGCCGGGACGATCTCGAGGCCGGCGCGGAAGGGGTGGGTCACGGCCCGCCGCAGCGCGTCGTAGTCGAAGGCGTCCTCGTAGCAGGTCTGCGCGGTGCGCCCGCGGGCGTAGCGCCGCTCGCGGGGGTGGTGGAAGCCGTCCACCGAGACGCTGAGCACCTGACGGCCGGCCACGTGCGGCGCCAGCGCGACGAGCTCCCCCACCAGCCGGGTCTTGCCCACCCCGTCAGGGCCGTCGACCGCGACGATCGCCCGCTGGCCGGGGTTGGTGGCGCACATCATCGCCAGCAGGTCGACGAGGACCAGCTGGCGGACGGGGAGGAACCCGGGCGACGTCATACGCCCAGGGTATGCAGTGGGGAGGACTGCTCCGAGCCACGAGGGTTCAGTCGGTCCGCTCGGCCAGGACGACGACGGACTGCGCCTCGTCCTCGAGGTCGGCGTGCTCGGCCACCAGCTCACCACCGGCCTTGAGGTACTCGAACACCACCAGCGCCTGGCCCGCGTACTCCGCGGCCTGCTCACCGGTGATCTCGAACGTCACCTCGACCGTGCCCGAGGCCGACTCCGGAACGAACGTCGCCGACGCCACGATCCCGGTCGCCGAGCCATCAGCCACCACACGCACCTGACCATCCAGGGTGTACTCCACCCCCGGCGTCAGGTCCTCGTAGGCCACCGTGTCCACCAGCGTCCCACCGGTGAACGGCACGACCTTGCCCTCCGAACCCGGCACCGACACCGTCGTGGCGATGCGCGGGTCCAGCTCCGGCTCCGGCTCGCTGACGGCGCAGGGCAGGTTGCCCATGAAGGTGTGGTGGTGCAGCTCGCCCGCACCGCGGCTGGTGAAGCTGCCGCCGGCGAAGATCTGCCCGTTGTGCGTGACGTTCGAGTCGAAGGTCACGTCGGAGTTGGGGACGTATCCCCCGAAGTTGTCCCGCTTGATGATCTTGCCCGCGACCTCGCTGTAGTCGAGGTAGTTCGGCTGGCTGGAGCTGAACCCGGAGGGGAACACCATCCCGCCGTCGCTCCGGACCTGGACGCGGGTCGCGAGCTCGGACCCGTACAGGCTGGAGAGGCAGGAGTTGGTCTGCTGCACCGGCTGGTCGAGGCAGCCGAAGTAGGCGGCGACCGGGCCGAGCTTGGTCTTCACGTTCCCCTCGGGCGTGGGGTTCGTGGACAGCTTCAAGGCCTCGAGGTCGAGGTTGCCCTGCTCGGAGCTGCCGTAGCTGTTGCTGACGCGGAGCCAGTCGCCGCGCGGGCCGCCCTTTCAGGCCATCCACGCTCGCAAGCTTGGCGATCGCGCCGGACACGCCGGGGGCCCCCTCCATGGCCGGCATTCGTCACCGCGATGTTGCCGATCCCGACGAAGGACCGGCCAGGATGCGGACGGGGGTCGCCGTCGATCGTCGGGATGGCGCAGTCCCCCACCCCTGCCACCTTGTGGACCAGGGGGTAGTTCGACGAGGTCGCGGCGATCGAGCCGAATGCGGCTATCGACCCCTCGATCTCGTTGTTGCCGAGCGTCGCATTTCCCTTGGCGACGATCGAGAACCCGTTGTTGGTGGCGAAGGGGTTGATGGTGGTGGTCTCCGCAGATGCAGAACCAGCTGCGGTCAGACCGCTCGCGACCAGCAACGCCGTCGTGGCGGAGGCCAGCATCTTCTTGATTCGTCCCGGTTTCGGGCGCGACAAATCGGGGGCATGAATTCTCTCCTAGAAATTCAGAGGAGTCCGTCACGGGACTCGTTCTCCCACGCGCCGGTTGCGGCGCGCAGACCTCTGCACGCAGACTCGTGCTCCACGACTCTACTGGAAGGTAACTCTCCACTTGCACGCCGGGTCGACGCGGCCTGCCGGGCAGGCGGCACGCATCATCACGCGGGATGATGTCGATCAGGAACGGAGATGGATCAGGCCCGGCGGGCCGACCACTCCATGTAGATACCGTTGTCCAGCAGCCGTGCCCAGGACGGTGCCGGCTTCTGCTGGAAGCCGAAGCTGCGGTAGAGGCTCTGCGCGCGCACGTTGTCCTCACCCACGTCGAGCCAGACGGTGGAGACCTGCGGCCGGGCCAGCGCCTGCTCGAGGAGCTGGCGCATGAGAAGGCGGCCCAGACCCTGACCACGACCCTCGCTCGCGACGACCATCCTCCGGACCTCCACCGCGGCCGTGGTGTCCTGCTGCTGCAGGCCGGCGAGGATGCCGAAGGCCAGCACGTGGTCGAGCCGGTCGACGAGCACCCAGTGCTCCATGTCAGGGTCCTCGAGCACGCGCCGGTGCCAGTCGGCACCGCCCTCCCCCAACCAGTGGCTGGTGTCGGCGGCCGTCTCGATGCGCACGACGGCGTCGAGGTCGCTTGGTCGCGTCGGCCGCACGTAGGTGCCGACGACCACCCGGTCCCGGCGCGCGGGTCTCCGGCCGTGCGGGTTGCCGGAGACGCGCGGGCTCGAGACGACGAGCACCTCAAGCGTTTCGTCGCCGTCGTTGCGCAGCTGGTGGCGGGTGCGTGGCGCGACCTCCAGGCCGGACCCGGACGGGACCGGAACCGACGTCGACCCGAGCAGCATCGTGGCCTCGCCGGCGAGCACGAAGAAGAACTGCCGCACCCGGTCGTGGGCGTGCGCCCGGCTGCTCGTGCCGGGCGGGAGGACCTCCTGGGTCACCGAGAGGTCGTTGCGGTCCAGCAGGTGGAAGGCCTCGCACACGTCGTCCCAGGTGGTACGGCGCGCCGTCTCACGACTGATCGGCCCGTCTGCCATGGGGTGACGCTACCGCAGCCCGGCCAGGGTGCGTCCGGCGGTCCCAGGAGGGGATCAGCCGACGACGACGTCCGGCGTGCCGCCCGCCTCGGGCAGCTCGCCGCGCGACTCCATCTCCTCCGCGATGCGCATGGCCTCCTCGATGAGCGTCTCGACGATCTGCGACTCGGGGACGGTCTTGATGACCTCGCCCTTGACGAAGATCTGGCCCTTGCCGTTGCCGGAGGCGACGCCGAGGTCGGCCTCGCGAGCCTCGCCCGGACCGTTGACGACGCAGCCCATGACGGCGACGCGCAGCGGCACCTCCATGCCCTCCAGGCCGGCGGTCACCTCCTCGGCCAGGGTGTAGACGTCGACCTGGGCGCGGCCGCACGACGGGCAGGAGACGATCTCGAGCTTGCGCGGCTTGAGGTTGAGGCTCTGCAGGATCTGGTTGCCGACCTTGACCTCCTCCACCGGTGGGGCCGACAGGGAGACGCGGATGGTGTCGCCGATGCCCTTGGAGAGCAGTGCACCGAAGGCGACCGAGGACTTGATGGTGCCCTGGAAGGCCGGCCCGGCCTCGGTCACGCCGAGGTGCAGCGGCCAGTCGCCCCGCTCGGCGAGCATCTCGTAGGCGCGCACCATGACGACCGGGTCGTTGTGCTTGACCGAGATCTTGAAGTCGTGGAAGTCGTGCTCCTCGAAGAGGCTCGCCTCCCACACCGCCGACTCGACGAGGGCCTCGGCGGTCGGCTTGCCGTACTTGTCGAGCAGCCGCTTGTCGAGGGAGCCGGCGTTGACGCCGATCCGGATCGAGACCCCGGCGTCCTTGGCTGCGCGGGCGATCTCCTTGACCTGGTCGTCGAACTTGCGGATGTTGCCGGGGTTGACGCGGACCGCCGCGCAGCCGGCGTCGATCGCGGCGAAGACGTACTTGGGCTGGAAGTGGATGTCGGCGATGACCGGGATCTGCGACTTGCGGGCGATGGCCGGCAGCGCCTCCGCGTCGTCCTGGCTCGGGCAGGCCACGCGGACGATGTCGCAGCCGGCGGCGGTGAGCTCGGCGATCTGCTGCAACGTCGCGTTGACGTCCGTGGTCGGGGTGGTCGTCATCGACTGCACCGAGATCGGGGCGTCTCCACCGACCTCGACCTTGCCTACCCGGATCTTCCGGCTCTGCCGTCGCGGGGCGAGGACCGGGGCCGGGGCGGACGGCATACCGAGGGAGATGGGGGTGCCAGCAGTCATGCCGTCCAGTATCGCAGGCCCAGCCTGGGTGTCAGCCGAGACTGATCGGCTTGACGATGTCGGCGTAGATGAGCAGCGCGGTCATGCCCAGCAGGCTGATCGCGACGGCATAGGCGACGGGCAGCGCCGCGGCGGTGTCGACGGGGCCGGGCGCGGGGCGGTTGCGCAGGCGGGCCCAGGTCTTCTTCACGCCCTCCCACAGCGCCCCGGCGATGTGGCCGCCGTCCAGCGGCAGCAGGGGTATGAGGTTGAACACGAAGAGCGCCATGTTGAGCGAGGCGATGAGCGAGAGCAGCACCCACAATCGGTCCCCCACGCCCTGGGTGAGGTCGCCGAGACCGCCGGAGGCCACGTCCCCGGCCACCCGACCGACGCCGACGACCGACATCGGTCCCTCGGGGTCGCGGTCCTCGGTGCCGAAGGCGGCCTGGGAGACGTCGACGAGCCGCTGGGGAAGCGTGATCACGATGCGCGCGGTCTGGACGAACATGTCGCCGACGAAGGCGGGCACGTCGGTGATCGGCTGCGGCTGGTACTCGAAGGTGGGCGTGGCCCCGAGGAATCCGACCTCGCCCCACACGAGCTCGCCCTCGTCGTCGAGCTGGTACTCGCCCTCCGGGGTGACCAGCGGCCGCTCGCGCATGACGAGGTCGGCCACGAGCGTCTCCTCGCGGCCGTCGCGCTCGACGGTGAAGGTGGCCTGCTCGCCGGCGTTCTGGATGGCGTACGTGGTCTCGGGCCAGGTGGAGACGGCGCGCCCGTCGACGGCGACGATCGTGTCGCCCTCCTGGAAGCCGGCCGCGAGCGCCGGCGAGGGGTCCTTGCCGGTGCAGTCGTCGTCGGCCACGTCGGTGTTGGCGCACTGCGCCACCGTGGCGACGGTGGGCGTGAGGACGCCGATGCCGTGGACCGTCAGCAGCAGGGTGACGAGCACGGTGGCGATGACCAGGTTCATCAGCGGCCCGCCGGCCATGATGACCAGCCGCTGCCACACCGGGAGGCGGTAGAAGACGCGGTGCTCGTCGCCCGGGGTCACCTCGTCGAGGCTGTCCTGCCTGGCCTGCTCGATCATCTGGTGGAACGGGTTGGAGGTGGCGCGTCGCAGCTTGCCGCCGTCGGAGGCCCGGGGCGGGAACATCCCGATCATCCGCACGTAGCCGCCCAGGGGGACGGCCTTGAGGCCGTACTCGGTCTCGCCGCGCCGGGTCGACCACACGGTGGGGCCGAAGCCGACCATGTACTGGGTGGTCTTGACGCCGAACTTCTTGGCCGGCACCAGGTGCCCGACCTCGTGCAGCGCGATCGACAGCGCGATGCCGACGACGATCACGAGGACGCCGAGCAGGTACATCACCGGAGGGCCTCCTGCCCGGTCTCGGAGGTCGCCCGGATCCGGGCGGCCGCGGTCGTGCGTGCCCACGCGTCGGCGGCGAGCACGTGCTCCACGGTGAGTTCAACCGACGAGCCCCGGACGGAGTTCCCGGCGCCGGAGGCGTGCTCGTCGACGACCTGCTCGACGACGCCGACGATGTCGAGGAAGCCGATGCGGCCGTCGTGGAAGGCCGCGACGGCCTCCTCGTTGGCGGCGTTGTAGACAGCCGGGAAGGTCCCGCCCTCACGGCCCACACGCTCGGCCAGCCGCACGGCCGGGAAGGTCTCGTGGTCGAGCGGGTGGAACTCCCAGGTGCTGGCCGTGCTCCAGTCGCACGGGACGTCGACGTCCTCGAGCCGGTCGGGCCAGGAGAGCCCCAGGCCGATCGGCACGAGCATCCGGGGCGGGCCCATCTGCGCCAGCGTCGACCCGTCGTGGAACTCCACCATGGAGTGGATCTGCTGCTGGGGGTGGACCACGACGTCGATGCGGTCGAACGGCACGTCGAAGAGCAGGTGGGCCTCGATGACCTCCAGGCCCTTGTTGACCAGGGTGGCGGAGTTGGTGGTGATGACCAGGCCCATGGCGAAGTTGGGGTGTCGCAGCGCGTCGGCGGGCGTGACGCGGGCGAGCTCTTCACGGGTGCGCCCGCGGAAGGGACCGCCGCTCGCGGTGAGCACCAGCCGGCGCACCTCCTCGGCGCGGCCCCCGCGCAGGCACTGGGCGATGGCGCTGTGCTCGGAGTCGACCGGGACGATCTGCCCGGGTTTCGCCGCGGCGTGCACGATCGGCCCGCCCACGATGAGCGACTCCTTGTTGGCCAGGGCCAGCGTGCTGCCGGCGGCGAGCGCGGTTAGGGTCGGGCGCAGGCCGATGCTGCCGGTGATGCCGTTGAGCACGACGTCGGCGCCGTTGCCCGCGAGCTGCTCGGCCGCCTCGGGCCCGACGACGACCTCCGGGCGGTATGCCGTGCGACCGGCGGCCCGGGCCGTCTCGACCAGGGCGTCGTGCAGCTGCCGGACCGTGTCCTCGTCGTCGCGCGCGACCGCGACCTGCTCGACCTCGAGCTCGACCGCCTGCCGGGCCAGCAGCCCGACGTCGCTGCCGCCGGCCGACAGGGCACGCACCCGGAAACGCTCCGGGTGGGCCTGCACGACCTGGATGGCCTGGGTGCCGATGGACCCGGTCGACCCCAGGATGGTCACGCTGCGCTGGCTCACCCGGTCATTGTGCCCTGCCCTCCTGCTCCTTCCGTGCCTTCCGTGGTTTCGCTCCCGCGGACCGACCCGGCGATCGCGGAGCGTGCCCAGCGGCGGACCCACCCCGGGTCCACGGCGTCGAAGATCATCTGCCGCGGCAGCGGGCGTCCGGGGTGGACGAGCGCCACCCAGCACCCGCGTGGGCCGAGCGCGACCAGGTGGTGGGGGGCGCCGGCGTCCTCGCCCTCGTCGTCGTGGTCGCCGTCGTGGTCGCCGTCGTGGTCGTCCTCGGGCCCGTGGCGCAGCTCGGCCAGCTCGGCCAGCACGGTGGGGTGCCCGAGAGCCGTGGGCAGGTCCTCCCCTGTCGCGCGGACGACCCGGTCGGGACCCGTCACCGGCGCGGCGTCGTCGGGCACGACCCCGGCGGCCACCCAGGCGTCGACCTCGGCGCTGTCCAGGACCAGCGCGAGGTGGTGCGCGCCCCCGTCGCCGAGGTCCTCGACGCAGGCTGCGTCGCCCAGGACGTGCACGAGCCGGGTGCTGCGCCGCGCGGGAGGCGCCACCGTGGTGCACTCGACGACGAGCACGACGTCGGCACCGAGCCGGACGTCGAGCACGGTGGTCATCAGGACCCCCACGTCGTCGTCCTCGCCGAGACGGCCGTCGGCGCCGAGAAGACCACGGGCGACGAGCGACCGGCGGGCCTGGTCCCGGGCGGCCTGCTCGGCGGGGTCGTCCGAGCCGGGCCCCTCCGGCCGCTCGCCCAGCGAGCGCAGGTGCTCCTCCTCGAGGACCGCCAGCTCGAGGTCGGTCACCACGACAGGGCCGAGCGACACGGACTCCTGCTCGGTGCCGGGGATCGACCCGGGGTCGGAGGCGTCGCCGAGGGCCGCGCTCATGCGGTGCTCCCGACGGGCGGGGCGGTGCCCGGCGCGACCGGCGGGGTGACCGGCTGCTCCGGCTGCGTCGGCCGGCCCCGGTCCCTGCGGACGCGGTCGCGCAATCGAGACAGCCCGGAGCCGACCCGGTCCCGCGCCCGCCTCGCCAGATCGGTGCCACCGGTCCAGGCCCGACCGGCGGCGTCCCGGGTCCCGGTCCACGCCCGGCCGCCCACCCGACGTGCACCCGACCAGCCGCGCGAGGCGAGGCGTCCGAGCCGGTGGCGGTTGTCGTAGATCCAGTTGCCGGTCATCCACGCCCCGTAGACCGCCATCGCACCGGCGCCGACCACGGCGGCCGGAGCCGTGATCGGGAGGAAGACGACGAGGCCGACCCCCACCACCCCGGCGGCCGCCAGGCCACGCGTCACACCGCCCCGCCAACCGTCGTAGCCGCCGCCGGTCCACAGGGTGTATCCGGCGTCGGCGAGGGCCACCACGGGGACGAGCCTGCCGAAGTGTCGCACCGCGGCGCCGAACGGCATCTTCCCGACCGGGAGGGTCTCCGATGGTTTCGGGCTTCGGAAGCGCGCGACGTTCTTCTTGAGCCGCTCGTCCATCTGGTGCCGGGTCCGCGGCGCTTCCTGGTCGCCCACCCGGCGCAACCGGCGGCCGGCGTCGGCGATCGCTTCGACGGCCAGCACCTGGCCAGCGCTTCGGGTCACGCGGGAAACGGCACCGACGACGACAGCGAGATTCAAGGCCAGCTCGGACAGGGAGGCGCGCAGCTCCTCCAGCAACCGCGTGACCCACCGCCGCACCTCCTGGAAGGCCTCCACGGCTGCGGCCACGGCCCGCCGGTGCCAGCGCGACTCCTCCTCGAGCTCGCGCAGCCGGACCGTCCGGACCAGCGCGTCCGCGTCGGACAGCGCGCCGTAGGCAGCCAGGCGGGCCCGGGCGAGGTCGACCTCCTCCGCCAGCCGCTGGTGGCGGCGCACGACCACCGCCTGCTCGCGCGCCGTCCCCGCCAGCAGGTCCAGGCAGGCCGCGGCCCGGCCCACCGGCTCCCTCGTCCGGCCGACGGCAGCACCCGTGCTGGCGCGGCACCTGGCCTGCTCGATGGCCGCGAGACCGCTCCAGCCGGCCGGGCCCGGCTCGGCGACCGCCGTCGCGGTCGCGTCGAGCTCCGCCGCCAGCCGCCGCAGACCGGCGGCGACCTCCTCCAGCGCGTCGGGGTCGCAGGCCAGCACCGCGGCCGCGCCACCCTCGTCGTGGGCCGGCAGTGTGCTCACGACGCCCACCGGCCGGCCAGCGTCTCCTCGAGCGTCCGGTAGGCGACCACCGCCTGACGCGTCTGCTCCGCGACCTCGGCGACGACCGCACCTCCCGTCCCGACCGCCCGGGAGAAATCCGTGCCGAGACCGGCGAGCGCGCCCGCCAGCTCGGACGGGCCCACCGCCTCACCAGCGCGCGAGCAGAGCCCGGCCAGCGTCGAGGCCAGGCCCTCGAGCGTCCCCGCGGCGGACTCCAGCTGCCGCGCCCCCGCCGTCAGGGCACCGTCGTGGACCTCCACGTGCGCCGCTCCCCCCATGGGGCCTCCTCCCCGGTGCGCCCCGGGACGGTCGCCCGGCGCGTGGGGACGACCCTAGGAGAACGGGCGGACGCCCGGCCGGAGTTGTCCACAGCCGGGCGCCCGGTCTCGGGGACCCGCATCGCCCCGTGCCGCGTCGACCGCGTCGTTCAGGCCGACGGCGTGCGCAGCACCGGTCCGAGAGCCTCGAGCACCGACGGGTCCTCGATCGTGGAGGGGACTTGCGCCTCCTGCCCGTCGGCGATCTGGCGCATCGTCTTGCGCAGGATCTTGCCGGACCGGGTCTTGGGCAGCGCCTCTACGACGTCGACCTGCCGCAGCGCCGCCACGGCACCCACCTCGTCGCGGACCCGCTGGACGAGCTCGGCCTCGAGCTGCTCGGTGCCCTTCTCGTCGAGGTCGATCCCGGCCTTGAGCACCACGAGCGCCCGCGGCACCTGGCCCTTGAGGGAGTCCGCCACGCCGATGACCGCGCACTCGGCCACCGCGGGGTGCCCGGCGAGCGCCTCCTCGAGCGACCCGGTCGACAGGCGGTGGCCGGCGACGTTGAGCACGTCGTCGGTGCGGCCCATGACGTAGAGGTAGCCGTCCTCGTCGACGAAGCCGCCGTCACCGGTCAGGTAGTAGCCGTCGTAGGCGGACAGGTAGGAGGACACGTAGCGCTCGTCGTCGCGCCACAGCGTGGGCAGCGTGCCGGGCGGGAGCGGCAGCTTGATGCAGATCGCCCCCTCGGTGCCCGGGGGCACCTCCTCGCCCCGCTCGTCGAGCACCCGCACGTCGTAGCCGACGGTGGGCAGCGCCGGACTGCCGGGACGGATCTCGAACTGCGCCGTCCCGACCGGGTTGATGGCGATCGGCCAGCCGGTCTCGGTCTGCCACCAGTTGTCGATGACCGGCACGCCCAGCTGGTCGGTGGCCCACTGCCAGGTGTCCGGGTCCAGCCGCTCCCCCGCCAGGAAGAGGGTGCGCAGCGTCGACAGGTCGTAGGCCTTGACGAGCTCGCCGTCCGGGTCCTGCTTCTTGATCGCCCGGATCGCGGTGGGGGCCGTGAAGGCGGCCACCGCGCCGTGCTCCTGGATCAGGCGCCAGTAGGTGCCGGCGTCGGGCGTGCCCACCGGCTTGCCCTCGAAGAGGATCGTCGTCGCCCCGGTCAGCAGCGGCGCGTAGACGATGTAGGAGTGGCCGACGACCCAGCCGACGTCGGAGCCGCAGAGCCAGGTCTCCCCCGGCTGCACGCCGTAGAGGTTGGTCATCGACCACCGCAGCGCCACGGCATACCCACCGCTGTCCCGGACGATGCCCTTGGGCTTGCCGGTGGTGCCGGAGGTGTAGAGCACGTAGAGGGGGTCGGTCGCCTGCACGGGCACGCACTCGGCGGGTGCGACGGCATCCGGGTGCATGACCTGGGCCCAGTCCAGGTCCCGCTCGCCCAGGTCGCAGGTGAGCTGCTCGCGCTGGACGATCACGCAGTGGTCCGGCTTGTGCTCCGAGCGCCGGATCGCCTCGTCGAGGATCGGCTTGTAGGGGATGGTGCGGGAGGGCTCGATGCCGCACGAGGCCGAGACCACGACGGTGGGCTCGGCGTCCTCGATGCGCGCCGCGAGCTCGGCGGGCGCGAAGCCGCCGAAGACCACCGAGTGCACCGCGCCGATGCGCGCGCAGGCCAGCATCGCGATCGCCGCCTCGGGGATCATCGGCATGTAGATGACGACCCGGTCGCCCTTCCTGACGCCCAGGTCGCGCAGCACGCCACCGAAACGGGCCACGAGGTCGAGCAGCTGGGCGTAGGTGTACTCCTTCGTGGTGCCGGTCACCGGGCTGTCGTAGATCAGCGCGGTCTGGTCGGCGCGCCCGTGCACGACGTGCCGGTCGAGGGCGTTGAAGCACACGTTGAGACGCCCGTCGGGGAACCACCGGTAGAACGGGGGGTTGCTGTCGTCCAGGACCTGCCTGGGAGGAGTGATCCAGTCGACGAGCCGGGCAGCCTCGCCCCAGAAGGACGCGGGGTCGGCCAGGCTCGCGGCGACGGTGTCGCGGTAGCTCTGCTGGGCGTCGGTGCTCATGGTCCTAGTCAACACCCCTGGGGTCGGCCCGCGCCGGGATCCCGGCGGCAGGCGGCGACCAGCGGGTGGGATCGTGCGACCGACGGCCGTGCGCGGGCGGCGGGAGGGCCTCCTAGGGTGCGGGTATGCAGAGCAGCGAGCGTCCCCTGTCCGGCACCGAGGTGCGCTACCACCGCGTCGAGGGCCTGGCCCCGACCGCAGGGCGCGAGGTCGAGGACGATCGCACCTGGGCGCGGCTGCTCGCCTCCCCCGAGCCGCTGCACGCACTGCGGCTGCAGGGCCTGGACCTGACCCGCCACCGCGAGCAGCTGCTGGCCCGCGACGACCTGGAGGACATCGTCGTGCTGGGCGGCGAGCTGGACCGCGAGGTCGAGCGCCACCTGCGCCGTCACGGCGCCATCATCTTCCCGAGCGTCCCTCGGGCCCCGGTCGACCCCTACCGCGCCCGCCTCTACACCCCGCAGGAGCTCTACGCCGGCCTCGAGGAGGGTGGCTACGACTCGACGGTGGACGCCCGTGCCTACCGGTGGTTCGAGGACGCGACGGTGCGCCACGACGCCTACGTGACGGCACTGCGCGCCATCCACGACGACGCGATGTCCGACGCCCTCACCGCCCTCCTCGAGGACCGCCGGGTGGTCGGGATCATGGGCGGGCACGCGCTGCGGCGCGGCACGCCGGAGTTCGCCGAGGCCGCGCTGCTCGGCCACCGCGTCGCACGGTCGGGCGCGCTCGTCCTCACCGGCGGCGGCCCCGGCGCGATGGAGGCGGCCAACCTGGGCGCCTGGGCGGTCGACGAGGAGGTCCTGGCAGCGGCGTTGGACGCCGTCGCGCAGGTGCCGGAGTTCGTCCCCGACATCGAGGCCTGGGTGCGCCCGGCCCTGGCGCTGCGCTCCGGGGCCGTGCCCTCCCCGAAGGGCCTGCGCAGCGTCGGCATCCCGACCTGGTACTACGGCCACGAGCCGCCCAACGCCTTCGCCCAGCTGGTCGCGAAGTTCTTCTCCAACGCCCTGCGGGAGGACCTGCTGCTCGCCCACTCCCGCGGCGGGCTGGTCGTGCTGCCCGGCGCCGCGGGCACCGTGCAGGAGGTCTTCCAGATGGCCACGCGGCTCTACTACGAGGTCGACGGACCGGACGTGCTCCCGCCGCTGGTGCTCGTCGGGCGCGAGCACTGGACCGAGCGGCTGCCGGTGGAGCCGCTGCTGCGGGCACTCGGCAGCGGCCGACCGATGGCCGGGGCGCTGCACCTGGTCGACTCGGTCGAGGAGGCGGCCGACGTCGTCACGACCTGAGGGCCTCGGCACCTCGCGGACACGACCTGTCCTGAGTGCTCGCGCGGACCGGTGACGGGTGGACGGCTCACGACTAGCGTCGGATCGGTCCGACCACGACACGAGGAGCCGCCATGGACGACCCGCTCTGGGAACCCCCGCTCGCCGGGACCGACGTCGAGCACGCGCTCGGCACGCTCGAGCGCCTCCGCGCCACCTTCCGCTGGAAGGCCGACGGGCTGACGGTCGAGCAGCTGCGGGCCCGACCCATCCCGACCACCGCGCTGACCGTCGGCGGCCTGCTCAAGCACCTGGCCGTCTGCGAGGACGACGTCTTCTCCTGGCGGATGCGCGGGCGACCGCCGACCACCTGGCTGATGGTGCCCGAGGACGACGTCGCCCGTTGGCAGTTCACCGTCGACCCGGACGAGACCGCCGAGAGCGTCTACGGCCTCTGGGCCGCCGCCGTGGCCCGCTCCCGCGAGAGCATCCGCGAGCTGCTCGCCTCCGGCGGCCTCGACCAGCCCGGCCACCTCGAGTTCCAGGGCATCCACCCCACGGTGCGCCGGCACCTGCACGACCTCATCGAGGAGTACGGCCGCCACACCGGGCACATGGACCTGCTGCGGGAGGCCCTCGACGGGCGCGTCGGCGAGGACCCGCCGCGCGACTGGCCGATGCTGCCGCCGCCGGAGGAGACCTCCTAGGCGTCAGGCGGTCACGGCGGCCAGCTGGCCGCAGGCGCCGTCGATCTCCGAGCCGCGGGTGTCGCGCACCGTGGTGGGTATGCCGTGCGCGCGCAGCCGTTCGACGAACTGCTGCTCGACGCCGGGGCGCGAGGCCGTCCACTTGCTGCCGGGCGTGGGGTTGAGCGGGATCGGGTTGACGTGCACCCAGCCGCGCCCGCGGGCGTTGAGCTTCTCCCCCAGCAGGTCGGCGCGCCAGGCGTGGTCGTTGATGTCCTTGATGAGGGCGTACTCGATGCTCACCCGGCGGCCGGTGGCGTCGAAGTAGCGGCGGGCCGCGTCGAGCGCCTCGTCGACCTTCCAGCGGGTGTTGATCGGCACGAGCTCGTCGCGCAGCTCGTCGTCGGGGGCGTGCAGGCTCAGCGCCAGCGTGACCGGGATGCCCTCGCCGGCGAGCTTGTCGATGGCCGGCACCAGCCCGACGGTCGACATCGTGACGCCGCGGGCGGACATGCCCAGACCCTCGGGCGAGGGGTCGACCAGGCGCCGGATGGCGCCCAGCGCCGCCTTGTAGTTGGCCAGCGCCTCGCCCATGCCCATGAAGACGACGTTGCTCACGCGCAGCGCCTGCTCGACCGTGGTCGGACCGTCCGGGTCGCCGTGCTCGACGGCGGTGCCCCGGTGCAGGTCGCCGTGGCGCAGGGCGCGCGCCGCGGCCACCACCTGCTCGACGATCTCGGCGGTGGACAGGTTGCGGGTCAGGCCCTGCTGCCCCGTCGCGCAGAAGGGGCAGTTCATGCCGCAGCCGGCCTGGCTGGAGATGCACATGGTCACCCGGCCGGGGTAGCGCATGAGCACCGACTCGACCAGGGCGCCGTCGTGCAGGCGGTGCACCTGCTTGAGGGTGGCACCCTCGTCGGCCGAGAGCGTGCGCACGGGCGTGAGCAGCGGGGGCAGCAGCCCCGCGACGAGCTCGGCCCGGCCCGCCTTGGGCAGGTCGGTCATCTCCTCCGGGTCGGTCGTCAGGCGCTCGAAGTAGTGGCGCGAGACCTGGTCGGCGCGGAAGGCCGGGACGCCGAGCTCCTTGGCCCAGGCCTTGCGGCCGGCCAGGTCGAGGTCCGCCAGGTGGGTCGGCGGCTTGCCCCTGCGGGGCGCGCTGAAGGTCAGCCGTCCGGGCTCGGGACGGCGGGTGGTGGGTTCGGGCAGCTCGGTGGTCATCCCCACCAGTGTCCCATCCCTGGCGCGTCCTCGCGCCTAGACGAAGAGCCGCATCAGCGCCCAGCACACCGGGGCGGTCACGAGCAGCGAGTCGAGGCGGTCCATGATGCCGCCGTGGCCGGGCAGCAGGTTGCCCATGTCCTTGATGCCGATGTCGCGCTTGAGCGAGGACTCGGCCAGGTCGCCGACGGTGGCGAAGACCGCCGCGACCGCGCCGAGCAGCAGCCCGGCCCACCACGGCCCGTCGAGGAGGAGGACGACGGCCAGCAGACCGACGATCGTGCTGAGCCCGACCGAGCCGCCGAAGCCTTCCCACGACTTCTTGGGCGACAACGAGGGCGCCATCGGCGTGCGCCCCCGCAGCACGCCCACGACATACCCGCCGGTGTCGCTGGCCACCGTGACCAGCACGTAGGTGAGCACCCGGGCCGCGCCGTCGGGCTCGGCGACCATGAGGGCGGGCACGGCGGCGAGCAGCGGGACGTAGGCGACGACGAAGGTGCCGCCCGCGACGTCGCGCAGGGCGTCCTCGGGCGGCCCGACGGAGCGCCACAGCAGCACGAGGGCCGCCGCCCCGGCGAAGCCGGCGGCCAGCACCGTCGGCCCGCCCCAGTAGGCGAGCGGGACCAGGGCCGTCGAGAGCAGCAGCGGCGGCAGCGGGACGGAGTAGCGGGCCACGCGCAGCGCGTGGTCGAGCTCCCACACCCCGATGACCGCCACGACGGTCACGAGGGCGACGAAGATCGGCTGGTAGACGAGGAGGCTGGCGACGACCAGGCCGATGAGGAACAGGCCGACGCCGATGGCGGCGGGCAGGTTGCGACCGGCCTTGCCGGGCTTCTTGTGGGCAGCCTGCTGCTCCCGGCGGGATCGGTAGTCCCGCCGGGATGCCGGGCTCTCCCCCGTCGTCTCGGTCATCGTCCGACCCCGCTCGCCCTGTCCGCTCACACCTCGAGCAGCTCGGCCTCCTTGGCCTTCAGGACCTCGTCCACGAGTTCCACGTGACGCTTGGTCAGCGCCTCGAGCTCCTTCTCGGCGCGGGTGCCCTCGTCCTCGCCGACCTCGCCGTCCTTGACGGCCTTGTCGATCGTGTCCTTGGCGTGGCGCCGGACGTGGCGGACGGAGACCTTGGCCTCCTCGCCCTTGGTGTGGGCCAGCTTGACGTACTCGCGGCGACGTTCCTCGGTCAGCTGCGGGATGACGATGCGGATCGCGTTGCCGTCGTTGCTGGGGTTGGCGCCCATGTCGGAGTCGCGCAGCGCCTTCTCGATCGCGCCCATCGCGCCCTTGTCGTAGGGGGTGATGAGCAGGGTGCGGGCGTCCTGCACGGTGAACGAGGCCAGCTGCTGCAGCGGTGTCGGGGCACCGTAGTAGTCCACCTCGATCTTGGCGAACATGCCCGGGTGGGCCCGGCCGGTGCGGATCGAGGCCATGTCCTCGCGCGCCACCTCCAGGGCCTTCTCCATCTTCTCCTCGGCCTCCATGAGGGCCATCTCGATGACCTCGGACATCAGTGCATTCGCTCCTTCGTGGGGTCGTGCGTAGGGGTGGCGGGCACTCAGCCGGCCGTGACCAGTGTCCCGATCTTCTCACCCCGGATGGCCCGGGTGATCGCGTCCTCGCCGTCCATGCCGAAGACCAGCATGGGCAGGTCGTTGTCCATGCACAGGCTGAAGGCCGCGGCGTCGACGACCCGCAGGTTGCCGGTGAGCGCCTCGGTGAAGGTCAGCTCGTCGAGCTTGACCGCGGTGTCGTCGACCCGGGGGTCGGCGGTGTAGACCCCGTCGACCCCGTGCTTGCTCATGAGCACGGCGTCGCACTTGATCTCCAGCGCGCGCTGGGCGGAGACGGTGTCGGTGGAGAAGTACGGCATACCCGCGCCGGCGCCGAAGATGACGACGCGGCCCTTCTCCAGGTGGCGGATCGCCTTGCGCGGGATGTAGGGCTCGGCGACCTGGCCCATGGTGATGGCGGTCTGCACGCGGGTGTCGACGCCCTCCTTCTCCAGGAAGTCCTGGAGGGCCAGGCAGTTCATCACCGTGCCGAGCATGCCCATGTAGTCGGCGCGCGCACGCTCCATGCCCCGCTGCTGCAGCTGGGCACCGCGGAAGAAGTTGCCGCCGCCCATGACGACGGCGACCTGCACGCCGTCGCGCTGACCGGCCGCGATCTGGCGGGCGATACCGCGGACAACGTCGGGGTCGAGACCGACCTTCCCGCCGCCGAAGGCCTCTCCGGAGAGCTTGAGCAGGACCCGGCGGCCGCTGTGCGGCTCGTCCGGCACCGCCGGCGAGGTCGGGGTGGGGAGGGTGGCGGGGCTGGTCGCGGACGTCGGCATGCGCAGTTCCTCCGAGGGGTCGCGTGGGGCGGTCGGTCGATCCTGCCACACCGCACCGGTGGCGGGCACGCGCGGGCTGCCGGGGCAGAATGGGGCGGTGACCAGTGAGCGTGTGGGGGCCGAGCTCGTGGCCGTGCTGACAGCCGTCTCCGACGGCACCCCGCTCGTGCTGACCGCGGACGACGGGCGCCGGCTGCCCTCCGGCCCGCTGCGCACCGAGCACCGGTCGATGCAGGCGGGCCTGCAGGCCTGGGTCGAGCAGCAGACCGGGCACTCGCTGGGCTACGTCGAGCAGCTCTACACCTTCGCCGACCCCGACCGCTCGCTCGCGGGCGGCCGCGTGGTCTCGGTCTCCTACCTCGGCCTCACCCGGGCCCCCGGCGGCGCCGACGACCGCTGGCGCGACTGGTACGCCTTCTTCCCCTGGGAGGACCGGCGCCCCTCCTCCCCCGGGGCCACGCTCGTCGAGGACCTCGTCGCGCCCCGGCTGGCCGACTGGGCGGGTATGGCGTCCACCCGCGAGGAGCGCGAGCGCCGCGAGCTGCGCGCCGGGGTCTGCTTCGCCGTCGACGGGCGTCCGTGGTCGCCCGAGCTGGTGCTGCAGCGCTACGAGCTGCTCTACGAGGCCGGGCTGATCCCCGAGGCCGACGGGGACGACGCCGGTCCGGGCCCCGCGCACGTGCCCGGCGAGCGGATGGCCGGCGACCACCGCCGGATCGTCTCGACCGGGCTGGCCCGGCTGCGGGCCAAGATCCAGTACCACCCCGTGGTCTTCGAGCTCATGCCCGACGCCTTCACGCTCGGCCAGCTGCAGGCCACCGTGGAGGCGATCGCCGGCCAGGCCGTGCACAAGCAGAACTTCCGCCGGCTGGTGACCCAGCAGGACCTCGTCGAGCCGACGGGCGCCACCCACAGCGACACCGGCGGTCGCCCGGCCCGCCTCTACCGCTTCCGGCGCGAGGTGCTCGACGAGCGCGGCGTCGCCGGCACCAAGCTGCCCCGCACCCGCTGACGAGGGGTCGGGTCGCCGGCGGCACGGCATACCCACCGGGTGCGGTGCATCCCGCCGGGGGCACGCGAAGGGCCCGCCGCAGCCGAGGCTGCGACGGGCCCTGTCAGGTCCGCGGTGCGGTCAGGCGGTCAGACGCCGACCTTGAAGCGGGCGAAGCCGGTGACGGTGATGCCCGCCGCCTCGGCGATCGCGCCGACCGACTTCTTGGCGTCCTTGGCGAACGGCTGGTCGAGCAGCACGTTCTCCTTGAAGAAGCCGTTGACGCGACCCTCGACGATCTTGGGCAGCGCCTGCTCGGGCTTTCCCTCCTCGCGAGCGGTCTGCTCGGCGATGCGGCGCTCGTTCTCGACGGTCTCCGCGTCGATCTCCTCGCGGGAGAGGACGGTCGGGGAGAACGCCGCGACGTGCATCGCGATGTCACGAGCGGTCTGCTCGTCGTCGCCCGAGAAGGCCACGACGACACCGATCTGCGCCGGCAGGTCGGGGTTGGTCTTGTGCAGGTAGCTCACGACCTTGTCGCCCGTGACGCGAGCCACGCGACGCACCTCGATCTTCTCGCCCAGCCCGGCGTTGGCCTCGTCGAGGACCTCCTTGACGGTCTTGCCGTCGAGCTCGGAGGCCAGGAAGGCCTCGGCGTCGGCGGCCTCGACCGCGACGGCCTGGGCCAGCATGCGGTCGGCCAGCTCGCCGAACTTCGGGTTCTTGGCCACGAAGTCGGTCTCGCAGTTGACCTCGACGAGGGTGCCGTTGCCACCCTCGACGTGGGCGCGGACCAGGCCGTTGGAGGCCGAGCGGCCCTCACGCTTGGTGACGCCCTTGAGGCCCTTGACGCGCAGGATCTCGGTCGCCTTGGCGAGGTCACCCTCGGCCTCGTCGAGAGCCTTCTTGACGTCCATCATGCCCGCGCCGGTGGACTCGCGCAGGGTCTTGATGTCAGCGGCGGTGTAGTTCGCCATGAGTGCTGTGTCGCTCCTTCAGGGATGCGTGCGGAAGATGATCAGGACTGGACGGACTGGTCGTCCGCGGCCGGGGACTCCTCGGCGACGGTCGGCTCGGCCGAGGCCTCGGCGGCCGGGGCCTCCTCGGCCGGAGCCTCGACGGGGGACTCCGTCGCGGCCTGCTCGGCCTCGGAGCCGGCGAGGAGCTCGCGCTCCCACTCGGCCATCGGCTCGGCCGCGGCGGTGTCGCCCTCGGTGGAGCCGCCGCCGGAGCGCGCCATGAGACCGTCGGCGACCGCGTCGGCCACGACGCGGGTCAGCAGGGTGACGGAGCGGATGGCGTCGTCGTTGCCCGGGATCTTGTAGTCGACCTCGTCGGGGTCGCAGTTGGTGTCCAGGATCGCGATGACCGGCAGACCGAGCTTGCGGGCCTCGGTGACGGCGAGGTGCTCCTTCTTGGTGTCGACGACCCAGATGGCCGAGGGCACCTTCTGCATGTCGCGGATGCCGCCGAGCGTCTTGCTCAGCTTCTCGTACTCGCGACGCATCATGAGGAGCTCCTTCTTCGTGCGGCCGCTGCCGGCCACGTCGTCGAAGTCGATCTCCTCGAGCTCCTTCATGCGCGTGAGGCGCTTGGAGACGGTCTGGAAGTTGGTGAGCATGCCGCCCAGCCAGCGGTGGTTCACGTAGGGCATGCCCACGCGGGTGGCCTGCTCGGCAATGCTCTCCTGCGCCTGCTTCTTGGTGCCGACGAAGAGGATGGAGCCGCCGTGGGCGACGGTCTGCTTGACGAAGTCGTAGGCCTCGTTGATGAAGGTCAGCGACTGCTGCAGGTCGATGATGTAGATGCCGTTGCGCTCCGTCATGATGAAGCGCTTCATCTTGGGGTTCCAACGACGGGTCTGGTGCCCGAAGTGGACGCCGCTCTCGAGGAGCTGGCGCATGGTGACGACGGCCATGCCGAGGTCTCGCTTTCTGGAGAAGGTGCAGTTTGTCCTGGCCCGGGGACGTCCCCCACCCGGCACCGGATGGTGTCGGGACCGCGGAGGACGCCGTCGAGCGGGTCGACCTCGCCCGGGCGCGAATTCGTGCGGGTCCTCGACTCCCGGACGGGCCGGAGGGCAGGGCACACCACACGTGCCGCTCATCCTACGGCAGGGACGGGGTCGGGAACGAATCGCGCCGGGTCGCTACGGTGGCCGTCATGACCTCCCCGCTCGTGCGCCGTATGCAGCCGTTCGGCACCACCGTCTTCGCGGAGATGACGCAGCGGGCGCTGCGCTTCGACGCGGTCAACCTCGGCCAGGGCTTCCCGGACACCGACGGGCCGGCCGAGATGCGGGAGCTGGCGGCCGAGGGGCTGCGCGACGGGCTCAACCAGTACGCGCCGGCCCGGGGGCTGCCCGTGCTGCGCCAGGCGGTGGCGGAGCACCAGGACCGGTTCTACGGCATACCCCTGGACCCGGAGACGCAGGTGCTGGTCACCGTCGGTGCGACCGAGGCGATCGCGGCCGCCCTGCTGGCGCTGGTCGAGCCGGGTGACGAGGTGGTGGTCGTCGAGCCGTCCTACGACTCCTACGACGCCTCCATCGCGATGGCCGGCGGGGTCCGCCGCGCCGTGCCGCTGCGCTTCCCCGACCTGCACCTCGACCTGGACGCGGTCCGCGACGCCGTCACGCCCCGCACCCGCGTGCTGATGATCAACAGCCCGCACAACCCGACCGGCAAGGTCTTCGACCGCGCCGAGCTGGAGGGGCTCGCCGCGATCGTGGCCGAGCACGACGACCTGATCGTGGTCTCCGACGAGGTCTACGAGCACCTGGTCTTCGACGGGCTGCAGCACGTCCCCTTCGCGACGCTCCCGGGGATGGCCGAGCGGACGCTGACGATCTCGTCGGTGGGCAAGACCTTCTCGCTCACCGGCTGGAAGACCGGGTGGGTCACCGGGCCGGCGCCGCTGGTGGACGCCGTGGCCGCGGTCAAGCAGTTCCTCTCCTTCGTCGGGGTCACGCACGTGCAGCCCGCCGTGGCGCACGGGCTGCGGATGCCGGAGGAGTTCTTCACCGGCTTCGCCCGCGAGCTGCAGGGCAAGCGCGACGTCCTCGTGGAGGCGCTGAGCGACATCGGGGTGCCGGTCTCCCCCTGCCAGGGCACCTACTTCGTCATCGCCGACTTCGCCCCGCACGGGGTCACCGACGCGGTCGACCTGTGCCGGCGGATGCCCGAGGAGATCGGCGTCGTGGGCGTGCCGGTCTCGGTCTTCGTCTCCGACCCCGCACCCGTCGCCTCCCTCGTGCGCTTCGCCTTCTGCAAGAAGGAGGAGGTGCTCCGCGAGGCGGCGCGCCGCCTCCAGCGTCTCGGGAGCGCGTGACAGCCTGAGAGGTATGCCGTCCCCCTCGCCGTCCCCCTCCGCCGGAGCCGTCCGGTGAGGGACGCGGACGCCCTGCTCGCGGACTTCGAGCAGCACCTGCGGGACGAGAAGGGTCGGTCCGCCCACACGGTGCGGGCCTACCTCGGCGACGTCGGCAGTCTCGTCGAGCACCTCGAGGAAGCGGGTGTCGAGCGGCTGTCGGAGGTGCGGCTGGCCGACCTGCGCGCCTGGCTCGGCGCCCAGGGCGCCGGCGGCGCCGCACGCTCGACGATCTCGCGCCGGGCCGCGGCGGTGCGCACCTTCTTCCGGTGGGCCGCCCGGACCGGCCGGGTCGAGACCGATCCTGCGGTGCGGCTCGCGGCTCCGGGCCGCGACAAGCACCTGCCCGGCGTGCTGCGCCAGGGCCAGGCCGAGGAGCTGATGGGCCTGGCCGCGGTCGCCTCCGACGACGCCGACCCGGTCCACGTGCGCGACCGCGCCGTCCTCGAGCTCCTCTACGCCTCGGGGATGCGGGTCGGGGAGCTCACCGGCCTGGACGTCGACGACGTCGACCTCGGCGCGGGCACCGCGCGGGTGCTGGGCAAGGGCGCCAAGGAGCGGATCGTGCCCTTCGGCCGGCCCGCCGAGGAGGCGCTCAGGGCGTGGCTCGCGACCGGCCGCCCCCGGCTGGTCAACGAGGCCTCCGGACCGGCGCTCTTCCTCGGGCGACGTGGTCGGCGCCTGGACCAGCGCCAGGTGCGTTCGGCCCTGGAACGCCTGCTGCAGCACCTGCCCGACGCTCCGCACCTGGGCCCGCACGGGCTGCGCCACAGCGCCGCGACCCACCTGCTCGAGGGTGGCGCCGACCTGCGGACGGTGCAGGAGCTGCTGGGGCACAGCAGCCTGGCCACCACGCAGATCTACACCCACGTGTCGGTGGAACGGCTCCGCGCGGCCTACCAGCAGGCGCACCCACGGGCCTGAGGCCGCTCCCGGTGGTCCGGCCGCGCGAGGTGGTCCGGGGCCGCGAACCGACGCACCGGGCGGGCGGGCCGTAGGGTCGAGGGATGGCCTGGGTGCACGCCGTGATCGACCTGCCGCCCGAGCTGGCCGCCACCGGCGCCCGGTTCTGGTCGTCCGTGCTGGGCTGGGCCCCGGGGCCGCCCTGGGAGGGTCACCCCGAGCTGCGCAGCCTCGAGCCCGCGGACGGGGACCCCTACGTGCACCTGCAGCAGATCGGCGGTCCGCCCCGCGTCCACCTCG
Organism: Ornithinimicrobium humiphilum; assembly: GCF_006716885.1. Lineage (NCBI taxonomy): Bacteria > Bacillati > Actinomycetota > Actinomycetes > Micrococcales > Ornithinimicrobiaceae > Ornithinimicrobium > Ornithinimicrobium humiphilum. Next base: position 2,274,494 of record NZ_VFPU01000001.1, read on the forward strand.
ACCTGGACTCCCCGGACCCGGACCGCACCGTCGCCGCGGCCGTCGACGCGGGTGCGACGGTGGTCGGCCGCGCCCGGCGGTGGGTGGCGCTCCGCTCCCCCGGCGGGCTGCCGTTCTGCGTCGTGCACGGTCGGGATCGCGTCGCACCCGGCCCGGTGACCTGGCCCGACGGTCACCGCTCCCGGCTCGTGCAGGTGTGCGTCGACGCCCCTGCGGACCGCCACGAGGCGGAGAAGGCGTTCTGGCAGGACCTGCTGCCCGAGGGCCGGTGGGTCTCGTCGCCACCGTCGTCGGAGTTCGACGGGAAGTGGCACGACGACGCCGGGGCACCGGTGCAGCTGCTGTTCCAGCGCCTGGACGAGATCGGCGGGCCCGTGCGGGCCCACCTCGACCTGGGCACCGACGACCGCGCGGCCGAGGTCGACCGGTTGGTGGCCCTCGGCGCCGAGGACGTCCGTCCCGGGCGCGGGTGGCACGTGCTGCGCGACCCGGCCGGTTCGGAGTTCTGCGTCACCGACAACTCGCCCGAGCAGGTGGCGCGCCGGCTCCTCGACTGACGGACCGACGCCGAGGAGCCGGTTCGCCGTCAGCGACCGAGCCCGTGGGCCCAGAGGTCGCGCAACAGCGCCACCTCGGCCAGGTGGTGGATGGTCTCGCGGTTGATATGGAGGACCAGCTCGATCATGGGGTGCTCGGCCCACGGCCCCTCGGCCGGTCCCACCGGGCGGTCGAGCGCCTCGGGGGTCAGGGCCACCACCCCGGCCGACCACGCCGCGTAGGCCTCGTCGAGCTGGGCCAGGGCCTCGGCCGCGGTCCCCGCGTAGGCCCAGGTCTGCGGATCGGTGGGCGGGCCGCCGAAGTGCGAGTGCGCCCGGGCACCGAGCACGCCCCCGATGACGTGACCGAGCCGCCAGGCGATCGTCGTGACGGGCACCGGCTCCGGCTCCGGGTCGGAGAAGTCCAGAAGCCACTCCCCCGACCCCAGCCGGTCGGTCACGCCGGCGGGCGCTGGCTCGTCACGACGTCGAAGGCTCCACGAGCGGGGGGCGGGCTCCCAGAGGTACTCCTCGTCGGTGAGGCCGTCGAGGCGTGGCCGTGCGGCGACCTTCCAGTGCCAGTCGAGCTGCTCGTGCAGGTGGTGGATCAGGTCATGGGGGCCCATGGGCCCCGCGCCGCCGGTGCTCACCCCGCCACCGGCCCCTCTGCACCCCCTGGAGGTGGCGGCGTCCGTGCCGGCGCCCGTCCCGCCCTGTCCAGCCGCCAGCTCCTCCGCCAGCACCGCCAGCCGGTCGACGGAGGCGAGCAGGCGTTCGTGCGTCGTCGCCCGAGCACGCGCGAACCGGTGGGGTCGTGCAGCTCGCTCCAGTCGTAGGTGTGCGTGACCCGCGTGAGCCCGTCGCCCAGCTGCTCCAGCTCCCAGCGCCAGAGGTGCCCGGCCGGCTCCTGGCCGGGCTCCGCCGGGCGCCAGGCGATCAGCCGCCCCTCGGCGAACTCCACGACGTGGTTCTCCCGCACCATCGCCTGGTTGGTGATCACCATCGTGAAGACGTCCCCGACGGCTGTGACGCGCTGGCCCGTCTCGGCCTCGGCGAGGTTGTCGTTGCCGTCCCAGCGCGGCTGCTGCGACGGGTCGGCGATCAGCTCGAAGATCGTCCCCGGCGGTGCCGCCACCGCCCGTGACGCGCTGACCACCTGCTGCTCCCGACCGTCCTCGCTCATGCCTCCATGCAAGCACGTCAGCCCCCTCCCTGTCCGGCGATCGGCAGGAGCGAGAGCTCGACCGGCTCGAGGAGGAGCAGCGGGTCGACGTAGCTGTCCCGCCCGGTCCGGGCCCCCAGGTGCAGGCAGTCGGCCAGCAGGCAGTGACCACCCGTGCCGAGATGACCGAGCCGCTCGCCCCTGCCGACGCGCGATCCCGCGGGGGCCCCGTCGGTGACGGGCTGGTAGGTGCTGCGGAGCCCGCTTGCGTGGTCGACCGAGACGACGCCGACGCCTGCGACGGTCCCGCTGAAGGCGACGACCCCGGCGTCGACGGCCCGGACCGGCTCGCCCGCCACCCCGGCCAGGTCGATGCCCCGGTGGCCGGCCCCCCAGCGATGCTCCGGCGGGTCGAAGGTGCGCGCGACGGGTGGGCGCCCGAAGAGGGGCCAGTCCCAGACGGTGGTGCGTCGTGAGTCGGACGAGAAGGCGTGCCGGGGCGACTCCACCCGCAGGCCGAGGACGGCGGAGGTCGCGCCGGCCTGGCGTGCCACCTCGGACGTCCCTCCGCCATCCTCCGCCACCGGAGGTCGTGCGCCGTGGTTCGTCGCCACCGCCGGCGGCGGCGTCCCGGGGACCGTCACCGCATCCCCGACCGTCTGGAGGGCGAGCGCCGCCACCAGGGCCAGTGCCCGGCCCACGCTTCTGGTCCCGGCAGGGGTCGTTGCCCGTCTCATCGCCCACCCGCCCGTCGCCAGCCGTCGAGCAGCTGCTCGGCCAGTCCGCGCTCCTCGAGCTCGCAGAGGGCGACGAGCACGTCGGACACCCCCAGACCGGCCCGCACCATCAGCTCGTCGACGCTGACCGAGGCTCGGGGCCGCAGCCACTGCCACACCCGCTTGGTCTCCTCGGGCAGACCGTCCTCGGGACGCACCTCGCCCCGGCGGACGGGCGCCAGGTCGTCGCCGATCCGGCCGACGAGCTCGGCGACCTCGGCCGCGTCGGTGACGAGCGTGGCACCGAGACGCACCTCCTCGTGGCAGCCCGAGGACATGACGCTCGTGACCGGTCCCGGCACGGCCATGTGGTGGCGACCCAGCTCGCGGGCGATCTTGGCGGTGGTGCGGGCGCCGGACCGCACGTTGGCCTCCACCACGACCGTGCCGGGGGTGACGGCGGCGATGATCCGGTTGCGGGCCAGGAAGCGCATCCTGGCCGGTGCTCCGCCCGGCGGTGTCTCGCTCAGGACGCAGCCGGTGTCGGCGATGCCGGACAGCAGCCCGGCGTTGGCCCGGGGGTAGGGCACGTCCACGCCGCCGGCGAGGACGGCGACCGTGGTGCCGCCCGCCCGCAGCGCGCCCCGGTGCGCGGCAGCGTCGATGCCGTAGGCGGCGCCCGAGACCACGGCGAATCCCCGCTCCGCCAGCTCGAAGGCCATCCGGGTCGCGACCTCGTCGCCGTAGGCGGTGCTCGCCCTGGCCCCGACGAGGGCGACGCTCCTGCCGGCCCAGTCCGCGGGTGCGGCCGGCCCACGGACCCAGAGGCACCACGGCGGGTCCTCGAGGTCGTCCAGACCGGTTGGCCAGTCGGCGTCCTCGGGGGTGAGCACCCGCAGCCCCAGCGCCCGGCAGATCTGGTCGTCGTCCACGGCCTGTGCCCTGGGCAGCCGGGTCCGGAGCCGCTCCAGCCCGACCCCGTCGGGGGTGCGGCCGTCGTGGATGGCGTAGCCGACCAGGTCGAGGACGCCGTAGGTGGCCACCAGCCGCCGGACCACGTCGTCGTAGGGCTCGGCGATGCGGGCCAGCAGCATGCGGGCCTTGCGCTCCCCCAGCCGGGCTCCGGCCCCGTCCGTCCCGGTCATGCCGCCTTCACCCCCTCGGCCTCGCGCATGTGCAGGGCGTGCCGCACGTGCGGGTAGCGCGGGCGCTCGACGCCCTCCAGATCCGCGAGGGTCCAGGCCACGCGCAGGCAGCGGTCCAGCCCGCGCAGCGTGAGCGTCCCTCGGTCGAGCGCGTCGTCCAGCGGCCTGCGGTCGGCCGCTGCCAGCTGCCACGGTCCCTGCCGCAGCGCCGACCCGGGCGCCTGGGCGTTGACGCCCCACGGCTGGCCGCGCCACCGGCGCGCCTGGCGTTCGCGTGCCCTGCGCACCCGGGCGGCGACCACCTCGGTGTGCTCGCCGGGGCCGCCGGCGAGGTCGGCCCGCGCGACCGGCTGCACGGCGACCTTGATGTCCACCCGGTCCAGCAGGGGGCCGGACAGGCGCGAGAGGTAGCCGGCCCTCCGGGCGGGCGGGCAGATGCACCGGCCGTTGCCGCCGCCGCACGGGCAGGGGTTGGCGGCGAGGACGAGCTGGAAGCGGGCCGGCAGGCGGACGTGCCGGTCGGCGCGGGCGATGACGACCTCACCGGACTCCAGCGGCTGACGCAGCCCGTCCAGCACGTCGCGACGGAACTCGGGCGCCTCGTCAAGGAAGAGGACTCCCCGATGGGCCCGCGAGACCGCTCCGGGCCGGACCGCGCCCGACCCGCCGCCGATGACTGCCGCCATCGAGGCGCTGTGGTGCGGCGCCACGAACTGCGGGGTGGTGACCAGCGCGTCCCCGCCGGGCAGCAGCCCCAGCACCGAGTGGACCGAGGTGACCGCGAGCGCGTCGTCCTGGGCCAGGCTCGGCAGCAGGCCGGGAAGCCGCTCGGCGAGCATCGTCTTGCCCGCGCCGGGCGGACCGACCAGCAGCAGGTTGTGACCCCCGGCGGCCGCCACCTCCAGGGCGGAACGGGCGACCGCCTGCCCGACGACGTCGCGCAGGTCGGGAAGACGGGCAGGCTCGACCGGTGCGGGCTCGGGCAGCTGCCCGCCGGGGTCGAGCCCGGCCGCGCGCGCCTCGTAGGTGCGCTGCACGTCGCGCAGGGTGCGCACCGGATGGACCCGTACCCCGGTGACCAGCGCCGCCTCCCGCGCAGCCTGGACCGGGACCACGACCTCCTCGAAACCGGCCTGCGCGGCCGCCGCCACCATCGGCAGCACCCCCGTGACCGGGCGCACCTCGCCCTCGAGGCCGACCTCGCCGATGTGGACCGTGCGAGACACGAGGTCGGGGTCGAGGTGGTCCTCGGACGCCAGCAGCGCGGCGGCGACCGCGAGGTCGAGGCCGCTGCCCACCTTGGGCAGGCCGGCGGGGCTGAGGTTCACGGTCCAGCGGCCCTGCGGGAGCGTCACCCCCAGGTTGCGGATGGCGGGTCGCACGCGGTCGGGGGCCTGGCGGCAGGCGCTGTCAGCCAGGCCGCTGACGACGAAGACCGGCAGACCCGAGCTGCACTGGGCCTCGACGGTCACCACCCGCCCCTCGACGCCGGAGAGCGTCACCCCGCGCGCCTGCGCGAAGCCCATCAGGCCACCGCCTCGAGGTGCTCCAGCCGCGGCTCGCCGTCCGGTGGCGCCAGGACGGCCACGAGGTCGATGCGGAACCGTCCGGGGCGCACCTCGTGCGCGGCCTGCCAGGCCCACGCGAGCACGCGCAGCCTCCGGGCCTTGGCGTGGCCCACCGCCTCCAGCGGGCCGCCCAGTCGGGTCGAGCGCCGCGTCTTGACCTCGACGAAGACCAGCTCCCCGTCGGGGTCGCGCGCCACGACGTCGATCTCCCCCTCGCGGCACCGCCAGTTGCGGTCCACCACCTGCCAGCCCAGCGCCTCCAGGTGCGCGCAGGCGAGCTCCTCGCCCCGGTCGCCCACCGCGCGCGCCTGGCGCCACGGCATACCTGTGCCCATGTGTCCCCTCCTCGACGACGAATGTCCTCGAGCCAACCGGGCACGGGAGGGCCGGACAACGCACGACCCCCGGTCCTGTGGACGCAGGCCGGGGGTCGGGGTGGGATGTGTGCGGCTCTCAGCCGCCGAAGGACCCCTTGGGGATCTCGAGGTCCGACTTCGCCAGCTCCTCGACGTTGACGTCCTTGAAGGTGATGACGCGGACCTTCTTGACGAAGCGGGCCGGGCGGTAGACGTCCCACACCCAGGCGTCCGCCATCGTCACCTCGAACCACGTCTCGCCCCCGCCGGTGCGCACCTGGACGTCGACCTCGTTGCACAGGTAGAACCTGCGCTCGGTCTCCACCACGTGCGAGAACAGACCGACCACGTCGCGGTACTCGCGGTAGAGCGCGAGCTCCATGTCGGTCTCGTACCGCTCCAGGTCCTCGGCGCTCACTGGACCGCTCCTTCCGTGCAGGTGCCCGTCAGCCGCCAGCTGCGCCGGTGGTAGGGGCTGGGGCCGTGGGTGCGCAGCGCCTCCTGGTGCTCCGGCGCGGCGTAACCCTTGTTGTGCTCCCAACCGTAGACCGGATGCTCGCCCGCCATCTCCACCATCAGCGCGTCGCGGGTGACCTTCGCCAGCACCGAGGCCGCCGCCACCGAGGAGCAGCGCATGTCGGCCTTGATCATCGTGCGCACCGGCGGGCAGGGGGGCAGGTCGCCGACCAGGCCCAGCAGCCCGTCGCGGACCGGGTCGGTCAGCCAGTCGTGGTTGCCGTCGAGCAGGACGAGGTCCGGGACCAGGTCGAGCTGGGCCAGCGCCCGCTCCCCCGCCAGCCGGAGGGCGGCCATGATGCCGACCTCGTCGATCTCGGCCGGGGACGCGTGCCCGACGGCCGAGGCGAGGCTCCAGCGCCGGATGGGCGCGACCAGACGCTCGCGCGCGCCGGCGGTCAGCAGCTTGCTGTCGCGGACGCCCTGCGGGGCGCTGCGGCAGGTCGGGTCGATGGCGCAGACGCCGACGGTCACCGGGCCGGCCAGCGCACCGCGACCCACCTCGTCCATGCCGACGAGCACCGCGTGCCCCTCGCGCTGGAGCGCCCGCTCCACGCGCAGGCTGGGGCTGGCCGGTCCGGACCGCGCTGCGCGGCGGGTCCTGCGGGCGGCGGTGGTCGCCGTCACGGCGCCACCTCGGGCACGGCCGCGAAGGTCTCCGGCACCGAGAACCACGTGATGCGGTCCAGGGGGAAGAGCAGCACGAACGCCTGGCCAACGACATGGTCGCGGGGCACCGAGCCGGTCTCCCCGCTGCCGTCGTCGTTGGCGCGGGAGTCGCGCGAGTTGGAGCGGTGGTCGCCCATGACCCAGATGCGGTCCTCGGGCACCTGGACCTCGAACTCGACCGAGCTCGGCTCGTCGCCGGGGTAGATGTAGGGCTCGTCGAGCGGCTCGCCGTTGACCGTGAGGCGGCCCTCGTCGTCGCAGCAGGCGACGGTGTCGCCGCCGAGGCCGATGACCCGCTTGATCAGGTGGTTGCCCTCGGAGACCGGGGCGACGCCGATGAACTCCAGCACCGAGAACACGCGGTCCATGAACGGACCCCGGTCCGCGGGCGGGCTCGTCGCGAGCCAGCCGCCCGGGTCCTCGAAGACGACGATGTCGCCGCGGTCCACGTCGAAGGCGCCGGCCTGGATCTTGCTCACCATCACCCGGTCGCCGTAGACGAGGGTGTTCTCCATCGAGCCCGACGGGATCCAGAAGGCCTGGGCGATGAAGGTCTTGATGACGAAGGAGATGACCAGCGCGGTCGCCGCGATCATCACCAGTTCGCGGAAGCCGTGCCACAGCCGTGAGCCGGCGCTGCGCCGACGCCCGGCGCGGGCCTGCCCCTCGCTCCCGTCCCCGGGTTGCTCGGGAAGGACCTGGTCGTTGCTCCGGTCGCTCAAGCTGTGCCGTCCTTCTCGTTCTCGTGGTCGCCGTCAGACACTATCCCGCGCCCCTGGGGAGAGCACCGATCCCCCGCCGGACGGTGCCGACGGGGGATCGAGAGGTGCTGCTGGGCCGGAGCCTCAGGCCTTGGCGGCCGGGGTGTCGCGGCGCTCGCGGATCTTGGCGGCCTTGCCCTTGAGCTCGCGCAGGTAGTAGAGCTTGGCGCGACGGACGTCACCGCGGGTGACGACCTCGACCTTCTCCACGTTCGGGGAGTGCACCGGGAAGGTGCGCTCCACGCCGACGCCGAAGGAGACCTTGCGGACGGTGTAGGTCTCGCCGATGCCACCGCCGTGACGGCGGATGACGACGCCCTTGAAGATCTGGACACGGGAGCGGTTGCCCTCGATGACCTTCACGTGGACGTTGACGGTGTCGCCGGCGCGGAACTCCGGGATGTCGGTCCGCAGGCTGGCGGCATCGATGTCGTCGAGCTTGTGCATGTTCGTTCTCCTCACCACGGCTGCCACAGGTCACCCACGGCGGTCTGGTGCCCGCCTCGCGCACGCGGCGCGGGAGGGCACGGTCTCGGTCGACGCCCTCGGGGCCGGTCTCCCACGCAGCTCCCCCTGTGGCAGGGGCGTGGGGCATCGGTCCGGCTCGGGACGCAAGGGTCAAGTCTGCCAGAACGGTGCGGTGGTGACCAAGTCGGCGCCGGCCCGTCCCGGGCGAGGTCTGCCGCATACCATCGCGGCGTGCCCATCCTCACCCTGCTGGCCTCCCCCGAGCGCGCCGACCTGACCGAGGCGGCGGTCGCCGAGCTGGCGGCCGCGTGGCCGCTGGGGCGGCACCGCTGGCTCTCCCCCGGCGTCGCCGTCGAGGCGGAGCTGGCGCTCGTGCCCGACGACCGCGAGGAGGTCTGGCAGCGCTGGCAGGAGCGCGGGGTCGACCTCGCGGTGCAGCCCGACGAGGCCCGGCGCAAGCGGGTCCTGCTGGCCGACATGGACTCCACCATGGTCCAGCAGGAGTGCATCGACGAGCTCGCCGCGCACGCCGGCGTGGGTGAGCGGGTCGCCGCCATCACGGCCCGCGCCATGAACGGCGAGCTCGACTTCGTCGAGGCCCTCACCGAGCGGGTGGCGCTGCTGCGCGACCTGCCCACGTCGGTGGTGGACACCGTCCTCGCCGAGCGGATCACCTACACCCCCGGCGGGCTCGAGCTGGTCGCGACCATGCGCGCGCATGGCGGCTACGCGGCCCTGGTCTCCGGCGGCTTCACGCCCTTCACCGAAGCGGTGGCGACCACCCTCGGCTTCGACGAGCACCGCGCCAACACCCTCGGGGTCGAGGGCGACCGGTTCGCCGGCACGGTCGTGGGGCCCGTGGTGGGCCGCGACGCGAAGGTCGCGGCCCTGCGCGAGATCACGGGCCGCCTCGGGCTCACCCCGGACGACGCGATCGCCGTGGGCGACGGCGCCAACGACCTCGGGATGCTGCAGCTGGCCGGCACCGGGGTCGCGCTGCACGCCAAGCCGGCGGTCGCCGCGCAGGTGGACGTCCGGGTCAACCACGGCGACCTCACCGCGCTCCTCTACCTCCAGGGGTATGCCGTGGAGGAGTTCGTCCGCCCCTGACGGTCGGTCCGACCGGAGGAGGACGGGCCGATCAGGCGTCCCAGCCCTGCCCGTCCTGCTGCTGCTGGTAGTCGCGCATGAGGTCCGGCCGGCGACGGGCGGTGCGCTCGAGCCGCTGCTCGTGACGCCACCGGGCGATGCGGCCGTGGTCGCCGGAGAGCAGGATCTCGGGCACCGCGTGCTCGCGCCAGACGGGCGGCTTGGTGTAGACGGGGTACTCGAGCAGCCCGCCGGTGTGCGACTCCTCCACGAGCGACTCGCGGTTGCCGATGACGCCGGGCACGAGCCGCGCCACCGCCTCGGTCATCGCCAGCACGGCGACCTCGCCGCCGTTGAGGACGTAGTCGCCCAGGCTCAGGACCGACAGCGGGTAGCGGGCGGCGTACTCCTCGTAGACGCGCTCGTCGATGCCCTCGTAGCGCCCGCAGAGGAAGACCAGCCAGTCCTCCTCGGTGGCGAGCCGCTCGGCGACCGCCTGCGTGAAGCGGTCACCGCCGGGCCCCGGCACGATCAGGTGGGGGGTGCGGCCGGGCTCGGACGCGCAGATCTCGTCGAGCGCCTCGCCCCACGGCTCGGGACGCATGACCATGCCCGCTCCCCCGCCGTAGGGGGTGTCGTCGACGGTGCGGTGCCGGTCGTGGGTCCAGTCGCGCAGGTCGTGGACGTGCACGTCGAGCAGGCCGTCGCGACGCGCCTTGCCGATGAGCGAGAGGTCGAGCGGCGCGAGGTAGTCGGGGAAGATCGTGACGACGTCGATGCGCAGCGTCACGCGTCCTCCCCCAGCTCGAGCAGGCCGGGCGGCGGGTCGACGACCACGCGCCGCTGCTCCTCGTCGACCTCGGGGACGAGCTCGTCGACGAAGGGCACGAGCACCTCGCCGCGGTCGGTGCGGACCGCGAGCAGGTCCTGCACCGGACGGACGTGCAGCCCGGAGACGGTGCCGATCGGGCTGCCGTCGGGCAGGACGACCTCGAAGCCGAGCAGGTCCTCCTCGCGCCACGCGTCGTCGTCGGACTCGTCCTCCTCGGCGACGAGCAGCCGGGTGCCGCGCAGCGCCTCGGCCGCGTTGCGGTCGGCGTGCCCCTCGAAGCCGAGCAGGTAGACGCCCTGGTGGACCCGCACGCTGCGCAGCGTGAGCGGGCCACGCTCGGTCGGCTCGGTCTCGAAGACCGCACCGACGACGAACCGCCCCTCGGGGTCGTCGGTGTGCACCTGGACGGTCACCTCGCCGCGCAGGCCGTGGGGCTTGCCGATGCGGGCGGCGACGAAGGCCTCGGGCTCCGGGCTCATGCCTACCTCCGGGGGTCGTGGGTCGAACGGGTATGCCGTGACGCAGCACGGCCCGCCGGGCGCGGGTTGCGCCGGGCGGGCCGTGCTGTGCCGATGTTGCTGGTCCTAGCGGACGCGGTCGGTGTCGACGATGTCGACGCGGACCTTCTGCCCGCCGGCCAGGGCGCCGACCACCGTGCGCAGCGCGCTGGCGGTGCGGCCGCGACGGCCGATCACCCGGCCCAGGTCGTCCGGGTGGACGCGGACCTCGAGGATGTCGCCGTGGCGCGCGCTCTTGGTGCGCACGGCCACGTCACCGTCGTGGTCGACGATGCCCTTGACCAGGTGCTCCAGCGCCTCCTCGAGCACGATCAGGCCTCGTCGGACTGCTCGGTCGGGGCGGACTCCTCAGCGGCCGGGGCCTCCTCGGCCTTGGCCTTCTTGGGCGACTTCTTGCGGGTCTCCGGGGCGGAGGTGTCCTCGGCGCCGTCGGCGGCGGCGAGAGCGGCCTCGTAGAGGGCCTTCTTGTCCGGCTTCGGGGCCTTGACCTTCAGGGTGCCCTCGGCGCCCGGCTCGCCCTTGAACTTCTGCCAGTCACCGGTGATCTTCAGGAGCGCGGCGACCTGCTCGGTCGGCTGCGCGCCGACGCCGAGCCAGTACTGCGCACGCTCGGAGTCGATGTCGATGAGCGAGGGCTCCTCGGTCGGGTGGTACTTGCCGATCTCCTCGATCGCACGGCCGTCGCGCTTGGTGCGCGAGTCCATGACGACGACGCGGTAGTACGGTGCACGGATCTTGCCCATGCGCTTCAGGCGAATCTTGACAGCCACGAGTGGGTGTCTCCTGTCTGGGGTTGTGGGCACGGCAAGACCGCAGGCGATTCACTGCGGGGAGTCGTTGCCCGGTGTGTAGGCGTCCGGTCCAGCCGAGGCGGCCGGACGGGTACAGCCGTCCATTGTGCCAGATCCTCGGCACCGCTCCCAACGTGTGCGGCAGCCCTGCCGATCACTCCGGTGCGTGCTCGGCGACGAACTGCAGCACCTCGGTGTCGTCGACGCCGGGGAAGACGCCGGGCGGCATGACCGCGAGCAGGTGGGAGTGCGCCCGGGCGCTGGGCCAGACCTTCCCCTCCCAGCGGCGCGCGAGCACCGGAGGCGGTTCGGTGCAGCAGCGCGGGTCCGGGCAGCGCGAGACCCGCCGCTCGGTGGTGTCGCGACCGCGCATCCACCGGACCTGGTCGAAGGGCACGCCCATGCTGACCGAGAAGCGCCCGTTGGGGGTCTGCTCCGCGACCGCGGTGCACCAGAACGTGCCGCGACCGGTGTCGGTGTACTGGTGGTAGACCTCCCCGGCCGGGCGCTCGAAGACGACGCGGGCCGTCCAGGAACGGCATACCCGCGCTCCCTCGATAGCACCGGTGGCGTCCATCGGGAAGCGCACGCCGTCGTTCTCGTAGGCCTTGTAGATGACCCCGTCGGCGCTGGTGCGCATGAAGTGCACGCGCAGGTCGAGGTGGCGGGTGGCCAGGTTGCAGAACCGGTGCGCGGCGGTCTCGTAGGAGACGCCGTAGGCGTCGCGCAGGTCCTCCAGGGCGATGTCGCGGGCTGCCTTCGCCCGCTGCAGGAAGGGCACGACGCTGGCCTCGGGCAGCAGCACGGCGGCGGCGAAGTAGTTGATCTCGACGCGTTGGGCGAGGAACTCGGCGTAGTCGCGCGGGGCCTCGTGCCCGAGCACGACGTGCCCGAGCGCCTGCAGCGCGGTCGCGCGCAGGTCGTGCCCGCCGCGCACGGGCACGTAGATCCGCCTGTTCTCCAGGTCGGTGACGGTGCGGGTCGAGGCCGGCAGGTCGGGCACCGGCTCGATCTCGAAGCCGATGTGCCGCGCGATGCGGTTGACCGCCTCGCGGGTCATCGGACCGGCGCCGTGGTCGACCGCCCGGACCAGATCGGCCGCCTGCCGCTCGATGGCCGGGAAGTAGTTGTCGGCCTCGCGCATGAGCCGGCGCAGCTGGGCGTTGGCGGCGCGGGCGAACTCGGGCGTCGCGGCCCGCTGCTGCTGCAGCCCGACCACGGACTCGTAGAGGCCGACGAGCGCCTCCAGTGCGTCGTCGGGCAGACCGGGACCGACGCGGACCTCGGGGATGCCGAGGCTCTCGAAGCCGGGCGAGCGCTGGGCGCGCTCCCACTTCACCTCGAGCGCGGCCCTGCGGGTCGGGGGGCCGCCCTCCAGCAGCCGGCCCAGGTCGACCCCGAGGGCGGACGCGATGGCGGTCAGCGTCGTGACCCGCGGCTCGCGGCGGCCGTTCTCCAGCAGCGACAGCGCGGAGGTCGACATCCCCACCCTCCCGGCGAGCTGCGCGAGGGTCAGGTCGGCCGCGCGGCGGTGGTGACGGACGCGGCGCCCGATGGACACGGGGTCGGCCCCGCCACCCGGGGCCTCGGTCGCCTCCAGGGCCGGGGTGGGCGAGAACGGCAGCACCCGTTCGTGAACGATCGACATGGGTGCACGATAGCGAAACTTCGACGTTTGTTGACAAGCCTGAGGGGGTTGTCGAGGCCAGAACATGCCCCACAGTTGTCAACACAGCCCGATCGTTCCGCCGAGGGAAGGACCGCCCCGATGACTGCCACCACCACCACCCAGACCCCGCTCACCCCCGCCGAGCTCGCCGTCGAGCTGGAGCACCAGTGGGCGACCGACCCCCGCTGGGCCGGCGTGCAGCGCCGCTACTCCGCCGAGGACGTCATCAGGCTGCGCGGCTCCGTCGTCGAGGAGCACACCCTCGCCCGGCGCGGTGCGGAGAAGCTCTGGGAGGCCATCGAGACCAAGCCGTTCACCCGCGCGCTGGGTGCGCTGACCGGCAACCAGGCCGTCCAGATGGTCAAGGCCGGCCTCGAGGCGATCTACCTGTCCGGCTGGCAGGTCGCCGCCGACGCCAACCTGGCCGGCGAGACCTACCCCGACCAGAGCCTCTACCCGGCCAACTCGGTCCCGGCCGTCGTCCGCCGCATCAACAACGCGCTCAAGCGCGCCGACCAGATCGCGTGGATGAACGGCGACACCTCGACCGACTACTTCGCGCCGATCGTCGCCGACGCGGAAGCCGGCTTCGGCGGCCCGCTCAACGTCTTCGAGCTGATGAAGTCGATGATCGCCGCCGGCGCCGCGGGCGTGCACTGGGAGGACCAGCTGGCGTCGGAGAAGAAGTGCGGACACCTGGGCGGCAAGGTCCTGGTCCCCACCTCCCAGCACGTCCGCACCCTCAACTCGGCCCGCCTGGCGGCCGACGTCCTGGGCGTCCCGACGCTCGTCATCGCCCGCACCGACGCCCTCGCGGCGGACCTGCTGACGAGCGACGTCGACGAGATCGACCAGGAGTTCACCACCGGCGAGCGCACCTCCGAGGGCTTCTACCGGGTCCGCAACGGCATCGAGCCGGTGCTGGCCCGCGCCAAGGCCTACGCGCCCTACGCGGACCTCATCTGGGTCGAGACCGGCACGCCGGACCTGGGCCTGGCCCGCGAGTTCGCGCAGGAGCTGCACAAGGAGTTCCCCGGGCAGAAGCTGGCCTACAACTGCTCCCCCTCGTTCAACTGGAAGGCGGCGCTCTCCGACACCGAGATCGCCGAGTTCCAGGACAAGCTGGGCGAGCTGGGCTACGCCTTCCAATTCATCACCCTGGCCGGCTTCCACGCCCTCAACCACGGGATGTTCTCCCTGGCCCACGGCTACGCCCGCACCGGCATGTCGGCCTACGTCGAGCTGCAGGAGGCGGAGTTCGCCGACGCCGAGCGCGGCTACACCGCGGTCCGCCACCAGGCCGAGGTCGGCACCGGCTACTTCGACGCGGTCAGCACCGCGGTGAACCCCGACTCCTCCACCACGGCGCTGTCCGGCTCGACCGAGTCCGAGCAGTTCTCCCACTGACCCGCACCGCTGCGGGCCCCGCCCGGCACCGGACCCCGGTGCCGGGCGGGGCCCCAGGCTTTTCCCGCACCCCACTGGCCGACCGCTGGCCCAACCAGGAGGATGGACCCGTGAACACCCCGCGCAGCCGCAGCTTCGTCGCCGACCTGCTCGACGAGGGTGGTCTCGCCGCCCTCGAGACGCTCGAGCGTGCCACCCGAGAGGAGCGCGCCGCGCTCCTGCAGGCGCGCAAGGATCTCGCCCGCCGCGTGCACGCCGGCGAGGACCTGGGCCTCCTCCCGGAAACGGCCGACATCCGCACGGACCCGGACTGGCGGGTGGCCCCGCCCCCGGCCGACCTGACCTACCGGCTCGTCGAGCTCGCGACCCCCGCCACCGCCGAGGCGGCCAAGGCGGCGCTCGCGGTCGGCGCGGACGTCTGGGTGGCCGACCTGGAGGACATGCTCGTCCCCACCCCCGACCGGCTGCTCGCGGCCCAGCAGGTCATCGAGGAGACCGCGGCGACGCGGACCGGTGATCCCGCACCCGGGGTGACGACGCTCATGGTCCGCCCACGCGGGCTGCACCTGCCCGAGGCCCACGTCCTCGTCGACGGCACGCCCGCCAGCGCCTCGGTCGTCGACGTCCTGTGCTTCCTCGCGCGCAGCGGCCGGCGTCTGGTCGAGAACGGCTCGGGCCCCTACCTCTACCTCCCCAAGCTCGAGTCCTGGCAGGAGGCCCGCTGGTGGGGCGACCTGCTCACCCGGGCCGAGGAGCTGCTGGGCCTGCCCGCCGGGTGCACCCGCGTGAGCATCCTCGTCGAGACGGTGCAGGCCGCCTACCAGCTGGAGGAGATCCTCCACACGCTGCGCGACCGGGTCACCGGCCTGACCGCGGGCCGTTGGGACTACGTCTTCTCCCATCTGCGCACCTACGGCCACCGCCCGGAGCACGCGCTGCCCGACGTCGCGTCCTTCACGATGAACACCCGCTTCCTGCGGACCTACACCGAGCTGATCGTCCGCACCTGCCACCGCCGGGGCGTCCAGGCGATCGGCGGCCCCATCTCGTTGTCGGCGAGCGGGCCGTTCGACGAGTCGGTCGCGATGACCCACGCGCGGGTCCACCGCGACAAGGCGCGCGAGGCGGCGCAGGGCTTCGACGGCGCGTGGGCGCTGCACCCCGCCCTGGTGCCGGTCGTCCGGGCCCCCTTCGAGGTGCGCGACGAGCGCGCGGGCAGCGGGGCCCAGGAGCGGCTGCGCCACCGCGACGAGTCCCAGCCCGAGGTCGTCGTCGACGCGCACGCGCTGCGCGACGTCAGCACGCTCCCCGGCTCGGCCACCTTGACCGGCATGCGCACCGCCCTCCGCTCCTCCCTGACCTACCTCACCGGCTGGCTGGCCGGCGAGGGGACGCTGACGATCTCCGGGCACATCGAGGACTTCGGCACCGTCGAGCTGGCGCGCATGCAGCTGTGGCAGTGGATGCTGCACGGCGAGCGTTTCGCCGAGGGCCCCACCATGTCGGTCCGGCTCTTCGACCGGATGCTCGAGGACGAGATCGCGCTGCTGCGCCGCCGCGGTGCGCGCGAGGACCTGCTGCAGCACGCCGTCCGGCTGCTGCGCGACTCGGTCCTGGCCGAGGAGCCGCCGCCCTTCCTCTGCACCCTCGCCTACGAGGCGCTGGTCTCGCTCGAGGGCACGGCGGGCACCTCGGCCGCCTGACCCGCTCCGGTCGCCGTCCTGCGGGTCGGCGACCGGACGTGGCGTCCGAGGTCGCTAGCCGCGCGCGCCGGAGTGCTCGTGGCCGACCCCGCGCAGGATGACGCGGTGCGGGGTGGCCATCGTGCGGATGTCCTGGCGCGGGTCGTCGCGGTAGACGACGATGTCGGCCGACTCGCCCTCCGCGATGCCCGGGCGGCCGAGCCACTCCCGCGCCCCCCAGGTCGCGGCGCCGATCGCCTCGAGGTTGGACATGCCGGTGCGCGTCAGCGCCTCGACCTCGCGGGCGACGAGCCCGTGCGGCAGCTGCCCGCCGGCGTCGGTGCCGACGTAGACGGGCACACCGGCCTCGCGCGCCTTGGCCACCGTCTCGTAGCGCCGCTCGTAGAGGTCCATCATGTGGTCGGCGTAGGTCGGGAACTTGCCCCGCCCGGCCTCGGCGAACTTGGGGAAGTTGTCGATGTTGACCAACGTCGGCACGATCGCGATCTGCTGCCGGGCGAAGGTGTCGATCGTGTCGTCGGTCAGCCCGGTCGCGTGCTCGATGCAGTCCGTGCCGGCGGCCGCGAAGTCGACCAACGACTGCTCGCCGAAGCAGTGCGCTGTCACCCGGGCACCCTCCTCGTGCGCGGCGGCGATGGCGTCGGTGAGGATGTCCACCGGCCAGCAGATGCCCAGGTCGCCGGTCTCGCGGTCGATCCAGTCGCCGACCAGCTTGACCCATCCGTCGCCGTTGCGGGCCTCCTGGCGGACGTACTCGACCAGGTCCTCGGGCTCGATCTCCCAGGCGAAGTTGCGCAGGTAGCGCTTGGTCCGGGCGATGTGGCGACCGGCGCGGATGAGCCGCGGCAGGTCGTCCCGCTCCTGGACCCAGCGGGTGTCGAGCGGGCTGCCGGCATCGCGCAGCAGCAGCGCCCCGGCGTCGCGGTCGGCGAGCGCGTGCTCCTCGGCCCGCTCGGGCTCGACGGCACCGTGGGACTCCAGGCCGACGTGGCAGTGCGCGTCGACCAGGCCCGGCACGGCATACCCCTCGACGGTCTCGACCTCTCCCCCCGCCGGCGGGGTGAGGCTGACCCGGCCGTCGATGACCCACAGCTCGTCGAGCACCTCCTCGGGGCCGACCAGGATCGTGCCGCGGACGTGCAGGACCGGTGCGCTCATCGTCGTGCTCCTCGTCGTCGGGGGACTCTCGCGGTCAGGCTATCGGGCGCGGCCCCGGCGCCGTCGCCGGCTCGTAGACTCCGGGCGTGGCTGACGACGGACACCTCCCGGGGCCCCGGGTCGACCTGGCCCGGGTGCTGCGCGACGCCGCCGACGGACGCTTCCCCGAGCCCGACGGTGGCTTCTCCCGGGCGGCCCCGTGGCGGCCGGGCGTGGAGGCCGCGGTGGCCCTCACCGGCCACGCGGTGATGGTCGTGGGCGAGGACGTCACCGACGCCGAGCTGGCCCGGCTCGGGGTGCACGGCTACGGCGGCGCGCACGACCCGCGCGCCACCGTCGCGCTCGCGGGGGACGGCGAGATCGGCGTGCTCGACGTGCTCATGGTCGGTCGTGGCCGGCCCGGGCCGTCTGCGCTGGTGCCGCGCCCCGACCTCGGCACCACCGAGCGGGCGCTCCACGCGCGGGACTGGAGGGACGACGTCACGGTGCACGGCCTGCCCGACCCGGGCAGCGACGCCCTGGTGACACTCTCCCGGGGCATCGCCGGCCTGCCCGAGCTCGGCGTGCACGCGCTCGGCGCCCCGGCCGACGAGCTGCTCGCCGGCGCGCTGGCGCTGGTGCCCGAGGGCGAGGTCGTGCTGGCCTCGGTCACGCCGGGCAACGCCCGCTCGCTGCGCTTCTTCCTCCGCTCCGGCTTCGTGCCGGTCGGCTCGGTGCAGCAGTGGCGCCCGCGCCGGATCAGGGGATGACGCCGGCCGCCCGCGCGGGCTCGGCGTAGGCGGCCGCGAGCGAGGCGACGGTCTCGTGGGCGTTGAGACCGCTGGGGTTGGGCACGACCCAGAGGCGGGCCCCCTCGAGCGGCTCGGGCTGCTCCCCCGCCCGCGCGGTGCGCACCCCGAAGGCGCTCCGGTATGCCGTGATGCCGGCCACCGCGACCACGGCGGGACGCACGCGGGCGACGGTCGCGCGCAGCCGCCGGCCCCCGTCGCGCAGCTCCTGCGCGGTGAGCTCGTCGGCGCGTGCGGTGGCGCGCGGCGCCAGGTTGGTGATGCCGATGCCGCGGGCCAGCAGGTGGGCCCGGTCGTCGTCGGTCATCCCGGCGGAAGGGTCGATGCGCCTCGCGATGATGCCGGCCTCGAGCAGCGCCGGGTAGAAGCGGTTGACCGGGTGGGCGAAGTGCGTGCTGGTCGCCGCGGTCCACAGCCCGGGGTTGATGCCGACGACGAGCAGCCGCACCGGCGTCGCCGAGCCCTCCACCGGCAGCAGGTCGGGCACCTCCGCGTCGCGGAAGGCCTCGAGCTCCTCGCGGGTGAAGCGACGCCGCGGCGCGGCCTCAGCCATCGCTGTCGTCGGCCCGCAGCGCGGCCTCGCCGAGGTCGAGGTGGGCCGCGACCGACCCGTCGACGTCGGGTGCCGCGTCGGAGATGTCCTCCGGGACGTCCAGCCCGACCCCGGACCAGGCCGCCCGCAGCGCCTGCTCCTCCTCCGAGCCCGGGCCGTAGCGGGCGACGGTCCGGTCGACCGTCGCCGCCGCGAACCGGGCGAAGGTGGCGTCCCGCGGCAGCAGCCCGCGGGTGGTCATGGTGTCGAACCAGACCTGGCCCGCCCGCTCCCAGACGTTGCCACCGAGGGCGGTCGCGAAGAGGTGGAACGCCTTGTTGGGGATGCCGGAGTTGATGTGCACCCCGCCGTTGTCGTGGTCGGCGTCGTGCGGCAGGACGACGTAGCCGTCCATGTGGCCGGGCTGCGGGTCTCGCCCGAGGACCGGGTCGTCGTAGGCCGTGCCCGGCGCCGCCATCGACCGCAGCGCCACACCCTGCACCGCGTCGGTGAAGAGCTCGGCGCCGATGAGCCAGTCGGCCGTGTCGACGGTCTCGCCACGGACCCACTGGCGCACGATCGCGCCCCAGACGTCGGAGGCCGACTCGTTGAGCGCCCCGGACTGCCCGACGTAGGTCAGGCCCGAGGTGTACTGCGTCAGGCCGTGGGCGAGCTCGTGGGCGATGACGTCGACGCTGCGGGTGAAGCCGGCGAAGTAGACGCCGTCGCCGTCGCCGAAGACCATCTGGCGACCGTCCCAGAAGGCGTTGTCGTAGTCGCGCGCGTAGTGGACGGTGGCGACCAGCCCGAGCCCGCGGCCGTCGAGGGAGTCGCGGCCGTAGGCCCGCGCCAGCACCTCCCAGGTCGCGCCGAGACCGTCGTAGGCCTCGTCGGCGGCCGCGTCACCCGTCGCCCCGTCACCCTCGTCGCGCACCAGCACTCCGGGCAGCGACGTGCCGTGCTGCGCGTCGTGGACCGACCGCTGGGGCCCCGCACCCGGGGGCACGTCCGCCAGCAGCCCGCGCTCGGCGCGCTCCGGGGTCTCGACCCGCTGGAGCATCGGCCAGGCGATGATCCCCTGGCCCGCCGGCGGCTCGCCCTGCGGCCAGCGCGTCGCCGTCACCTCGCGCCGGTGACGCAGCTCGGCGCCGTCGTGCAGCGCGAACTCGATCGCCGGCGCCAGGTCGGGCTCGGCGGTCGCGATCTGCCGCAGCACGTAGGGCGGGACGATCGAGCAGTGCGAGGAGGTCATGCCAGCACCCTGCCACGCACCGCCGACAGGTCGCCTCGCGAGCAGGCCCGTCCCCTCGCCGGGACGTCAGCCCTCGGCGAGCAGCTCGCGGACGCGGGGGACGACCTGCGTGCCGTAGAGCTCGATCGAGCGCATCAGCTGGCTGTGCGGCATCGGCCCGTTGGCGTACTTGAGGTCGAAGCGCGACAGTCCCAGGGCCTGCACGGTCGAGGCGATCTTGCGCGCCACCGTCTCCGGCGAGCCCACGTAGAGCGCCCCGGAGCGGACCTCGGAGACGAACTCGTCCGTGGTCATGGGCGGCCAGCCGCGCTCGGCGCCGATCCGGTCGCGATTGGCCTTGAAGTGGCCGAAGAGCTGCTCCAGCGCGAGGTCGTCGGTCTCGGCGACGTGGCCGGGCGAGTGCACCGCGACGGGCAGGTGCGGGGAGCCGGCCTCGTCCAGGGCACGACGGTAGAGGTCGGCGAAGGGCGCGAAGCGCTGCGCCGGGCCGCCGATGATCGCCAGCATGAGCGGCAGCCGGTAGGAGGCCGCGCGCACGACGCTCTGCGGCGAACCGCCGACCGCGATCCAGGTGGTCAGGCGCCCGGACTCGGTCCTGGGCCAGACCTCCTGGTCGACGAGCGGCGGGCGGGTCGAGCCCTGCCAGCTGACCGGACCCTCGTCCAGGAGCTTCGTGAAGAGGTCGAGCTTCTCGGCGAAGAGGACCTCGTAGTCGCGCAGGTCGAAGCCGAAGAGCGGGAAGGACTCCGTGAACGACCCGCGGCCGAGCACCACCTCGGCGCGCCCGTTGGACAGGGCGTCGATGGTCGAGAAGCGCTCGAAGACGCGGATCGGGTCGTCGGAGCTGAGCACCGTGACCGCGGAGCCGAGCCGGATGCGCTTGGTGCGCGTCGCCATACCCGCGAGGACGACGTCCGGGGCGCTCACCGCGAAGTCGGGGCGGTGGTGCTCCCCCACCCCGATGAAGTCGACGCCGACCGAGTCGGCCAGCACCGCCTGGTCGACGAGGTGGCGGATCACGCGGGCGGCGGGCTCGGGAGCCCCGTCGTCGTCCAGCGTCAGGTCGCCGAAGGTGTCCAGGCCCAGCTCTACCGTCACGGTCGTTCCTCTCGACATCGACACGTCGTGTTCGTTGACGTGTCAACCAACTCTACGGTATGCCGTATTCCGCCGGACCCTCCCCCGGCGGCAGCCCGCTGGGGTCCGGGCCTACTTCTTGCCCTGGTCCAGGAACTTCTCGAAGCCCGGGGGCAGCTTGAGCCCGGCGAGCGCGTCGTCACCGGCGCCGGCGCCCTGGTCGGCACCTGCACCCAGGGCCGCGCCGCCGAAGGCGTTCTCCAGCGAGGCGGTGCGCGCGGCCTGCGCCTTCTGCGCGGCCTCCCGCTCCTGCTGCGCACGCTTGGCCGGGTTGCCCGACTTGCCCTTCTTCTTGGGCGCCTGCTTTCCACGCTTGCCGCCACCGGCGCCGCCCATGCCGGGCATGCCCGGCATACCGGGGATGCCGCCGCCCTTCTTGAGCTGGCGCATCATCTTCTGCGCGTCGGCGAAGCGCTCGAGCAGCTGGTTGACCTCGGAGACCGAGACGCCCGAACCGCGGGCGATGCGCGCGCGGCGCGAGCCGTTGATCTGCTTGGGGTGGTTGCGCTCGAAGGGGGTCATCGAGCGGACCATCGCCTCGACGCGGTCGAACTCCCGCTCGTCGAGGGCGTCGAGCTGGGCGCGCATGCCCTGCATGCCCGGCATCATGCCGAGCATCTGCTTGAGGCTGCCCATCCGCTTGATGGCGGCCATCTGCTCGAGGAAGTCGTCGAAGGTGAAGTCCTCGTCGGCGAGGAACTTGCGGGTCATCTCCGCGGCCTGGGCCCGGTCGAAGGCCTTCTCCGCCTGCTCGATCAGGGTGAGCACGTCACCCATGTCGAGGATGCGCGAGGCCATCCGGTCGGGGTGGAAGGTCTCGATGTCCTTGACGCCCTCGCCCGTGGAGGCGAAGAGGATCGGCTGGCCCGTGACCGTGGCCACCGAGAGCGCCGCACCACCGCGGGCGTCACCGTCGAGCTTGGTCAGCACCGAGCCCGTGATGCCCACGCCGTCGGCGAACGCCTTGGCGGTCTCCACCGCGGCCTGGCCGATCATCGCGTCGATGACGAAGAGCACCTCGTGGGCGCCGGTCTCGATGCGGATGTCGCTGGCCTGGCGCATGAGGTCGACGTCGACGGCCAGGCGGCCGGCGGTGTCGATGATGACGACGTCGTAGCCCTTGCGGCGGGCCTCCTCGACGCCCTCGACGGCGACGTCGACCGGGTCGCCGAAGGAGCGGGTGCCCTCGCCGGACTCCAGCGCGGCGTCGTGGCCGAAGACGTTGCCGCGCTCGGGCGCGAAGACCGGCACGCCGGCGCGCTCGCCGACCACCTCGAGCTGGGTGACGGCGTTGGGGCGCTGGAGGTCGGCCGCGACGAGCAGCGGGGTGTGGCCCTCGCCCTTGAGCAGGTGGGCCAGCTTGCCGGCAAAGGTCGTCTTGCCCGAACCCTGCAGACCCGCGAGCATGATCACGGTCGGCGGGTTCTTGGCGAGGTTGAGGCGGCGCGTCGAGCCACCGAGGATCTCGACGAGCTCCTCGTTGACGATCTTGACGACCTGCTGGGCCGGGTTGAGCGCCTGGTGCACCTCGGCGCCGAGCGCGCGGTCGCGGATGCGCTGGGTGAACTGCTTCACGACCGGGAGCGCGACGTCGGCGTCGAGCAGCGCGAGCCGGATGTCGCGGATCGTCGCGTTGAGGTCGGACTCGGTGACGGTGCCCTTGCGCTTGAGGTTCTTGAAGGTCAGCGTCAGACGGTCGGAGAGGCTTGTGAACACCCGGCAAGGATACGTGCCAGGGCGCCCAGCCCCCAGCCGCCTCCGCGAGCCCGACCCGGCGGACCCACCGCATACTGGGATCGTGCCCGCCGCTCCCGCCCTGACCGACCGCCTGCGCAGCCGCCTGGCGACGGCCCTGCGCGACCGCGTCGCCGGCCCCGACGCCGAGCGGCGCGCCCACGCGATCTGGCTGGCGCCGGGCGAGCGCCGGTTCGCCCCCGACGCCCCGATCTGCCGGGTGCAGGGGCACGCGGCGATGTATGCCGGCGGCATGCGCGCCCTCCTGCTCCAGGCACTGCACCCGCTGGCGATGGCCGGCGTCGGCGAGCACAGCGGCTACCGCGACGACCCGTGGGGCCGGCTGCAGCGGACGAGCGAGTTCCTGGCGATGACCACCTTCGGGCCCGTGGAGCAGGCCGAACGGCTGATCGACCGGATCAACCGGCTGCACGAGACCGTCTCGGGCACCGACCGGAAGGGCCGCCCCTACCGCGCCACCGACCCGCACCTGCTGGAGTGGGTGCACGTCGCGGAGATCGACAGCTTCCTCGTGGCGCACCAGCGCTGGTCGCGCACCCCGCTGACGCTGCAGGAGGCGGACACCTACGTCGACCAGGCGGCCTACGTCGCCACGCGCCTCGGCATCCCCGACCCGCCCCACACGGTCGCCGACCTGCAGCGGGTGCTCGACTCCTACCGCCCCGAGCTCGAGACGACACCCGGTGCGCTCGACGTCGTGCGCTTCCTGCTCAAGGAGCCGCCGCTGCCATGGGCGGCCCGGCCCGGATTCTGGATGCTCGCCGCCGGCGCGGTCGAGATCCTGCCCGATCACGCCCGCGAGATGCTCGGCCTGCGGCTGCCCGGCCCGCTGCGCCCGGCCGAGGGTATGGCGTTGCGCGCCGTCGCCGGCCCGCTCGGCATCGCCGGGACGCGGGTCGTGGAGTGGGCGCTCGCCGACCCCTCCGAGCTGCGCAACTCGCCCCAGAGCTCCGCGGTCGTCGACCGCTCGCGCTGAGGGGCTCGTCGGCTGCCGCGCGCTTGCGAGGCAAGGCCGTGCCGGCCGGACGCCGGTCGCCCCGCCTGAGGCAACGTTGTGCCGGTCGGGCGACGTCAGCGACGACGCATCAGCGGCACAACCTTGTCTGACGCATCAACTCCCGAGCGCGCGCACGACGACACCGGAAGTGCGACATCCGCCCCTGCTCGAGCGTGCGCGGATGATGCAGATCGCGTGTCGAGCGAGGGACGAGCGACCGCAGGCAAGGTTGTGCCGGCCGGACGCCGGTCGCCCCGCCCGAGGCGACGTTGTGCCGGTCGGGCGACGTCAGCGACGACGCATCAGCGGCACAACCTTGTCTGGTGGCCCCGGTCCTCGCTCCGCTGCGGGTCCTCGCGAACCCGTCAGCCGACGATGGCGCTGACGAAGGCCTCCGGGTCGAAGGGCGCCAGGTCGTCAGGTCCCTCGCCCAGGCCGATGAGCTTGACCGGGACGCCGAGCTTGCGCTGGACGTTGACGACGATGCCGCCCTTGGCGGTGCCGTCCATCTTCGTCAGCACGATGCCGGTGATGTCGACCTCGCGGGCGAACTCCTCGGCCTGGCGCATGCCGTTCTGGCCGGTGGTCGCGTCGAGGACGAGGAGCACCTCGCTGACGGGGGCGACCTTCTCGACGACGCGCTTGATCTTGCCCAGCTCGTCCATGAGGCCGCGCTTGGTGTGCAGCCGGCCAGCCGTGTCGATCAGGACGACGTCGGCCTCCATCTCGACGCCGGCCCTGGCGGCCTCGAAGGCGACCGACGCGGGGTCGGCGCCCTCGCGGTCGGAGCGGACGGTCGGCACGCCGACGCGCTCGCCCCAGGTCTGCAGCTGGTCGGCGGCCGCCGCGCGGAAGGTGTCGGCCGCACCGAGCACGACGTCCTTGTCCTCGGCGACGAGCACGCGCCCGAGCTTGCCGACGGTCGTCGTCTTGCCGGTGCCGTTGACGCCGACGACGAGGATCACCGCGGGGTGGTCGCCCTCGCGGCTGGCGGCGATCCGACGGTCCATCGTCGGGTCGACGAGCCGCAGCAGGTCGTCGTGCAGCCAGCGCCGCACCTGCTCGGGGTCGGTGGTGCCGTCGACCTTGACCTGCGTGCGGAGCGAGGAGACGAGCTCCTCGGTGGCCTCGACGCCCAGGTCGGAGGCGAGCAGGGTGTCCTCGACGTCCTCCCAGTCGCTCTCGGACAGGCCACCGCGCGAGAGCACCGCGAGCAGCGCGTTGCCGATGGCGGAGTTGGAGCGGGCCAGCCGGGCGCGCAGGCGCTGGAGGCGGCCGCGGGCCGACTCGGGGCGCTCGACCTCGGGCGCCGTGGGCTCGACGACCTCGGGCTCGACCGCGACACCACCGCCGCGGTTCTCGACCTCGGCCGGCGCCTCGGGCGAGGGCAGCTCCTCGGCGCGTTCCTTCTCGTCGACGCGCGGCGGTCGCGGTGCGGTCTTGGTCTTGCCACCGCCGCCGCGCACCAGCGCCACGAGGACGGCGAGACCGCCCAGCGCCACCACGGTGACGAGGGTCAGGATCTCCCAGAGCTCATCGATCGGTCCCACGCGGTCAGTCTCCCAGAGTTCGGTGGCAGCACCGGACGGGCCGGGCGGGGCCTCGGCCGGTGCAGGTCGGGTATGCGGTCAGCTGGCGGCGCGGAAGTCGTCGCCGCTGTGCGCGTCGGTCTCGCGCGGGGCGGTCTCCCCGCCGTGGTCCGCGCGACGCTCGGGCAGTCGAGCCTTGAGGTCACGGGTCCGCTCGGCGGCGGTGCGCCCGAGGCGTTCGCCCTGGTTCCGCACCTTCTCGCCGGTGCGCCGGGCGCCGGCGAGGAGCTCCTCGCCCTCGGGCGTCCAGAAGTCGCCGCGGCCCTCGCGCCGGGCCTCGACCATCACGTAGCCGACGACACCCGCGCCGATCGCGACGCAGAAGAGCATGGCCAGGATGAGTGCGAGCATGTCACCAGTGTGACGCCACCGGGCCGCGCGCGACGAATCGGCTGCGGCGTGTCAGCGGGTCGCGACCGACGTCACAGGATCCCGCCCCTCCACGCGCCCGGGCGTGTCGCCGCACCCGGCCCCGGGCGCAGGATCAGACGGCCCCTGCACCCCTCCGGACCCGCTCGCGCACCGAGGCCGGCACGGGCCGCTCGGCCGAGCGCTGGTCGGGCACCGGCTCGTCGGCGACGACCCGCAGCGGCACCACGCCGGTCCAGGCCTCGGTCGGCTCGTCGGGGTCCCCCGGCCCGCCCGTGCGGACCTTGACGAGCCAGTCGCCGTCGCGGATCGCCAGCTCCATCACCTGGGTGGCGGCGATCTCCCTGGCGGTCATCGGCCGGACCTCGGCCTCCCGGCCGGGCAGCACGGCCTCGGACACCCTGGTCAGGGCGTCCCACTTGTCGTCCGGGTCGGTGATCGGGCGGAGCTCGCCGTAGACGACCGCCGAGCGGTAGTTCGCCGAGGAGTCGAAGGTGGTGTGCGCGACGACGACGCCGTCGAGGTGGACGACGCTGAGCGCGGCGGGTGCACCGGCCGCCACGTGCCGGAGCGCCCCGGCACCGGTGGAGCCGTGCAGGAGCAGCCGGTCGCCATCCCGGGCGTAGAGCATCGGCACCACCCAGGGGGCTCCGTCGACGACGGTCGAGAGGGTGCCCACGAATGCGGCGTCGAGCACGGCGTCGAGGTCGTCCCGCTCGGAGCGGGAGCGCTCGCCCAGGCGGCGGATGGCGCGGGGTGCGGTCACGGGGTGCTCCGTTCTGCGAGGGCCCGCTCGATGCGGGCCAGGGTCTGGCGGGAGGAGGCGAGCAGGCCGTCGCCGACCCGGCCGGTCCTCAGGGCGAGCGCGCGGCGCGCCGCGTCGGCGGCCTCCTCGAGACGGCCCTCGTCGAGCAGCGCCTTGGCCCGGTGCTGGTGCACGAAGGCGAGCAGCGGCGCACCCTCCCCCGTCGCGAAGACCTCCTCGGCGGCGTCGAGCAGCTCGTGCGCCTCGGCATACTCCTCGCGCCAGTGGTGCACGTGGGCCAGCCGCACCGCGCCCGAGGCCCAGCCGACGGTGCCGGGCTCGCGGTCGAGGAGCACGCGCTCGCCGGCCACGAGGGCGCGGTCGAGCTCGCCCAGCATCCGCCAGAAGGAGACGGCGTCGGGGTGGTCGGGTGTCTCCTCGCACCACTCGCGGGCCTCCTCGGGGTCGAGCAGCTCCTCGCGGAGAGTGTCGTCGTCGATGACGTAGGCGGGGTACTCGCCGCCGCCGTAGACCTGCATCACGAGGGGGCGCCCCCGGGGCCGGCCGACGCTCCGGCACCGACCGGCTCGCCCGGACCCTTCGCCCCCGCCGGCGCCACGTCGCGCACCCGCTGGCTGACGACCGTGGTGACGCCGTCGCCGCGCATCGAGACGCCGTAGAGCGCGTCCGCGATCTCCATCGTGCGCTTCTGGTGGGTGATGACGATGAGCTGGGAGGAGTCGCGCAGCTCCTCGAAGAGGGTGATGAGGCGGCCGAGGTTGGTGTCGTCGAGCGCCGCCTCGACCTCGTCCATGATGTAGAAGGGGCTCGGCCGGGCCTTGAAGATCGCCACCAGCAGCGCGACCGCGGTCAGCGAGCGCTCTCCGCCGGAGAGCAGCGAGAGCCGCTTGATCTTCTTGCCGGGCGGCCGCGCCTCGACCTCGATGCCGGTCGTCAGCATGTTGTCGGGGTCGGTGAGGGTGATGCGGCCCTCGCCGCCGGGGAAGAGCCGCGCGAAGACCCGCTCGAACTGCGCCGCGGTGTCGTGGAAGGCCTCGGTGAACACGCGCTCGACGCGCTCGTCGACCTCCTTGACGATCTCGAGCAGGTCGGCCTTGGAGCGCCGCAGGTCCTCGAGCTGCTCGGTGAGGAAGGTATGGCGTTCCTCGAGCGCGGCGAACTCCTCCAGCGCCAGCGGGTTGACCCGGCCGAGCTGGGCGAGCTTGCGCTCGGCCGACCGCAGCCGCTTCTCCTGGACGTCACGCACGAATGGCTGCGGCTCGGGCAGGTCGTCGGGGTCCTGGCCGGGCTCGGGGATGGCCGGGATCGGCTGGTGGGGGCCGTACTCCTCGACCAACGTCTCGGGGTCGACGCCCAGCTCCTCGACGGCCCGGGTCTGCAGCGCCTCGATGCGCAGCCGCTGCTCGGCGCGGGCGATCTCGTCGGCGTGCACGGAGTCGGTGAGCTCGCGCAGCTCGGTGGCGAGGCCGGAGGCGCGGGACCGGGCGGCCGCGAGCTGCTCGTCGCGGCGGGCCTGCTCCTCGCGCAGGCTCTCGCGCTCCCTCGAGGCCACCGCGACCAGGGTCTCTACCCGTTCGGCGAGGTATGCCGCACCGGTCGCCACGGCCTCGGCCACCCGGCGCTCCTCGGCCCGGCGGGCCCGACGGCGGGCGGCCCGCTCACGCGCCGCGAGCTCGTTGCGGGCGGCGGCCTCCAGCGACTCGGCCCGGCCGGAGAGGGCGCGGGCGCGCTCCTCGGCGGTGCGCAGCGACAGCCGGGCCTCGGTCTCGGCGGTGCGGGCCCGGGCCGCGGCCTCGGCCAGGCGCTCCCGCTCGGAGGTGTCCGGCTCGACCGTGACCTCCGAGGCCGTCGACTCGGCGTCGGCGAGCCGCTGCTCGAGCTCGGCGAGCTCGGTGCGGGTCGTCTCCAGGCCCGCGCGCGCGGTCGTGACGGCGGCGGTGGTGCGCTCGTGCTCCGAGCGCGCGGCGCGCATGGTCTGGCCCAGCTGGGCGAGCTGCTCCGCGACCGCGGTCATCCGGGCGTCGGAGTCGTGCAGGGCGTCCATCGCGGTGTCGGCGCGGCGCTCGGCCTCCTCCAGCGTGGTCCGCGCTCCCTTGAGCGCGAAGGTCAGCCGCTCGGCGAGCGCGGTGGCGGCCTCGACACCGGCCTTCGCCTCGTCGAGGGCGGACTGCAGCTCCAGCAGGCTCGGCGCGGCGCTGGACCCGCCCCGGACCCACCCTGGGCCGTAGACGTCGCCGTCGGCGGTCACCGCGGTGACGTCCGCGACCTCGGAGACCAGACGCACCGCCTCGTCGGAGGTCTCCACGAGCGCCACCCGCGACAGCAGCCCCGTCACGGCCCGGGCAAGGCCCTCGTCGGCGACGCGCACGGCGTCGGCGGCCCACACGGCATACCCCGGGAGGGACGGCCAGCCCGAGCGGTCGACCTCCGGGGCGATGCCGGGCACGAGCAGGCCGGCCCGCCCCTGGTCGTGCTCGCGCAGCCAGGACAGGGCGCCGCGCGCGGGCTCGAGACCCTCGACGACGAGCGCCTCCCCCGCCCAGCCGAGGGCCGCGGCGACCGCGGCCTCGCGGCCCGGCTCGACCTGCACCTGACCGGTGAGGGTGCCGTGCAGGCCGGTGACGTCGTCGGCCCCGAGCAGCGCGCTCGCGCCGTCGGTGCGGCGCAGGCTCAGGGACAACGCCTCGACGCGCGCCGACAGCGTGGCCTGCTCGGCCTGCGCCGCGCGCAGCTCCTCGCCCAGCCGCACGACCTCGGCCTCGGCCGCGGCGCGGGCCTCCTCGGCCGCTTCGTACTCGGCGTCGAGG
This sequence comes from Ornithinimicrobium humiphilum, assembly GCF_006716885.1. Taxonomy (NCBI): domain Bacteria; kingdom Bacillati; phylum Actinomycetota; class Actinomycetes; order Micrococcales; family Ornithinimicrobiaceae; genus Ornithinimicrobium; species Ornithinimicrobium humiphilum. Next base: position 2,303,550 of record NZ_VFPU01000001.1, read on the forward strand.
CCCTCCTCGCCCTCCTCCACGTCCAGCACCGTCGCCTCGAGGGCGGCGAACTCCCGCTCGGCGCGGGCGGCCCGCTCCAGCGCGGCGGCGGCGCTGGCCTCCAGCCGCTGGATCTCGCCCTCCCCCGCCTCGATGCGCGAGCGTCGGGCCGCGACCTGGCCGGCGAGCCGGGCCAGGCCCTCGCGGCGGTCGGCGGCGGCCCGGGCGAGGCGCTGCAGCCGGTTCTGCTCCTCGGCGTGGGCCCGCTCGGCGGCGACCCGCTCCTCCTCGGCCTCCTCCAGCGCACGCGCGAGATCGGCGACCCGCGCCTGCAGCTCGGCCTCCTCGGCACGGACCTGCTCGGCCTGAGCGCGGAGCCGCTCGGGGTCGCGGCCGGCCCCTCCGGAGCCCTCGCGGGTCTCCTCCTCCTCGGCGCCGAGCAGCCGCACCCGCTCGCGGGCCAGGTCGCGCAGGGCGCGCATCCGCTCCAGCGAGGAGGACAGGGTGTACCAGCGGTCCTGGACCTCGGTGAGGGCGGGCGCGGCCTCGGCCCGCTCCCGCTCGAGCTCGGCGACGGTGCGGTCGGCCGCCTCGACGGCCTCGGCGACCTCGGTGCGGCGCCGGACGAGCGCCTGCTCGTCGGCGATCTCCTGCTCGAGGGCGCTGGTGAGCTGGACGAGGTCGTCGGCCAGCAGCCGCAGCCGGGCGTCGCGCACGTCGGCCTGGATGGTGGCGGCCCGCCGGGCCGTCTCGGCCTGGCGACCCAGCGGCCCGAGCTGGCGGCGGATCTCCGCGGTGAGGTCGGCGAGGCGGGTGAGGTTGCCCTCCATCGACTCGAGCTTGCGGAGGGCCCGCTCCTTGCGCTTGCGGTGCTTGAGGACGCCGGCGGCCTCCTCGATGAAGCCGCGCCGCTCCTCGGGGGTGGCCCGCAGCACGCTGTCGAGCTGGCCCTGCCCGACGATGACGTGCATCTCCTTGCCGATGCCGGAGTCGGAGAGCAGCTCCTGCACGTCGAGCAGCCGGCACGAGGTGCCGTTGATGGCGTACTCCGAGCCGCCGGAGCGGAACATCGTCCGGGTGATCGTCACCTCGGTGTAGTCGATCGGCAGCGCACCGTCGGTGTTGTCGATGGTCATCGACACCTCGGCGCGACCCAGCGGCTGGCGCCCGGAGGTGCCGGCGAAGATGACGTCCTCCATCTTGCCGCCGCGCAGGCTCTTGGCCCCCTGCTCGCCCATCACCCACGCGAGCGCGTCGACCACGTTGGACTTGCCCGAGCCGTTGGGTCCCACGATGCAGGTGATGCCCGGCTCGAGGCGCATCGTCGTCGCGGAGGCGAACGACTTGAACCCCTTGAGGGTCAGGCTCTTGACGTACACGCGGGCAGGCTTCTATCGGTCGGCGACGGTGCTGGTGCCGTCACGATACCGGCGGGCGCGCTCCCGTCCTGGCAGGCGCACCCGCGTCGCGCCCCAACCCGGCGCTACAGTCGGGACGAGGTCAGCGGTGCCCGCAGGATCGGACCTGCGCCGAGGACCGACGGTGGTTCGCGCGCGAGGAGGTGCGGACGCGGCAGGACGACCTGGAGGTCGTGGGCGTCGAGGCGGTCGAGGACGCGCTCTCCCGCCAGTACCAGGGCGCCATGCGCCTGCTCCCCACCGACCCCGGCGCGAGCCGGATGCAGCTGCACAGCCTGCTACCTCCCCGGTGACGTCTGCCTCACCGCCCAGCAGGGCATCCCCTTCGCCGTCGAGCACCACAGGACCGTGGTCGACGTCGTCCAGCTCCCGCACGAGGGGCTCCTCGAGCTCGCGGGCGGCGACCGCGACGGCGAGGTCCGGTTCACTGGCGCCGCCCCGATGTCCTCCGCCGCGGCGGGGCGTTGGCGGGCGACGGTCGCCCTGCTCCGCAGTCAGGGTCGTGCGGCGGTGCAGGAGGCACCCCGCTCCTGGACGCCGCCGCGTCCCGCCTGCTCGCGGCCACCGCGCTGGCCACCTTCCCGAGCACCTACCGGCCCCCGGACCTCCGGCGCGACAGCGCCGACGCCCACCCCCGCGCGCTGCGGCGCGCCCTGGCCCACATCGACGGCCACCTCGACCGGGACCTCTCGCTCGCCGACGCGGCCGCGGTGAGCGTCCGCACCCTCCAGCTCGCCTTCCAGCGCCATCTGGGGACCACCCCCTCGGCCTACCTGCGCCGCGCCCGGCTGGAGCAGGCGCACCGCGACCTGCTCCGCAGCAGTCCCGAGGAGACGACGGTCGCCGCCGCCGCCCGGTGGGGCTTCCTGAGCTCGAGCCGGTTCGCCGCGCACTACCAGCAGGTCTACGCGCAGCCGCCGAGCCGCACCCTGCGCGGCTGAGCCGACCGGCGGGGTCCGCCACGTTGCGCGAACCGGGCCGGAGCGTGCGCGTACGGCACTAGGCCCCACGCCCCCGGCGTGGTCCTATGGAAAGTGGTGAGGTGCCTCCGCGCCTCCCACCACGTGCACACCAGCCGGCAGGAGACCGTATGACCATCCTGATCGCGGAGCCGCCGAGCGCGGCCGAGGACCCTCGACGACGTCGCCCCGACGACGTCGCCCCGCGCGCTGCCGAGAGCCGGCAACGCCCCCTCGAGGTCGCCGTCGCCAGCGACTCCCCCGTCATCCGGATGGGCGTCGCCGCCCGGCTGACCCCCTACTCCCGCCGGGTCCGCACGACGGGCGTGGACCTCGCTTCCGCCGGGACCGCGCACGCCGACGTCCTGCTCGTCGGCCCGGGGGCCTGCGTCTGCGCGGCCCTGCGGGTGGCGGCACATCCCGGCACGGCGGCCGTGCTCCTCTACGGCCGGCAGCTCCCGCCCGGGCAGCTGCGGCGCGCGATCGCCGGTGGCTGCGCGGGATCGGTCGACCTGGGCTCCTCCGCGGTGGAGCTCGTGCAGGCCCTCGAGTCGGCGACCTGCCCGGAGGGCCGCATCGGCGCCGAGCGGCGGTGGCCCGGTGCCGAGCCCGGTCTCTCGCCCCGCGAGAGCGACGTCCTGCGGATGATCAGCCTCGGGCTGACCAACGACGACATCGTCACGCGGACCGGGCTGTCGCCCAACACGGTGAAGTCCTACATCCGCAACGCCTACCGCAAGGCCGGTCTGACCCGCCGCTCCGAGGCGGTCCGGTGGGGCATCGAGCACGGGCTGGCACCCCGCGCCGGGACGCTGCCCCTCTAGCGCTCGACGAAGCCTTCCAGCCCCTCCCGGGGGGCGTGCCGCTGCACCGTGATGCCGTCGACGTGGCCGGGGCGCGAGCGAGTGGAGGGCTGCTCCCCCAGCAGCGCGACGAGGGCGTCGACCGCCTCGGTCGCCCCCTGGGCGCAGACCTCCACGCGGCCGTCGGGCAGGTTGCGCGCGTGCCCGACGAGGCCGAGCTCCAGCGCGCGGGCACGGGTCCACCAGCGGAAGCCCACGCCCTGGACGCGACCCCGGACGAAGACCACTACCCGCTCCATGGCCCAGAACATTACGGTGGGGGCGTGAGCACGGCATACCCGCCCGTCCCCGACCGCCCGATCCGCTGGGGCCTGCTGGCCGCCGGACGCATCGCCTCGGCCATGGCCCACGCCATCGCCTCCGTGGACGGCGGCGAGGTCGTCGCCGTGGCCGCCCGGGACGGCGAGCGCGCGCGGGTCTTCGCCGAGGAGCACGGCATACCCCGGTCCTACGGCTCCTACGCCGAGCTGGGCGCCGATCCGGAGGTCGACGTCGTCTACGTCTCCTCCACCCACCCCTTCCACGCGGCCCAGGCTCTCGCGTGCCTCGACGTCGGCAAGCACGTCCTCGTGGAGAAGCCGTTCGCGCTCACCGTCGCCGACACCGAGGCGGTGCTGGACCGGGCCCGCGCCCGCGGGCTGTTCGCGATGGAGGCGATGTGGACACGCTGCCTGCCCGTCGTGCGCGAGCTGCACGCCCGGGTCGCGCGCGGCGACATCGGGGCGCTGCGCTCCTTCGCCGCGGCCTTCACCGTGCCCTTCCCCTACGACGAGACCAACCGGCTGTTCGACCTCGCCAACGGCGGCGGGGCGCTGATGGACCTCGGCGTCTACCCCGTGACCCTGGCCCACCTGCTCGCCGGCCACCCCACCGACGTGCAGGTGCTCGGGAGCACCGTGCCGACCGGCGCCGACGACCAGGTGGCGCTGCAGTGGCACACCGACTCGGGCGCCCTCGTGCAGGTGCTGTGCGACTCGCGCAGCCACGGCGCCTCCCGCACCGTGCTGCGTGGCACCGCGGGCTGGATCGAGGTGCACGGCCCGGTCAACGACCCGGAGTCCTTCACCGTGCACCGCCCCGGCGAGGACGAGGAGCACGTCTCGGCCGAGCGGCGCGGCTTCGCGCACGAGGTCGAGGAGGTGCACCGTTGCCTGCGCGAGGGGCTGGTCGAGTCGCCCCTGGTCCCCCACGACGACACGATCGCGGTCATGACGGTGCTGGAGAGCGTGCGCCGCGAGATCGGCGTGCGCTACCCGCAGGAGGACGAGCCGCTGCGCGCCTAGCGCGGCAGGGTGCGCCGCGGCCGCGGTCGCGGCTGGCAGCGCGGGCAGAAGTGCGAGGAGCGGTTGACGAACTGCTCGCGCGCGATGAGGGTGCCGCAGCGCGGGCAGGGGCGGCCGGTCTGGCCGTAGGCCGCGAGCGAGCGGTCGAAGTAGCCGCTGGCGCCGTTGACGTTGACGTAGAGCTCGTCGAAGCTCGTGCCGCCCTGCGCGAGCGCCTCGCGCATCACCTCCGCGGCGTGGTCGAGGACCCGGCCGACCGTCGGTCCGGTGAGCGCCGACGCGGTGCGGCGGCCGTGGACCTGCGCGCGCCACAGCGCCTCGTCGGCGTAGATGTTGCCGACGCCGCTGACCACCGTCTGGTCCAGCAGCACCCGCTTGATCTCGCTGTCCTTGCCGCGCACCCGCTTCACCGTCGCTGCCCGGTCGAAGGCGGGCTCGAGCGGGTCGGGGGCGATGTGCAGCACCGGCTCCGGTATGCCGTGCGGGTGGCCGGCGTCGCCGCGCCGGTCCGGGAGGAGCCCGGTGAGGGCGAGGCCGCCGAAGGTGCGCTGGTCGACGAAGCGCAGCTGCGGGCCGTCGTCGGCGAAGTCGAAGGCGGCGTGCAGGTGCTTCTCCCGCGGCGCCGCGGCGTCCTCGACGAGCAGCTGGCCGCTCATGCCGAGGTGGACGACGAGGGCGTGCGGGTCGTCGGCCGGTGGGTCCAGGACCAACCAGAGGTACTTGCCGCGGCGGTCGACGTCGACGACCCGGCTGCCCGCCACGCGGGCGGCGAGGTCGGCCGGGCCGGCCGCGTGCCGACGCGCGACGCGCGCCCCGGTGAGCACGGCCCGGCTGATCGTCCGGCCCAGGACGTGGTCCTGCAGGCCCCGGCGGACGACCTCGACCTCGGGAAGCTCGGGCACCGGCCTCAGACGCTCGAGGCCGGTGCGTCCGAGGTGTCCTCGGTGGCCTCGGAGCCGTCGGTCTCCGTCACCCCCACCGCCTCGCTCAGCGCGCGCCAGGCGTTCTCGGCGGCCTGCTGCTCGGCACCCTTCTTGGAGCGTCCCACCCCGGTGCCGAGGGTCCGGCCGTCGACGACGACGACGGCGGTGAAGGTCTTGTCGTGGTCGGGACCCTCCGACTCGACCTCGTAGGTCGGGCTGCCCAGCGCGCTGTCGGCGGCCATCTCCTGGAGGCTGGTCTTCCAGTCGAGGGCGGCTCCGAGCGCCGCGCTGCGCCGCATGAGCGGGTCGAGCAGGTGGTGCACGAAGGTGCCGGCGGCGGGCAGGCCGGCCGACAGGTAGACGCACCCGATGACGGCCTCGGTGGTGTCGGCCAGGATCGACGCCTTGTTGCGGCCGCCGGTCGTCTCCTCACCCTTCCCGAGCAGCACGAAGTCGCCCAGGTCGATGACCCGGGCGACCTCGGCGAGAGCTCTGGAGTTGACGACGGCGGCCCGCAGCTTGGCGAGCTTGCCCTCCGGCAGGTCGGGGTGCTCACGGTAGAGCGTGTCGGTGACGACGATCCCGAGGACCGCATCCCCGAGGAACTCCAGGCGCTCGTTGTGGGGCAGCCCGTCGTTCTCGTAGGAGTAGGAGCGGTGGGTCAGGGCACGCAGCAGCAGCGCCTCGTCGACACGCTGCCCGACGACCCCCTCCAGGTAGTCGTTGAGCTCGTTCGCAGGACGCATGCTGCGGGAGCCGCGCTCAGTCCTGGTGCTCGGTGCGCTCGGCAGCGGCGTAGTGCCGGCCGGCGTAGGTGCCGCAGGAGGTGCAGGCCTGGTGCGGGGTGCGCACGGAGCCGCACTGCGGGCAGGTCGACAGCGCGATGGGCGCGGCCTTCCAGTTGGCCCGGCGGCTGCGGGTGTTGGAGCGCGACATCTTCCGCTTGGGGACGGCCACGTCAGTTCCTCTTCTTCTCGTCGTCGTCGGTCGGGACGCTCAGCGAGGCGAGCGCCGACCACCTGGGGTCGATCACGTCGTGGTGGTGGTCCGGGTCGTCAGCCAGGCGTGCTCCGCACTCGGAGCACAGACCCGGACAGTCGTCCTGGCACACCGGCTGGAAGGGCAGCGCGGTGACCACGGCGTCCCTCACGATCTCCTCGAGATCCATGAGGTCGCCGTCGAGCACGTGCTGCTCCTCCTCGTCGGTCTGCTGGTCCTTGCCGCCCTTGTGGGATGCCGCCACCGCGGAGTGGTGGGACGCCCGCTCGGGATAGGCGAACAGCTCCTGGAAGAAGACCTCGAGGGTCTCCCCGACGTCGTCCAGGCACCGCACGCACAGCCCGCTCGCCTCGGCCTGCACCGTCCCCGTCACCAGCACGCCCTCGACGACCGACTCCAGCCGCAGCTCCATCTCGACCGTGTGGTCGGCCTGGATCGCGATGACGTCGGTCCCGATGCGCTCGGGCGCCGACACGGTGCGGGAGAGCTCACGCATGGAGCCGGGTCGCCGGACCAGCTCCCGGGTGTCGACCACCCAGGGGCTCTCCAGCTCGGCAGCAGCCATGACTGTTCTCATCCTTGTGCACTCGTGTCGGTGGGGACGGTCGGTGCCCGGGGCGAGACGCAGCAAGGACACAAACCGACGCATCAGACTATCTGCTCGACCGCCCCCGACTCAAACCGAGGTCCGGCGGTGCCGCTGGACGTCGGACGCTCAGAGCGCGCGCAGCGCCGCCAGCACCCCGTCGGGCACCAGGCCCGAGATGTCGCCGCCGTAGCGGTGCACCTCCTTGACCAGGGAGCTGGACACGTGCTCGAGCCCCGGGTCGCCGGGCAGGAAGACCGTCTCGACGCCGGTGAGGTGGCGGTTCATGCGCGCCATCGGCAGCTCGTAGGCGAAGTCCGTGCCGCCCCGCAGCCCCTTGACGATGGCGCCGGCGTCGAGGTCGCGGCAGACGTCGACGAGCAGCCGGTCGGCGAAGGCCTCCACGCGCACCCGGTCCGCGAGGTCCGACGGCAGCGCCTCGCGGACCAGCTCCATCCGGCGCTCCACGGGGAAGGTCCCCCGCTTGGCCGGGTTGTGGAGGATCGCGACGACGACCTCGTCGAAGAGCGCGGTCGCGCGGGCGATGACGTCGAGGTGGCCGTTGGTGACCGGGTCGAAGGAGCCGGGGCACACGCAGCGGCGGGTGGGACGCGTCATGGCGGCGAGCCTAGTGGGCGCCGGTCCCGCCCGGTCGCCTACTCCTCCTCGTCGTCGGCCGGCAGGAGGCCCTCCTCGTGAGCCTCCTGCACGATCCGACGGACGTTCTCGATCGAGCCCGCACCGGCGTCGAGGTGCTCGCTGCGGGCCTTGAGGAAGGCCTCGCCGAGCGCCGCCCGCTCCTCCTCGGGCACCTCCTCGCGCGCCGGGTTGAGGATCGTCAGCTCCTCCTCGGTGATGTGGTGCTGGAGGACCTCGTTCATCTCCTCGACGGCGTCGTCGAACTTCTGGGTGTCGGTGCCCTTGCACTCCATCAGGGCCAGGAGGGCCTCGTTGATCTCGGCGTGCTCCTCCTCGCCGTGGTGGGCCTCGTGCTCCCCCACGCCCTCGGTCTTCTTCACCAGCCGGGGGTAGACGTGGCTCTCCTCGGCCTCCCCGTGCGCCACGAGGACGTCGGCGAAGGCCTGGCGCGCGGCCGCGCGGTCGGCGGTGCTGTCGCGCATCTCGCGCATGAGGGACTCGAAGAGGCGGTGGTCCTCGAGGATGAGGTCCACGACGTCGCCGGAGACGGGCCGGGGGATCACGTAGTCGGTCATGGGGCGATCGTGGCACCGGGGGCACGTCGCCGCACGTCGGACGGGGTGCGGCGGCGGGTCAGGCCCGGGCGAGGACGAGCCCGCCCTTCCCCGGCGCGGAGGGCAGGTCCTGGACGGACACCTCGGCGAAGCCGGCGGCGAGCACCGACCGCCGCAGCTCCTCCTCCGGGCGGAAGCGCAGCGTGGACACCGAGTCGATCCGCTCCCCGTCGGCGTGGAAGATCGTCGGCGACGCGAACGTCACGAGGTCTCCCTCGACGGAGACGACGTCGACCCAGTCCTCGACCGGTCCCTCCCCCTCGACGTCCACGACCTGCCGGGTGAGCTGCTCGGTCCAGCGCTCCCAGGCGCGGTCGGCGGGCACGCGCGACTCGAACGCCAGCGTCCCGCCGGACCGCAGGCAGGTCCGGACCGCGCGGAGCGTCGCCAGCCACTCGTCGTCCTCCAGGAACACCTGCGCCACGTTGGCGGTCATGGTCGCCAGGTCGTAGCGCCCCTCCTGGTCCGGGAGGGCGAGGAGGTCCGGCGCGGTCCCGACGATCCAGGTCACCGGGTCGGCGTGCGGCTTGCCTCGGCCCACGGCGACCGACGCCGCGGCGGGGTCGACGCCGGTGACCCGCACCCCGAGGGCGGCGAGCCGGCAGGCGAGGATCCCCGTGCCGCAGCCCACGTCCAGCACGTCGGCCGCTCCCAGCCGTCGGGCCAGGTCCACGTAGGTGTCCAGGTCGCTGCGGTCGGGGTCGAGCGCGTCGAGGACGGCGGCGACCCGGGGGTGGTCGAAGATCGCGTCCGGCATCCCGCCACCCTAGGAAGTCACGGGGTCGGTCACCGAACGCTTTTCCGGGATCGCGGCTCCTCCCGGGTCTCCGGCTCCCTCATGCCGTCACCAGCGGGGCCGGGCCGGCCCCGATCAGTCCTCGGTATGCCGTGCCGGCTCGGCCACGTGCACGGCCGTCTCGCCGTAGGACCGGGTGCCGAGATGCTCCATCCCCTCCGGCCAGGCGGGCTCCGGCGAGCGCGCGCTGCGCTCGACGACGACGACCGCCTCGGGGTCGAGCCAGCCCTGGGAGACGAGCAGCTCGAGGACGGTGCCGAGCTCGGCCTCGGGCAACGGGTAGGGCGGGTCGAGGAAGACGACGTGGTAGCCGCCGCCCTCGCCGGGGCCGCCCTCCAGCACCCTCGCGACGGAGGCGTTGCGCACCTCGACGGAGGAGGTGAAGCCGAGGTCGGCCGCGTTGCGCTGCACGAGCGCGGCCGTGGGCCGGTGCTTCTCCACCGCCAGGAGGTGGGCCGCCCCGCGGGAGACCGCCTCGAGCCCGAGCGCCCCCGACCCGGCGTAGAGGTCGAGCACCCGCGTGTCGTCGAGGTCGATGAGGGCCTCGAGGCGGGAGAAGACGGCCTCGCGGACCCGGTCGGTCGTGGGCCGGGTGCTGGCGCCGCGCGGGGTGGCGATGCTCCTGCCCCCGGCGCGGCCGGCGATGATGCGGGTCACGGCCTGCTCACCCCCGCTCCAGGAAGGCGGCGCGCTCGGCGTCGAGCTGGTCGAGCTCGCGGCGCAGTGCCGGGTTGCCGGTGAGGTCGGGGTCGGCCTCGACGGCGGACCAGGCGGCCGCGTGGGCGGTGACGATGAGCTCCTCGTCGCGGGCCAGGCGCAGGAAGCGCAACCCGCTGCGGCCGCCGCTCTGGCTGGCGCCGAGCACGTCGCCCTCGCGGCGGGTCTCCAGGTCGAGGCGCGCCAGCTCGAAGCCGTCGGTGGTCGAGGCGACGTGGTCGAGCCGCGTCACGGCCCCCTCGTCGCCGGAGCCGCCCTGCGTGACGAGCAGGCACAGGCCGGGGCGACCGCCACGGCCGACGCGGCCACGCAGCTGGTGCAGCTGGGAGATGCCGAAGCGGTCGGCGTCCAGCACGACCATCGTCGTGGCGTCCGCGACGTCCACGCCGACCTCGATGACGGTGGTGGCGACCAGCAGGTCGACCTCGCCGGCGGCGAAGCGCCGCATGACGTCGTCCTTCTCGTCGCCGCTCATCCGCCCGTGGAGGGCCTCGATCCGGAGGTCGCGGGTCGACGGCAGCGCCCTGAGCGCCCGCACCACCTGGTGCACGCCGTGCAGCGACGGCCCCGCCGCGGAGCCCACCTCCTCGGCGTCCGGATCCGGGTCGACGGCGGAGGACAGCAGGTCGTCGGCCTCCTCGCCCTGCGGCGCCACCGGTGGGCGGACGTCGGTGGGCCCGCCAGGACCGACGGTGTCGGCACCCGGCAGGTCGGGGTCGTCCTCCTCGCCGATCCGGGGGCACACGACATACACCTGGCCGCCGCCGCGCACCTCCTCGGCCACGCGCTCCCAGGTGCGCTGCAGCCAACCGGGGCGATCGGCGGTGACGACGTGCGTGCTGATCGGCTGGCGGCCGCGGGGCAGCTCGCGCAGCGTGGAGGTGGTCATGTCGCCGTAGACGGTCATGGCCACCGTCCTCGGGATCGGGGTCGCGGTCATGACGAGCACGTGCGGGGCGGTGCCGGCCTTGTCGCGCAGGGCGTTGCGCTGCTCGACCCCGAAGCGGTGCTGCTCGTCGACGACGACCAGCCCGAGGTCGGCGAGCTGCACGTGCTCCTGGATGAGGGCGTGGGTGCCGACGACGATCCCCGCCTCCCCCGAGGCGGCGGCCAGCAGGTTGGTGCGACGCTCGGCCGCGGACTGGCTGCCGGTGAGGAGCGCGACGCGGGTGCCGTTGTCGGCGCCGCCGAGCAGGCCGCCCTCGGCGAGCGGGCCGAGCATCGCGCAGATGGCGCGGTGGTGCTGGGCCGCCAGCACCTCGGTCGGGGCGAGCAGCGCGGCCTGGGCGCCGCCGTCGACCACCGCGAGCATCGCCAGCAGGGCCAGCACGGTCTTGCCGGAGCCGACCTCGCCCTGCAGCAGCCGGTGCATCGGCACGGGGCGGGCCAGGTCGGCGCGCAGCTCGGCGAGCACCTCCTGCTGGCCCGCGGTCAGCTCGAACGACAACCGCTCGAGCAGGGCGTCGAGGAGCCCGCCCTCCACCGGCTCGCGCGGGACCGCGGGGACGGCGTCGCTGGCCAGGCGCGCCCGGGCGAGCGCGGCCTGCACCACGAAGGCCTCCTGGAACTTCAGGCGCCACCTCCCCCGCCGCGCCTCGGCCTCGGTCTGCGGCCGGTGAGCCATCCGGTAGGCCTCGAGCAGGTCGGGCAGGTCGTGCTCGCGGCGCACCTCCTCGGGCAGCGGGTCGGGCAGGTCGACGATCGCGTGCAGCACCAGGTCGAGGAGGTCGCCGTGGACGATCGGCGACACCTTGGGCGTCGCCGGGTAGACGGGGACCAGGCCGCCCAGCAGCCAGCCGCCCGAGGACGAGCCGGTCGGGTCGTTGAGCACGGCGTAGTCGGGATGGGTCAGCTGCAGCTGCCGGCCGTAGGTGGTGATCTGCCCCGAGCAGACGACGCGCGCTCCGGGGACCAGGCGGTCCTGGTGGCCGAAGGGCTTGAAGAAGGTCAGCTGGAGGGTGCCGCCGCCGGCCTCGTCCTCCACGTCGACGACGAGCAGCCGTCCACGTCGGCTCTTCATCTGCCGGGTGGTGGCCGACCGGACCGTGCCGACCACGACGACGTCCTCGCCCTGCGGCAGGTCGCGGAAGGCGGCGGGCCGCGCGGGGTCGAGGTAGGTGCGGGGCAGGAAGTCGAGCAGGTCGCGGACCGTGGTGAAGCCCCTGGCCTTCTCGAGCTTGGCCGCGGCGGCACCGACGACGGTGCGCAGGCGGGTGTCGAGGTCGACCGCCATCACTCCACCCCCAGCAGGTAGGGGTAGGTCGGCTGCCCGCCCTCGATCCGCGTCACCTCGGCCCCCGGGTGGCGGGCGAGCAGGGCGTCGAGCACGGGGTCCAGGGCACCGTCGCGGGCGTCGGCGCCGTCGAGGACGGTGAGCACCTCGGCCCCGTCGTGCCAGAGCAGGTCGAGCACCGTGGTGGCGACCGGCTCGAGCTCGTCGCCGACCGTGACGATGTCGTGGTCCACGATGCCGATCCACTGCCCGGGGCGGACGGGGCCGGCGGGGGTGTCCGCGGTGCGCTCGGCCTGGGTCAGTGCCCCGGGCCGCACCCCCTCGGCGGCGGCGGTCATCGCCGGCACGACCTCGTCGGGGTCGCCCTCGGGGTCGAGCACGGCGAGCGCCGCGAGCCCCTGCACGAGCGTGCGGGTGGGCACGACGTCGACGACGACGCCCTCGCGGGCGGCCGCCTCGGCCGCGGCCATCGCCACCATGACGGTGTCGCCGTCGTTGGGGAGCAGGATCACGCGCGGGGCACCGCTGGCCCAGACGGCCGCGAGCAGCTGGCCCGCGGAGGCCCGGCGCCGCGGGCCCGACGGGACGACCTGGGCGCCGGCCCTGGTCAGCAGGCGCGCCACACCCTCCCCCAGACCGCAGGCCACGACACCCAGGGCGGTGCTGCCCTCGTCGGACGGCAGGGTCGCGGCGGCGAGCGCCTCCTGGTGGGGCGACCGCCCGGAGCCCGGCCCGGCGGGGCCCGGCAGGGGGTCGAGGCGGCTGCCGTCGGCCAACGAGGTCAGCCGGACGTCCTCGACGGTGCCGGCCATGGCGCCGGCCTCGACGGCGAGCCGGGGGTCGTCGAGGTGGACGTGCACGCGGTAGTCCTCGGGGCCGCCGGCGACCACGACCGAGGTGCCGAGCCGCGTGAGGTGGGCGCGGAGCCGGGCGGCGCGGTCCTCGTCGCTGGCGGTGAGGAGGTACATGACCTCGATGCTGCCCGCGCCGAGGTCGGCGTCCTCCTCCGTGCAGGCGCGCGTGCCGTCGGCGACGGCCGCGGGGCGGGGCTGCACCTCCCACCAGGTGGGCAGGTCGCCGGCGGGACGGTGCGGACGGTCCTCGAGGACCGCCTCCAGCGCCTCGATGACCAGGACCAGCCCCGCTCCCCCGGCGTCCACCACGCCCGCGGCACGCAGGGCCGGGAGCTGCTCGGGGGTGTGCGCCAGCGCCTGCCGTGCGGCCTCCAGCGCCTCGCGGACGACGTGCAGGGTGTCGAGCGGCTCGTCGTCGCCGTAGAGCGGGCGGCCCCGGTCGACCGCGGCGCGGGCTCCCTCGGCGGCGGCCCGGGCCACCGACAGGATCGTGCCCTCGACGGGCGCGGCGACGGCGTCCCACGCGGTGCGGGCGGCGGTCTCGAAGGCGGCGGCGAGGTCCTCGGGGCCGGCGGCCTCGACGTCGGGGCCGACGGAGTCGGACAGGCCCCGGGTCAGCTGCGAGAGGATCACGCCGGAGTTGCCGCGGGCCGACAGGAGCATGCCGCGGGAGATGAGCGCCAGCCCCTCGTCGAGGCTCTCGGTGCCCGCGCCCAGCTCGAACTGCCCGCGCAGGAACTCCAGGGCCCCGTCCATGGTCAGGTACATGTTGGTGCCGGTGTCGCCGTCGGCGACCGGGAAGACGTTGAGCGCGTCGATCCGCTCCCGCGCCCCCGCCAGCAGGATGCGTGCCGTCATGGCCCACCGACGGGCGGTGACGAGGTCGAGGACAGGGCGGGGCACGGCCCTAACCTATCCCTGACCGTGCACGTCCGGACCGTCGTCCCCGACGCATGTCCACGCGTCGTCGCCACCTCCTCGGGGATGTGGAGGAGCCCGCCGAGCGGGCGTGGACGGGGCTGATTTGGGCGCCCGCCCGCAGGTCCGGTACGCTTGCGAGGTTGCCTGGCGACCGGTCGCGACGGATGTCCGCCGGAACCGGGCACATCGACCATCGCACCAGACCGACACCAGGAGAACACCGTGGCTGCCACTTGCGACGTCTGCGGCAAGGGACCGAGCTTCGGTCACAGCATCTCGCACTCCCACCGCCGCACCAAGCGCCGCTGGAACCCCAACATCCAGCGCGTCCGCGCCATGGTGGGTGCGACCCCGAAGCGTCTCAACGTCTGCACCTCCTGCCTCAAGGCGGGCAAGGTCAGCCGCTGACCTGACGACGGCGCCCGCGCACCGCGCGGGACCAGCACGCGAGCCGGCCGCACCTCAGGGTGCGCGTCGGCTCTTGTGCGTCCCCGGCCACCTGGTGCCGGGGTCTGCCGTCAGCCCTCGAAGTGGTCCCAGCCACCGGTGGCGGGGTCCAGCCGTGCGCCGTCCTGCCAGACGCCGGGGGCGTCCGCGCCGTCGCTGCCGACGGGCAGGACCTGCCCCAGACGCCTCCACCCCTCCGGCAGCGACCGGTCCCCCGGGAAGGTCGCGAGCAGCTCGTGCTCCTCTCCCCCGGACAGCACCTGGCGACGTGCCCGGTCGAGCGGCAGGGCCGGGACCAGCTCGCCGGCGAGACGGTCGACCGCCCCCGGGTCGAGCACCAGCGCGACCCCGCTCGCCCGCGCGACGCGGTCGCCGTCGCGCACCAGTCCGTCCGAGACGTCGATCATCGCGGTGGCCCCGGCCCGGGCGGCCGACGGGCCCTGGGCCAGGTCGGTCAGCGGCCGGCGGTGGTGGTCGAGCAGCCGACGCTCCTGTTCGTCGCGCGCCTCCGTCACACCGCCCAGCAGCAGCTCCAGGCCGGCACCGGAGCGCCCCAGGGGCCCGGAGACCGCCAGCACGTCGCCGGGGGACGCCCCGGACCGCAGCACCGGTGCCGTTACGCCGTCGGCCAGCTCGCCCAGCGCGGTCACCGCGACCAGAACGGCGTCGCCCGCGGTGGAGGACAGGTCACCGCCGAGCACCGGCACCCCGGCCAGCCCCGCGGCATACCCGATGCCCTCGGCGAGACCCCGGGCCCAGGCCAGCGGCAGCGACGGCGGCGCGGCGAGCGCGACGAGCAGGCCGGTGCCCCGCCCACCCATGGCGGCGAGGTCGGCGAGGTTCTGGGTGACGACCTTGACGCCGACGTCCTGGGCCGTGGACCAGTCGTCGCGCCAGTCCCGGTCGCGCACCACGGTGTCGGTGGTCGCCAGGACGCGGCCGGTGGGCACGGCCAGCAGCCCGGTGTCGTCACCGGGGCCGACGAGCACGCCGTCGGTCGGCAGGCCGGCGTAGGCGGCGAAGACCTCCGCGAGCACGCCGCGCTCGCCCCGCCCGCCCAGCGTCGCACCGTCGTCGACCATCCCGACCCTCCTGCCTGCTCCCTGCTGCCCGTCCTGACCCGAGCACGGTAGCCTGCGAACCACCAGCGACCAGGAGGTGCCACGTGATCCGGGCCTACATCCTCGTGCAGACCGAGGTCGGCGCCTCGGCGCAGGTCACCCGGGCCATCCGCGAGCTGCCGGGAGTCATCTCGGCGGAGGACGTGGCCGGGCCCTACGACGTCATCGCGCTCGTGGAGTCGCCGACCGTGCAGGGGCTGGGGCGCGAGGTCATCGCCCGCGTCCAGGCCGTGCCGCACATCACCCGCACCACGACGTGCACGGTCGTCGAGTTCTGAGGACCGCCCGCACGCTGCTCGCCCTCCTGCCCGTGGCGCTGCTCGCCGCGTGCGGGGACGACGCCGTGCGCGCCGTCCCGTTCGACCTGTCCGACTCCCCCGCCTGCCGGGCCGTGGCCGAGCACTGGCCGTCGACGGTCGGCGGGCTGGAGCCCCGGGTCACCGCGGTGCAGTCCACGGGCGTGGCCGCCTGGGGCGATCCGCCGATCGTGGCCCGCTGCGGCAAGCTGCCGCCGGAGCCCACGACCGACCCGTGCATCGACATCGACGGGATCGACTGGGTGGCGACCGAGCTGGACGACGGGACGATGTTCACGACCTACGGGCGCACTCCGGCGATCGAGGTCCTCGTGCCGGACGCCTACGACACCGCACCGCTGTGGCTGCCCGCCTTCGGCGAGGCCGTGCGCCAGGTCGAGCAGTCGCTCGGCGAGTGCTCCTCGGTCACGGACTGAGCGACTGTCGGACCGCGGCGCCCGCGCGTCGGCTCAGCGCAGGCCGAGCGGGCGCTCGAGCGCCAGCTGCACCAGCTCGTCGATGAGCTCGGGGTAGGTGACCCCGGTGGCGGCCCACACCTGGGGGTACATCGAGAAGGGCGTGAAGCCGGGCATCGTGTTGATCTCGTTGATCAGCACCTCGCCGTCCGGGGTGACGAAGCAGTCGACGCGGGCCAGGCCCTCGCAGCCGCCCACCTCGAAGGCGGTCCGCGCCAGCTCGCCGACCTTCTCGCGCACCTCCTCGTCGACGTCGGCCGGCGCGGTGATGCGCACGTTGCCCTCGTCGAGGTACTTGGCCTCGAAGTCGTAGAAGTCGTGCCCGGCGACGACGGCCACCTCGCCGAGCTGGGAGACGCGGGGCGGCTCGGTGCCACGGCCCTGGAGCACGCCGCACTCGATCTCGCGCCCGACGATGCCCTGCTCGACCAGCACCTTGGGGTCGTGGTCGCGGGCCTTGTCGATCGCGGCCTCGAGCTCCTCGGGCGCGTCGACCTTGTAGACGCCCACCGACGAGCCGGCGCGGGCCGGCTTGACGAAGACGGGGAACTGCAGCGCGTTGGCGGCGTCGAGGCAGGCCGCCCGGTCGCGGCGCCACTGCACGTCCTGGACGACCGTGTAGGGGCCGACGGGCAGCCCGGCCGAGGCGAAGAGCACCTTCATGACGTGCTTGTCCATCATCGCCGCCGAGGCGAGCACGCCGCAGCCGACGTAGCGGATGTCGGCGAGCTCGAGCATCCCCTGCAGGGTGCCGTCCTCGCCGAACGGGCCGTGCAGCAGCGGGAAGACCACGTCGACGGCGCCCAGCTCGGCCGTCGACCCGTCGGGCTCGACGACGCGCAGCACCTGGTCGACGCCGCCCATCGGGATCATGACCTGCCGCCCGGTGTCGGGCACCTCGGGCAGCCGGCCGTCGCGGATCTCCAGCGCCTCGGGATCGTCCTCGACGAGCACCCAGTGGCCCTTGCGGGTGATGCCGACCGGCAGCACGTCGTAGCGGTCACGGTCGATCGCGCGGAGCACGCTCGCGGCGGTGGCGCACGAGATCGCGTGCTCGTCGGAGCGACCTCCGAAGACGAGGGCGACGCGGTGGCGCTGGGCGGGGTCGGGCGCGGGCTGGCTGTCCATCGCGCCCGAGCCTAACCGGGCCTGGCCCCCGGACGGGTATGACGCCCCGCGCCGCCCCGAGATCCGCTCCGGCCCAGCCGAGCCCGGGGTCGACACCCGTGCTCAGGCGAGCTCGTGCTTGCGGGCCCGGGACATGAAGCCGGCCGTCAGCTGCTCGGGCGTCACCCTGCCGTCGACGACGGCCGTCACGCCCTCGCAGATCGGCATGTCGACCCCGTTGCGAGCGGCGAGCTCGACGACCGAGCGGCACGACTTCACGCCCTCGGCCGTCTGGTGCGGCAGCGCGAGCAGCTCGTCGATCGTGCGGCCCTGGCCCAGCGCCACCCCGACACGGTGGTTGCGGGAGAGCGGCGACATGCAGGTGGCGATGAGGTCACCGACGCCGGCCAGCCCCATGAGCGTGCCGGGGTCGGCGCCCAGGGCCTGTCCCAGGCGCGCCACCTCGGCGAGGCCGCGCGTGATGAGCGAGGACTTGGTGTTGTCGCCGTAGCCGAGCCCCTCCGCCATACCCACCGCGAGCGCGATGACGTTCTTGACGGCGCCGCCGATCTCGGCACCCACCACGTCGGTCTGGGTGTAGGGGCGGAAGTAGGGCGCCGCCGTCATCGCGGCGACCCGCTCGGCGCCGTCGATGTCGGTGCAGGCCACGACGCTCGCGGCCGGCTGCCGGGCCGCGATCTCGCGGCTGAGGTTGGGCCCGGAGACGACGACGATGCGCTCCCGCTCGATGCCAGAGGCCTCGATGACCTCGCTCATGCGCAACCCGGTGCCGAGCTCGACGCCCTTCATGAGGGAGACGACGAGCGCGTGAGGGGGCAGCACGGAGCCCCACTCGGCCAGGTTGGACCGCAGCGTCTGGGAGGGCACGGCGAGCACGACGACGTCCGCCTCGCGCGTGACCTCCGCCGGGTCGGTGCTGGCGGTGACGGCGTCGGGCAGGACGACGTCGTCGAGGTAGTCGGGGTTGCGGTGGTCGTCGGCGATCGCCCGCGCGACCTCCTCGCGCCGGGCCCAGAGGGTGATGCGCTCGACCCCGGCGTCGGCCATGACCTGGGCGAAGGCGCTGCCCCAGCTGCCGGCGCCGAAGACGGCCGCCCGGGTCACGAGCGGCTCTTCTTCCGCTTCGGACGGCGGTCCATCTCGCCGGGCCCCAGCTCGTAGGGCACGGCGGGCGGGGTCTCGCCGCGCAGCTCGCCGACCAGCTCGGTCACCGCGCGCATGATGCGCGCGGTCGCCTCGACGTGCGCCCGCGGCTCGTCGGCACGGTCGTAGAGGTCGGACAGGTCCACGGGCGGCCCGGCCTTGACGTGCTGGACGGGGCGGCGGAGCAGGTTGCCCGGCGTGCGCGCATAGCGGCCGAGCACCTCCTGGGCGCCCCACTGGCCGATCGGGACGACGGGGGCGCGGCTGGTCAGCGCGAGGCGTCCGACGCCGGGGCGGGCCTTCATCGGCCACAGGTCGGGGTCACGGGTCAGGGTGCCCTCGGGCATGATCGCGATCGGCTTGCCCTCCGCGAGCGCCTCGCGCGCCGCCACGAGGGCGTCCTGGGCTCGCGAGGTGGCGCGGTAGACGGGCACCTGCTCGAGATGGCGCAGCGCCGCGCCGAGGACGGGCACCTCGAAGAGGGAGGACTTGGCCAGGAAGAAGGCCGGCCGGCCCTGGTCGACGAGGAAGTGCGCCAGCATGAGCGGGTCGACCTCGGAGTAGTGGTTGCTCGCCACGATGAAGCCGCCGGTGCGCGGGATGTGCTCGGCGCCGGACCAGTTGCGGCGGGTGACCCCCATCAGCACCGGTCGCAGGGTGGCGATCACGGCCTTGTAGGACCACGGGATCCGGTCATTGATCGGCTGACGACTCACGGGGGTCATCTTGTCACCCGGTGGGGGCGGTGAGCGAGGATGCCGTGGTGACCCGCGATCCGCACCCGTTCCCCGGCACCGGCTCCGCTCCCGCCGGCACCACGTCGACCCGCCCCGGCGGGGTGTACTGGCACCTCGTCGTGCCGGTCAAGGACGCCTCGCTCGCCAAGAGCCGTCTCGAGGCCCCCGCACCGCTGCGACGCGCCGACCTCGCCCGCGCGGTGGCGGCAGACACCGTCGAGGCGGCCTGCGCGGCGGTCGGCGCGGAGTCGTTGACCGTGGTCACCTCCGACGAGGTGGTGGCCTCCCTGGCCTCCGGTCTCGGCGCCCGCGTCGTCGCCGACCCCGGCGACGGGCTCGACGCCGCGGTGGCCGCGGGCTGGCGGGACGAGCCAGACCTCGGCGGCCGCAGGATCGGGTGGGCGGCCCTGCTGGGCGACCTGGCGGCGCTGCGACCGGAGGACCTGCACCAGGCCCTCGCGGCCTGCGCCGGCCACCGCGCCGCTGTCGTGCCCGACGCAGAGGGCACGGGGACCGTGCTGCTCACCTCGACCACGGCCCCGCCGCAGGGGCGCTTCGGCCCGGGGTCGGCGGCCCGGCACGAGGCGGCCGGCGCGGTGCGGCTGGAGCTCGACCTGCCGCGGCTGCGCCGTGACGTCGACGTCGCGGCGGACCTGCGGTCGGTCCTGGCGCTGGGCGCGGGACCGCACACCCTCCTCGCGACCGCGCGCGGCGCATAGGGTGACGGCATGCAGGCCACCGTGCACACCTTCGACCTGACCACGGGCAGCGGCTCCGTCCTGCTCGACACCGGGCGCCTGGTGCCCTTCGCCCCCGAGGTCTTCGAGGCGAGCGGGCTGCGCCACCTGCGCATGGGTCAGCGCGTCAGCGTCGAGGTGGACCCGGCCGACCCGGAGCACCCCGACGCCCGCCTCACGCGGCTGTGGATGGTCGGCGTGGGCGACGGCGAGGTCATCCGCTAGCCGGGCCCGACAGCCCCCGCTCAGCGTGCCTCTGGGTCCGGCTGGTGCACGCCGAGGACGTTGTTCTCGGAGTCGTGGAAGTAGCCCTGCCATGCCATGCCGGGGAGGGCGTGCTGAGGGGGCGGTGCCAGGTCGTCAGGAGCCCTTCTTGGCGCTCTTGCCGTCCTTCTTGCCCTTCTTCTTCTTTTTCTTCTTCTTGCCCGGCTCGGGCTCGCCACCCTGCTGGCTGGCGGCACGCGCCCGGGCGGCCTTCTTGGCGCTGATCATGTCGGCGGTGATCTGGTCGCCGCCGATGCTGCGGCCGGCGGCCGGGTTGGGGTCGCGGGCGGGCTCGACGGCCGGCGGCTCCTCCGGTGCGGGCCGCTCGGCGCGCACCGTCGCCGGCTGCCCGCCGCGGCTCGGGGGCGCGGGCGCTTCCGGCTCGCTCGGCCCGCGCTCGGGCTCGGGCTCGGGCTGGGCGGGAGCCTCCGAGCGGCGGATCGAGGCCGGTGCCCCTGCGCGGCCGGTGGAGGCCCCCCAGTGGTCGGCGCCGTTGCCGTCGCCCTCGACGGCGTGGGTCCGGACGCCCGCGAGCCCGTGGGTGGGCAGGCGCAGGGGGTCGGAGACGACGGCCTTGAAGTAGCTGCTCGGTCGGAAGCGGGGCGTGCGGGTGGCGGGGATGGGCACGGGCTCGCCCGTGTGCGGGTTGCGGCCGGTGCGCGGTGCCCGCTCCACCGGCTCGAAGGTGCCGAAGCCGGTGATCGTCACCGACTCGCCGGCCGCCACCTCCCGCAGCACCACGTCGACGATCGTCTCGACCGCGAGCGCTGCGGCCGACCTGCCCCCGAGGCGGGGCGCGAGCGCCTCCACCAGGTCGTTCTTGTTCACCACGGGCGTGTCCTCCTCGTTGGCGTCCCTGTGCGCTCCCCACGCTACGTCGCCGACGAGGGCGGCGGGAGGGGCGACGCGCAGTGATCCCGCTCGCAGCAGTCCGCCCGGAACAGCACAAGACCCCCACCACGTACGTGGTGGGGGTCTTGTCACGGCGTAGCCCCGACGGGATTCGAACCCGCGCTACCGCCTTGAGAGGGCGGCGTGCTAGGCCACTACACAACGGGGCCGTGTGTTTCCGGCGCTTCCGCGCCGGGGAGAAACCTTACCTGATCGGTATGTTCTCCGCGAAATCGGGCCGGTCTGGCGACCGGTCGTTCCTCCGCGCTGGGGTACCAGGACTCGAACCTAGACTAACTGAACCAGAATCAGTCGTGCTGCCAATTACACCATACCCCAAGGGGTATCCCCGCTCTGGTTTCCCAGGGCGGCGAACCGAGGAGAAACCTTACCCTGACCCTTCCTCGGACCCAAATCCGGGTCCCCGGGAGAGCATCTCGACGACCTCGAGCAGGGTGCCGCAGGCCGCCAGGCCGTGACCGGTGGCGTGCTCGACGTCGGTCTCGACCCGGTCGTAGCCGGTCCGGCGCAACCAGGCGGCGCCCAGGCCGGCGGCCAGGGCCCCGCAGACGTCCACGTCGAGCTCGTCCCCGACGTAGACCACCTCCTCCGGCTCCAGGCCCAGGAGGGAGCAGGCATGGGCGAAGACCTCTGGCGCGGGCTTGCCGATCCCGAGGGTGTCCTTGGTCACGACGACGGGCGACAACCGCTCCACCGCCCCGTCCAGCCCGGTCACGCGGAGCTTGAGCCGGGTGTAGGGCTCGGAGCTGTTGGTGAGCACGCCGACGGCCAGCCCGGCCCGGCAGGCCGCCTCGAGCGCCGGCACGGCGTCGTCGAAGGCCCGGAGCGCCCCGGCGAAGGCCTCCTCGTAGAGCTGCTCCCAGCGGCGGGCGTCGTCGGCGGAGGGCTCGACGCCCAGCCAGCGGGCGAGGTCGGCCAGTCGCAGGGCCCGCATGGTCGCGAAGTCGAGCTCGCCGCGCGTGTAGGCCCGGAAGTAGCCTCCGGGGTCCTCGCGGAACCGGCTCCCCGCCTCGGCGACGCGGCCGGGGTCTGCGGTGGGCCAGAGCCGCGCCGCGGCCTGCGCCCCGGCCCGCACCATGGCCTCGCGGGTGCCGAGCAGGGTGTCGTCGAGGTCGAGGAGCAGGCCGCGCACGGGCCCGGCCGGGAGCGCCACGGGCGTGGGCCCACCGGCCGGGGTCGCCAGGCCGGAGGCCGGGCAGGAGCGCAGCG
Organism: Ornithinimicrobium humiphilum; assembly: GCF_006716885.1. Lineage (NCBI taxonomy): Bacteria > Bacillati > Actinomycetota > Actinomycetes > Micrococcales > Ornithinimicrobiaceae > Ornithinimicrobium > Ornithinimicrobium humiphilum. Next base: position 2,325,804 of record NZ_VFPU01000001.1, read on the forward strand.
CACCGGTGGCGGGGGCCGCCACCGGTCAGACCTCCGCGCGCAGCCTGCGCAGGCGGGCCAGGGTCTCGTGCTTGCCGAGGATCTCCATCGACTCGAAGAGCGGCGGGCTGATGCGCTGGCCGGAGACGGCCGTGCGCAGCGGGCCGAAGGCGAAGCGGGGCTTGAGGCCCAGCCCGTCGATCAGGGCCTCGCGCAGCGCGGTCTCGATGCGCTCGGTCGTCCACTCCACCCCGCCGCCCAGCGGCTCCGGATAACGGCCCGAGAGCGGCTCCAGGGCGGCGATGGCCGCGTCGAGCACCGCCCCGGCGTCCTCCTTGAGGGTCGCCCGGGCGTCGTCGGCGATCTGCAGCTCCTCGCCCCGCACGTAGAAGGGCGCGACCAGCGGCACGGCCTCCGAGAGCACCTGGATGCGGGTCTGGATGAGCTCGGCCACGGCCTCGAGGCGGGCCAGCTCGCCCATGTCGCTCTGCGGGCCGAGCACGCCGGCCTCGCGCAGCACCGGCAGCAGGCGGGTGGTGAACTCCTGCAGGCTGAGCATCCGCAGGTGGTCGGCGTTGATCGCCTCCGCCTTCTTCTGGTCCCAGCGGGCGGGGTTGGGGTTGACCTGGCGCACGTCGAAGGCCTCGACGAGCTCCTGGGGCGTGAAGACGTCGCGGTCGGGGCCGATGGCCCAGCCGAGCAGCGCGAGGTAGTTGATCATGCCCTCGCGGACGAAGCCGCGCTCGCGGTGCAGGAAGAGGTTGGACTGCGGGTCGCGCTTGGAGAGCTTCTTGCTGCCCTCCCCCAGCACGAGCGGGAGGTGGGCGAAGACCGGCACACGCTCGGCGACCCCGATCTCGACCAGCGCGCGGTAGAGCGCGATCTGGCGCGGGGTGGAGGACAGCAGGTCCTCGCCGCGGATGACGTGCGTGATGCGCATCATCGCGTCGTCGACCGGGTTGACCAGCGTGTAGAGGGGCTGGCCGTTGCCGCGCACGATGACGAAGTCGGGCACCGAGCCGGCGCGGAAGGTCACCTCGCCGCGGACCAGGTCGGTGAAGGTGATGTCCTCGTCGGGCATGCGCAGGCGCAGCACGGGCTCGCGGCCCTCGGCCCGGTAGGCCGCACGCTGCTCCTCGGTGAGGTCGCGGTCGAAGTTGTCGTAGCCCAGCTTGGGGTCGCGGCCGGCGGCGCGGTGGCGGGCCTCGACCTCCTCGGGGGTCGAGAACGACTCGTAGGCGAAGCCGGCCTCGAGCAGCCTGGTCGCGACGTCGCCGTAGGTCTCGCGACGCTCGCTCTGGCGGTAGGGACCGTAGGGGCCGCCGACGCCGGGGCCCTCGTCGTAGTCCAGGCCCAGCCAGTCGAGGGCGTCGACGAGCTGCTCGGCCGACTCCTCGCTGTCGCGGGCCGCGTCGGTGTCCTCGATGCGGAAGACCAGGGTGCCGCCGTGGTGGCGGGCGAAGGCCCAGTTGAACAGGGCGGTGCGGGCCATCCCCACGTGCGGGGTGCCGGTCGGGCTGGGGCAGAAGCGGACGCGCACGTCGGCACCGGTGACCTCGTGGTCCTCGGTCGCCGACCGGGCGGCAGGAGCGGGATGAGTGGTCATGATGCGGGCCAGCCTATCCGCCCGCCGCGCGGCCGACTCAGCCGTCGAGCAGCGCTGCGGTGACCGACTCCTGCATCCAGGAGAGGAAGTCGTAGTAGGCCATCTTCTGCACGGTCGCGGGGTCGAGGTCCTCCTCCCCCGCCAGGGCCGCCTCGAGGATGCCGTGGAGGCGCTCGGAGTCCTCGTCGGTGCGCAGCCCCAGCCGCTCGCCGAGGATGAGCCGGGCGTCGGTGAGGGCGACGGCGAGCGCCCGGGCCTGGTCGAGGTCGATCTCCAGCGCCGGCGGGGTGGCCTGCTCGAGCGCGGCGATCGCTGTGCTGATCGTGGCGGCCTTGCGCGACCGCAGCCCGTGCTCGGTGAGCCGGCGGAACTCGGCGGCCTGCTCGGGGTCCTCGCGCGAGGCGGGCGGCAGCAGCCGGGCCAGCGCGGGGTCGCTCGGCTCCTGCGGGTCGATCTCGTCCCCCAGCCCGGCGACGAGGTCGAGGAAGGGGTCGCCGGTCTCCGGACGTTCCGGCGCCACGAAGGCGCGGGTGAGCTCGAGCACGTGGGCCACGACGCCGATCTCCTCCTCGTCGAAGGAGGCGACCAGGCGGTTGCCGCTGCGGCGGAAGGCGGTGGCCATCAGTCGTCGGCCTTCTGGAAGGTCGCCCACAGGCCGTAGCCGTGCATCGCCTCGGTGTCGGCCTCGCACTTCTCGCGGGTGCCGGTGGAGACGACGGCACGGCCCTTGGTGTGCACGTCCATCATCAGCGCCTCGGCCTTCTCGCGCGGGTAGCCGAAGTGGGTCTGGAAGACCCAGGTGACGTAGGTCATGAGGTTGACCGGGTCGTTCCACACCAGCGTCACCCAGGGGGTGTCGGCCTCCGGTCGGTCGAGCACGGCGACGCTGCCCTCGCGCTCGGGCGTCGTCGACGGACCGGGGGGCGGAGCGGGCGGCTGCGGCGGGTCGGTGGGCACGGTCCCACTCTAGGCGGGCCGAACTAGGGTGGGCCCGTGAACCCGAGCACCGCCCTGCTGACGGACCACTACGAGCTGACGATGGTGCAGGCCGCGCTGCGCAGCGGCCACGCCGACCGGCCCTGCGTCTTCGAGACCTTCGCCCGCAGGCTGCCCGACGGTCGCCGCTACGGCGTGCTCGCGGGCACGGGACGGTTCCTCGAGGCGCTGCGTGACTTCCGCTTCGGCGAGGACGAGCTCGCCTTCCTGCGCGAGCACCGGATCGTCGACGAGCGCACCCTCGACTGGCTGGCCGACTACCGCTTCACCGGAGACATCTGGGGGTATGCCGAGGGCGAGGTCTACTTCCCCGGCTCGCCGCTCCTCGTGGTCGAGTCCACCTTCGCCGAGGGCGTCGTCCTGGAGACCCTCGCGCTCTCCGTCCTCAACCACGACTCGGCCGTCGCCTCCGCCGCCTCTCGGATGACCGCCGCCGCCGGAGACCGGCCGTGCATCGAGATGGGCTCCCGCCGCACCCACGAGGGGTCCGCCGTCGCCGCCGCGCGGGCCGCCTACGTCGCGGGCTTCGGCTCGACCTCCAACCTCGAGGCCGGGCGCCGGCACGGCATACCCACCGCGGGCACGGCGGCCCACTCCTACACCCTCCTGCACGACGACGAGCGCGACGCCTTCGCCAACCAGCTGGCCAGCCTGGGCCTGGGCACGACCCTGCTCGTCGACACCTACGACGTGACGGCCGCGGTCGAGCTGGCCGTCGAGCTCGCCGGGCCGGAGCTGGGCGCGGTCCGCATCGACTCCGGCGACCTCGTCGAGCAGGCCCACGAGGTGCGGGCCCAGCTGGACGCCCTCGGCGCCACGTCCACGCGCATCGTCGTCACCTCCGACCTCGACGAGCACGCGATCGCCGCGCTCCAGGCCGCGCCCGTCGACGTCTACGGCGTCGGCACCAGCGTGGTCACCGGCTCCGGCCACCCGGCGGCGGGCCTGGTCTACAAGCTCGTGAGCCGCCAGGGCGACTCGGGCGCGATGGAGGGGGTGGCCAAGGCCAGCAAGGACAAGACCTCGGTGGCGGGTCGCAAGTTCGGGCTGCGCCGCCGCGGCCCCGACGGCGTCGCCCGGGCCGAGATCGTCGGCATCGACGAGCGGCCCCAGGACGACGGCGACGACCGCGAGCTCATGGTCCGGCTCGTCGAGCGCGGCGAGGTCGTGGTGCCCACCGACGCGGCCACCGCCCGCGAGCACCACGCGATGGCGCGCGCGGAGCTGCCGCGCCGGGCCCTGCGACTCTCGCACGGCGAGCCCGCGCTGCCCACCACCTACCTGTCCGACTGGAGCTGACGGCTCAGGTCGTCGAGAACACCTCGCCCTCCCCCGCGTCGCGACCGGGCAGGCCGCGGTTCCAGGACGCGGCGTACACCCCGTCGTCGACGGCGCGGCCGGCCTCGCCGAGCTCGAGCGGGCGGAAGGTGTCGACCATGACGGCCGTCTCGTCGAAGTACTCGACGCCGAGGGAGGCCTCCATGGCGCCGGGCTGGGGGCCGTGGGCGTGGCCGCCGGGGTGCACCGAGATCGAGCCCTTACCGATGCCCGAGCCCTTGCGCGCCTCGTAGTCGCCGTCGACGTAGAACATGATCTCGTCGGAGTCGACGTTGGAGTGGTAGTAGGGCACCGGGATCGCCAGCGGGTGGTAGTCGACCTTTCGCGGCACGAAGTTGCAGACCACGAAGTTGTAGCCCTCGAAGACCTGGTGCACGGGCGGCGGCTGGTGGACCCGGCCGGTGATGGGCTCGTAGTCGCGGATGTTGAAGGCGTAGGGGTAGAGGCAGCCGTCCCAGCCGACGACGTCGAACGGGTGGTAGGGGTAGGTGTAGATCGTCCCGACCATGCCGCCGGTGCTCTGCGGCCCGCTGCCGCGGTGCTTGATGTAGACCTCGGTGTGCTCGTCCCGGTCGGCGCCCAGGTCCTCGGCCAGCAGCGGGCCCTCCGGGCCGCGCAGGTCGCGCTCGCAGTAGGGCGCGTGCTCGAGCAGCTGGCCGAAGCGGGACAGGTAGCGCTTCGGCGGGGTGATGTGGCTGTTGGCCTCGATGACGTAGGCGCGCAGCGGCTCGGTGTAGTCCTCGTCGCCCTCGACCCGCGGGATCCAGCGGTGGGTGGTCGCGCGCGGGATCACGAGGTAGTCGCCCTGGGCCACCTCGAAGGCGCCGAAGACGGTCTCGACCCGGGCACCGCCACGCTCCACGTAGACGCACTCGTCGCCGATGCCGTTGCGGTAGTAGGGGCTCGGGGTGTCGGCGACCACGTAGAGGAGCCGCACGTCGCCGTTGCCGAGCACGAGCCGGCGGCCGGTGACGACGTCGACGCCCTGCTGCAGCACCGGGGTGCCGTCCTCGGCCCGCGACTCGACGAAGAGGTCGTGCAGCCTCAGGTGGCGCGGCAGCAACGGGTGGTTGGGCACGGTCGACATGTCACCGAGGTCCCAGGCCCGGGCCCCGGCGATCGCCGAGGGGATGTTGCGGTGGTAGAGCAGCGAGGAGTCGGAGGAGAAGCCCTCCTCCCCCATGAGCTCCTCGTAGTAGAGCCGGCCCTGCTCGTCGCGGTGCTGGGTGTGCCGCTTGGGCGGGACGAAACCGACGTTGCGGTAGTGGGCCATGGGCGCTCCGTTCGGGTGGCTCGGGCGAGGTGGTGGGTGCGGGTCGGGCGAGGCCTGTCTGGGCGTCCGCTATGCGGACACCTGCGTCCTCTCGTTCGTCACCATGCAGTACGGTGCCAGCCATGTCAACGACTCCGGCGCCGCGGTCGCTCTTCGACCGGCTCGTGGACGACGCGGCGGTCTTCCCGCCCGGCAACGCCCCGGTCGAGGTGGCCTGGGCCGAGCACCTGCGGCTGCGCTCCGGCCCCTACGGCGACGTCGTCGGCCCGCTGCTGATCGGGGCGTCCGCGGCACGCGCGCTGGCCGCGGTCGCGGCGGCGTCTCCGCCCGGGCGTGACACGGAGACGGCCGGCACGGCCTACCCCGGAACGGTGGAGGTGGGCGTCATCGCCCGCCCGGGCACCCCGGTGGAGGACCTGGTCGAGGCCGTGGACGTCCTGCGCGGCACCCCCGCCCTGCGGGTGGCCTCGGTCGAGCTCGCGCACGACGACGCCGGCTCCTGGCGCCGTGCGCTCGAGCTGGGCGTCCCGGTCGCCGTCGAGGTCCCCCGGGACGGGGCGGTGCACCACGCCGCGCTCGACGCGGTGGCCGCGGCTGCGGGCGGCGGGTCGGTCGAGGTGCTGGCCAAGCTGCGCACCCAGTCGACCCCGGCCGCGCCGGTGCCCACGCCGCGGGAGCTCGCGGAGTTCCTCACGGCCGCCCGGGAGCGCGCCCTGCCCCTGAAGCTCACCGGCGGCCTGCACCACGTCGTCGCCCACGACGAGCCGGTCGCCGGTGGCGGCAGCGAGCCCCAGCACGGGCTGCTCAACGTCCTCGTCGCCGTGCACCACCTCGAGGGCGGCGCGACGCTGCGCGATCTCGAGGCGACCCTCGAGCTGCGCGACGCGCCCGCCCTGGCCGCCCTCGTGCGCGGCCTGGACGAGCGGGCGGTGGCCCGGCTGCGGGCCCGTTTCCGGTCCTTCGGCTGCTGCGGCGTGCTCGACCCCGTCGGCGAGCTCGTCGACCTCGGCCTGCTCGCCCCCTGACCCCGGCGCCGCCTCCCGGCGCGCACCACACCCCACCGCGAAGGAGCCCCCCGTGACCGGACCCCTCGACCTGCCCGCCGACCACCCGTTCGGCCTGCACCACCTGCCCTACGGCGCGATCAGCACCCAGGGTGACGACGACGTGCGCCTGGCCGTCCGCGTCGGCGACCACGCCCTCGACCTGCGCGCCGCCTCGGCCGACACCCCGTGGGCGCAGACCCTGGGCACCCCGACGCTCAACGCCTTCCTCGAGCTGGGGCCGCAGGCCTGGGCCGACGTGCGCACCTGGCTGCAGGACGGGCTGTCCGACCCGGCGCGGCGCGGGGCGATGGCCGCCCACCTGCACCCGCTGGACACCGTCCACGCGCACCTCCCGCTGCAGGTGCGCGACTACGTCGACTTCTACGCCAGCGAGCACCACGCCACCAACGTCGGCCGGATCTTCCGCCCCGACGGCGAGCCGCTGACCCCCAACTGGAAGCACCTGCCGATCGGCTACCACGGCCGCTCCTCCACCGTCGTCGTCAGCGGCACCGACGTCGTGCGCCCCACCGGCCAGCGCAAGGGCAAGGAGGACCCCGCCCCGGTCTTCGGCCCCAGCGTGCGCCTCGACATCGAGGCCGAGCTCGGCTTCGTCGTCGGCCGAAGCACCCTGGTCGGCACCCGTGTCGACGTCGACGACGCGGCCGACCACCTCTTCGGCGTCGCCCTCTTCAACGACTGGTCCGCCCGCGACATCCAGGCCTGGGAGTACGTCCCCCTCGGACCCTTCCTCGGCAAGTCGTTCGCGTCCTCCCTCGCCGCCTGGATCACCCCGATGGCCGCCCTCGAGGCGGCCCGCGTGCCGCTGGGCGAGCAGCAGCCCGAGCCGCTGCCCTACCTGCGCGGCTCCGGGCCCGGGCTCTTCGGCCTCGACATCACGATGGAGGTCCGGCTCAACGGCACTGTCGTCTCACGACCGCCCTACCGGTCGATGTACTGGTCCCCCGCCCAGATGCTCGCCCACCTGACGGTCAACGGCGCCGCGCTGTCCAGCGGCGACCTCTTCGCCTCCGGCACCGTCTCCGGCGACGACCCCGCCACCCGGGGCAGCCTGCTCGAGCTGACCTGGTCGGGCAGCCAGCCGCTGGCGCTGCCTGACGGCAGCACCCGCACCTTCCTCGAGGACGGCGACACCGTCACGATCACCGCCACCGCACCCGGCCCGGACGGGACCGTCGTCGGCCTGGCCGAGGTGAGCGGCACCATCCTCCCCGCCCGCTGAGAGAGGTCGCGGCGGGCCCGCGGGCACGGCAGAGGCCCCGGTCGTTCGGAACGGCCGGGGCTCTGCTGCTGTCGTCAGGGGGTCTGCGTCAGCGCACGCGGACGACGTTGGTGCGGGCCACCTTGTCGTGCAGCGCCTGGCGCTTGGCGTCCCACAGCGGCCACAGCACGTTGAGGACCGCGACGGGCGTGAACAGGCCGCAGACCTGGTAGACGAGGGCCCGGAGGATCGAGCTGCCCCACCCGATCTTGCCGGCCTGCTCGCGCAGCCGGACCCGCAGCCCGAGGGCCAGCTTGCCCAGCGTGCCACCGGCCAGGGTGACCATCACGATCTCGTAGACCATGCCGACGGCGGCCACGACGAGGGACCAGGTGGAGATCCGGGCCAGCAGGTCGGCCGGCGGGTCGAGGTTGGTCGCCGCGCCCGCCGTCGCGGGGTCGGCCGCCTCCATGAACCAGTCGACGTAGTCGCCCCACACCCCCGGCACCACGACGTTGGCCACGATGGACCCGACGATCGCGATGAGGAGGCCGTCGATGAGGCGTGCGCCCACGCGGTGCCACCAGCCGGCCAGCGGCTGGCCGTCCGGCGTGGTGGGCCGGCCGGCGGCGAGCTGCTGCCCGGCGCCGGGCATCGGCTGCCACTGGCCCTGGTAGGGCGGCTGGGCACCGCCGGGCTGCTGGCCGTAGCCGTAGCCCTGGCCGCCGTAGCCGCCCTGCTGGCCATACCCCTGCTGGCCGTAGCCCTGCTGACCCTGGCCCTGCTGGGCGCCCGGCGCGGTGCCCCAGCCGTCCTCGGCGGCGATCGCCCGCCCCGCCTGCTCCAGGTTGGGCTTCTGCTTGGGACTGGTGTGGTCGGTCCACTGCACGCCGTCCCAGTAGCGGAGGTTGTCCGGGTTCTGCGGGTCGTCGTACCACCCTGCTTGCTGAGTCATGGGAGAACTGTCCCACGACGGCGCGGGGCGCCGGTCACACCCTCCGGGTCGGTGTCGCCCCCGGACGCGGATCGGGGCGGGCCTGGTGGGACGGATCAGAGGTTGCCGCGACGCTCCTGCTCGCGCTCGATCGCCTCGAAGAGGGCCTTGAAGTTGCCCTTGCCGAAGCCGAGCGAGCCGTGCCGCTCGATGAGCTCGAAGAAGACGGTCGGGCGGTCCTGCACCGGTCGCGTGAAGATCTGCAGCAGGTAGCCGTCCTCGTCGCGGTCGACGAGGATGCCGCGCTTCTGCAGCTCCTCGATCGGTGCGCGGACGTTGCCGATGCGGGCGCGCAGCTCGGGGTCCTCGTAGTAGGAGTCCGGGGTCTCGAGGAACTCGATGCCGTTGGCGCGCATGTGGTCGACCGTGGAGATGATGTCGTTGGTCGCCAGCGCCAGGTGCTGGGCGCCCGGGCCGCGGTAGAACTCGAGGTACTCGTCGATCTGCGACTTCTTCTTGGCGATCGCCGGCTCGTTGAGCGGGAACTTCACGCGGTGGTTGCCGTTGGCGACGACCTTGGACATGAGCGCGGAGTAGTCGGTGGCGATGTCGTCACCGATGAACTCGGCCATGTTCACGAAGCCCATGACCTTGTTGTAGAAGGTCACCCACTCGTCCATCTTGCCGAGCTCGACGTTGCCGACGATGTGGTCCAGGGCCTGGAAGAGGCGCTTGGGCTCGCCCTCCCGCTTGACGTAGGTCGAGGTGCGCTCGACGTAGCCGGGCAGGTAGGGGCCGGTGTAGTCGATGCCCTCGCCCTTGCGCTGCACGAGGGTGTGGCGGGTCTCGCCGTAGGTGGCGATGGCGGCGACGCGGACGGTGCCGTGCTCGTCGGTCAGGTCGTGCGGCTCCTCCAGGATGGTGGCGCCGATGGAGCGGGCGTGGGCGATGCAGCGGTCGACGTCGGGCACCTCGAGGGAGATGTCGGTGACGCCGTCGCCGTGGCGGCGGACGTGGTCGTGCAGCGGGCTGTCCGGGTCGACGCCGCCCTTGATCACGAAGCGGATGGAGCCGGACTTCAGGACGAAGGCCTTGTGGTCACGGTTGCCGGTCTCCGGGCCGGAGTAGCCGATGAGCTGCATCCCGAAGGCGGACTCGTAGAAGTGGGCGGTCTGGGTGGCGTTGCCCACGACGAAGTGGATGGCGTCCCAGCCGGTCACCGGGAAGACGTCGGTGGTCTCGTCGTAGGGCACCAGCCCGACGAGCTGCTTGAGCTGGTCGAGCTCGAGCTCGGCCTCACGCTCCTGGTCGGTCAAACGGACATCGATGTCGGTCATAACAGGGAAGGTTCGCGGTCCTGGCCACAGCGTGCAAGCCGAGCCCGACACGATGGTCAGACTGCACAGACTGTCCTGCCCACAGGGGTCCATACTGCACACTGTGACCATGCCCAGCGCCATCGACGAGCTCGACGCCCGACTCCTGCGCCTGCTCGAGGAGGACCCGCACGTCGGCGTGCTCGGTGCCTCGCGCGCCCTGGGCGTCGCCCGGGGCACCGTGCAGAGCCGGCTGGACAAGCTGGTGCGTCGGGGCGCCATCCGCAGCTTCGCGCCCCAGGTCGACCCGGCGGGCCTGGGCTATCCGGTGATGGCGTTCTCGACCCTGGAGATCCGTCAGGGCACCCGGGACGGGCAGGTCATGGACCACCTGCGCACCATCCCCGAGGTGCTGGAGGCGCACACGATCACCGGCTCCGGGGACGTCATGATCCGTCTCGTCGCCCGGGACAACGGCGACCTGCAGCGGGTCATCGACCTCATCGACGGGCATCCGCTCGTCGCACGCTCCTCGACCGTCATCTGCCTGTCGACACCGATCCCGTTCCGGACGATGCCGCTGGTGGAGCCCGCCGCCTCAGCGGCCGGTCGGTGACCCCGGACGCTCGGCACGTCGCCGCGCGTCGCGGCGGTCGGTGACGAGGACCGAGACGACCAGGGCCAGGCCGCCGACGGCCGCGACGAGGAAGAAGATCGTGGCGATCGCCGGATAGCCCAGCAGGGTCACGTCGCTCTCGACCCGCATCGTCAGCGCCGCGCCGAGGATGACGGCGGAGAGCACGATCCCGGCGACCAGCCGGGTGGCGAGGTGCTGGAGCACCCGGAGCAGCCGCTCCTCGTCGAAGGCGTCCACGCGCAGCGTGAGCCGCCCGTCGTCGAGGGCGTCGAGCAGCCTGTTGGCCCGGCGCGGCAGCTGGGCGGCGAAGTCCTTGGCCTCCATGGCCGCGGCCAGCACCGAGCCGGGGCTGGTCCGCATGCTGCTGCGCATCAGCTGGTCGAGGTTGGCCCGCACCGCCTCCGAGGGGTCGAAGCCGGGGTCGAGGTGCAGGGTCGCCTGGTCGAGGTTGAGCAGCGCCTTGCCGATCATCGCCATCTCCGGCGGCGGCCGCAGGCCGTGGGCACCGGAGAGCCGGGACAGCTCGACCATCACCCCGCCGGTGTCGAGCCGGGCCCCGGCGGCCACCGAGGAGGAGACCAGGTGGCTGACGTCGTCGCGGAAGTGGGCGGCGTCGAAGTCCTCCAGGGGATGACCCATGTCGGCGAGCACCCGCGCCGCCTCCCCGCCGTCACCGTCGGAGACGGCCAGCAGCAGCTTGAGGACCTGGTCCTGCACCCGGCGCGGCACCGTCGCGACCATGCCGAGGTCGAGCAGCGCCAGGCGGCCGTCGTCGGTGAGGATCATGTTGCCCGGGTGCGGGTCGGCGTGCAGCACCCCCTCGTCGAGGATCATCCGCAGGTAGGCGGCGAAGAGGTCCTCGGCGATCGCCTCGCCGTCGACCGAGAGCATGCCGAGGTTGCCGATCGAGGTCACCTTGCGGCCCGGGACGTAGTCCATCGTCAGCACGCGCGCGGTCGTGTAGTCGGCCAACGGCTGCGGCACGAAGAGGTGCTCGTGGTCGGCCGTGAGCTCGCCGAAGGTGACGAGGTTGCGCGCCTCCTGCACGTAGTCGAGCTCTCCCAGCAGCGACCGCTTGAACTGCTGGAGCAGGTCGGCCGCGCCGAAGGTGCGGCCCAGCTCGGTGCGCCGGTCGGCGGTGGTCGCGAGGCGGGTCAGCACGGCCAGGTCCTGCGCCACCGCCTCCTGCACGCCGGGGCGCTGGACCTTGACGACGACGTCCTTGCCGCTGCGGGTGCGGGCCCGGTGCACCTGGCCGAGCGAGGCGGCGGCGAGGGGCTCGCGGTCGAACTCTTCGAAGAGGTGGCGCAGCTGCGCCCCCAGCTCGGCCTCGACGACCGCCACGGCCTCGTCGCCGTCGAAGGGCTCCACGCGGTCCTGCAGCCGGGAGAGCGCCTCGGTGTAGGCGGCCGGCAGCAGGTCGTGGCGCGTCGAGAGCAGCTGGCCGAGCTTGATCCAGGTCGGACCCATCCGCTCCAGGTCGGCCGCGAAGGCCTCCGCGGTGACCGGGTCGCCCGGGGCCGCCGCGGCCGTGCCCACCTCGACGCCGGCCAGGCCGCTGCCGGTCACGAGGTCGGACCGGCCGTAGCGGATCAGCAGCCGGACCAGGTCGGCGTAGCGGCTCAGCGAGCCGGATGCCTGGGACACGCGGGCCTCCGTCGTCGGGTCGCCCCGGCGGGGTGCACGGCGGCGTTCGCGCGTCACCCTACCCGTCGGTCGGGCCGCCCGTGAGGTGTCTCGACAGGCGCCGGGCGGCGGCGAGGACGAGCTCCTCGACGGGCGGCGGAGGCCCCATGGTGACGACCCCGACCGAGGCCTCCAGGCCGGGCACGTCGGGGACGGCCGCGGCCACACCGTGGGCGCCCAGCTGCAGCTCGCCGGTGGTGGTGGCCGGGCGGTCCACGTCCCCCCGTCGGCCCGCGAGGATCGCCCGCCCGGCCGCACCGCGCTCGAGGGGGTGGCGGCTGCCGACGCGGTAGGCGACGTGGAAGTCGGTCCAGGTCGGCTCGGTGACGAGCAGGGCCACCGCCTGGTCGCCCTCGGCGAGGGTCAGGTGGGCGGTCGCCCCGGCCTGGTCGGCGAGCTCCTGCAGCACGGGGCGGGCGACCTCGACGAGGACCGGACGCACCGCATACTGCAGCCGGGCGACGCCGAGGCCGAGCCGCACCCGCCCGTCGTCGCCGCGGCTGACGAAGCTCCTCGCCTCGAGGGTCGCGACCAGTCGGTAGACCACGGAGCGCCCCACACCGAGGCGGGTCGCCAGCTCGCTCACGGTCAGCCCGCCCACTCCCCCGGGCCGGCCGAGCTCGAGAAGCACCTGCAGGCCGCGGTCGAGCGTCTGCGCGGTCTCGGGCCGGGGTTCCTGGGGGTCGGGCATGCCCCGCAGCATCTCATCCGCGCCGAGCCCGGGGTATGCCGTGCCCGCGCGGCGGGCCGTCGCGGCCGGTCAGGCGGGGCGACCCGCCCGGGTCGTCAGCGACGCCCGACGAACCAGTTGCGGATGCGCTCGATGCGGGCCTGCACCTGCTCGGTGGAGGCGGTGGCGAGCTCGGGACCACCGCAGGTGCGGCGCAGCTCGGCGTGGACGATCGCGTGCGGCTGGTTGGTCTTCTGCGCGTAGGCGGAGACGAGCTTGTTGAGCTCCTTGCGCTGCTCGGCCAGGGCCCGGTGCGCCGAGACGGCCTCGGCACGCTGCCGGCCGCCGCCACGCCCGACCTGCTTCTTCTGGCGCTCGCGCAGGAGAGTGGCGACCTGGTCGGGCTCGAGGAGGCCGGGCAGGCCCAGGAAGTCCTCCTCGTCCTCCGACCCGGGCAGGCCGCCGAGGCCGAACTGCTCGGCGTCGAAGAGCACGTGGTCGAACTCCGCGGCCGAGTGCAGCGCCTCGAAGCTGCCCTCGAGCTCGCCGGAGGCCGACTCGGTCGCGTTGGCGGCGGCGAGCAGGCCCTCCTCCTCCGACCACAGGGCGTCCTCGTCGTCGGTGCTGCGCTTGTTGAGCGCGTGGTCGCGCTCCTGCTCCATCGAGCCGGCGTGGCCCAGCAGCATCGGCACGTTGGGGAGGAAGACCGAGGCGGTCTCGCCACGGCGGCGGGCCCGCACGAAGCGGCCGACGGCCTGGGCGAAGAAGAGCGGGGTCGAGGTGGAGGTGGCGTAGACACCGACGCAGAGGCGGGGCACGTCGACGCCCTCGGAGACCATCCGGACCGCGACCATCCAGCGCGAGGTGCCCTCGGCGAACTCCTCGATGCGCGCCGAGGCGCCGGAGTCGTCGGAGAGGACGACGGTGGGACGCTCGCCGCTGATCTCGTGCAGCTGCTTGGCGTAGGCGCGGGCCGAGGCCTGGTCGCTGGCGATGACCAGCCCGCCGGCGTCCTCGACGTGGCGGCGCACCTCCGAGAGGCGCTTGTCGGCGGCGCGGAGCACGGACGGCACCCAGTCACCGGCGGGGTCGAGCGCGGTGCGCCAGGCCTGCTTGGTGAGGTCCTTGGTCAGCGGCTCCCCCAGCCGCGCCTCGAGCTCGTCGCCGACCTTGGTGCGCCACCGCATGGTGCCGCCGTAGGAGAGGAAGAGGACCGGACGCACGACCCCGTCGCGCAGGGCGTCGGCATAGCCGTAGGTGTAGTCGGCCGAGGAGCGGAACACGCCCTCGGCGTCCATCTCGTAGCGCACGAACGGGATCGCCGCGGTGTCCGAGCGGAACGGCGTGCCGGTCAGCGACAGGCGGCGGGTGGCCGGCTCGAAGGCCTCCCGGATCGCGTCGCCCCACGAGAGCGCGTCACCGCCGTGGTGCACCTCGTCGAGGATGACGAGGGTGCGGGCGGCCTCGGTGCGGGCCCGGTGGAGCAGCGGCTTGCTCGCCACCCCGGCGTAGGTCACGGCGATGCCGTCGAAGTCGCGGCCGTGCCTGCCCTGGGCGTTGACGAAGCGCGGGTCGATGCGGATGCCGACCTTGGCGGCGGCCTCGGCCCACTGCACCTTGAGGTGCTCGGTGGGGGCCACGATCGTCACCCGCTGCACCTCGCCGCGGTCGAGCAGCTCGGTGGCGACCCGGAGGGCGAAGGTGGTCTTGCCGGCCCCCGGCGTCGCGACCGCGAGGAAGTCGCGGGGCCGCTCGGCGAGGTAGCGCTCGAGCGCGGCGGCCTGCCAGGCCCGCAGCTTGCGGGCGGTGCCCCACGCGGCGCGTCCGGGATAGGCGGGAGGGAGATGGGAGGCGGCGGAGGTCGACATGGCCGGTCCAGTGTAGGTGCCCTTCTCGGGCGACTCACCCGGACTCCCGACGCACCGGAGCACCCCCTCGGGGCGTGCTATGGCGTGTCGCCACGACCCCCGTCAGGAGCCGTCGGAGCCCGATCCGCCGCCGGAGCCGGAGCCCCCGTCGCCACCGTCCTGCGGGTCGCGCAGGCCCTCGTAGATCTCCTTGCACATGGGGCAGACCGGGAACTTCTCCGGGTCGCGGCCGGGCACCCACACCTTGCCGCAGAGGGCGATGACGGGGTTGCCGGTCATCGCGCTCTCGAGGATCTTCTCCTTGCGCACGTAGTGCGAGAAGCGCTCGTGGTCGCCCGGCTCGGACAGGTCGGGCTCGACGCGGGTGTCGGTCCGCTCCAGCAGCGCGGTCTGGGTCTGCGGGGCGCTCGGGGCCTCGGGCGCGTCGAGCGGCTGGTCGGACATGCGGACGGTCGACATGCCCTCAGTGTAGAGCGGCACGCCCCTGACGGCCCGGGACCGGACCGAGCTCAGTTGAGCTCGGGGTGGTCGGTCGCGGTGGTGACGAACGACAGGCTGTTGCGCTGCCGCAGCAGCACCTCGCGCCACAGGCCCTCCGGGTGCTCCGAGAAGGGGTCGCGGGGCTCACGGTCCACGACGTACCAGGCGCCCTGGGCGATCTCGGAGTCCAGCTGCCCCGCGCTCCATCCGGAGTAGCCGACGAAGATCCGGAAGCCGGCGATCTCGGGGACCACCAGCGGAGCCGGGGCGTCGAGGTCGACCAGGCCGATGCCGCCGAAGAGCAGGGAGGTGCCCAACGGCGGGTCGGTGACGTCGTGCCCGGGCACGCTCACGAGCCCCATCGCCGTGTCGGTGCCGACCGGCCCGCCCTGGAAGAGCACGCCGGGGGCGGTGACGAACTCCTGCCACTCCGGCAGCACCACGTCGACGGTGGCGTCGAGCGGGCGGTTGAGGACCAGCCCGTGGGCACCGTCCTCGTCATGGTGCAGGACGAGCACCACGGTGCGCCGGAAGACGTCACCCGTCAGCGGGGTCGCGACCAGCAGCTGCCCCGTCACGCTGTCGTCCATCGTCCCTCCCGCGGCGCCCTCATCCCTCCATGATGGCCGACCGTCGCCGCAGCGCGCGGGCAAGCGCCACGCCGGCGGCGATCCCGAGCAGGTCGGCCACCGCGTCCAGCGGGTCGGCCTCGCGCTGCGGCGCCACCCAGCCCTGGAGCGGCTCGCTGACGAGCGCGTGCACGACGAGGGCGACCAGGACCCACCTGGCCCCGAGGAGGGTGGCCAGGGCCGCCGGCGCCGCGAACATCAGGAGGTGGCCGACCTTGTCCAGGCCGGGCAGCCCGGTGTCGGGGCCCGGCACCGTCGGGGCGTAGAGCCCGGCGACCTGCAGCGCCAGCGCCGCGACCAGGAGCACCTGGCCCAGCGCCCGGAGACGCCCTCGGGCGCGGGCCTGCGGCCCGGTCGCGGCGGTCAGGGCGTGCGCTCCTGGCGGGCGCGGGCCGCGGTCTCCACCGCCCGCGCGACGGCGGTCGTCGCCTCCTGGTTGAAGACGCTGGGGATGATGTAGGTCGGGTTGAGCTCGTCGGCGTGGACGACGTCGGCCAGGGCTGCGGCGGCCGCGAGCAGCATCTCGTCGTCGATGTGGTCGCTGCGGGCGTCGAGCAGGCCGCGGAAGACGCCGGGGAAGACCAGCACGTTGTTGATCTGGTTGGCGAAGTCGCTGCGGCCGGTGGCCACGACCGTCGCGTGCCGCCCGGCCTCGACCGGGTCGACCTCGGGCACCGGGTTGGCCATCGCGAAGACGATGGCGTCCTCGTTCATCGTCGCGATGTCGTCTCCGGTGAGGATGTTGCCCGCCGAGACGCCGATGAAGACGTCGGCCCCGACGAGCGCGTCCTTGAGGGTGCCCGTCTCCAGGGCCAGGTTGGTCTGGCTGGCGATCCAGGCGAGGTTGCCGTTGTTGCCGCGCACGACGTCCTCGCGGCGCGAGTGGATGATGCCGTCGACGTCGGCGACGACGAGGTCGCGGGCACCGGCACGCAGCAGCAGGCGGATGATCGCCGACCCGGCGGCACCTGCGCCCGACATGACGATCTTGACGTCGGCCAGCTCCTTGCCGACGACCCGCAGCGCGTTCTTCAGCGCGGCGAGCGCGACGATCGCGGTGCCGTGCTGGTCGTCGTGGAAGACCGGGATGTCGAGCTCCTCGCGCAGCCGCGCCTCGATGTGGAAGCAGCGCGGGGCGGAGATGTCCTCGAGGTTGATGCCTGCGAAGCCGGGCGCGAGCGCCTTGACGATGCGGACGATCTCGTCGGCGTCGTGGGCGTCGAGGCAGATCGGGAAGGCGTCGATGTCGGCGAACCGCTTGAAGAGCGCCGCCTTGCCCTCCATCACCGGCAGCGCGGCGAGGGGGCCGATGTTGCCCAGGCCCAGCACGGCGGTGCCGTCGGTCACCACGGCGACCGTGTTGCGCTTGATCGTCAGCGTCCGGGCGTCGGCGGGGTTCTGGGCGATGGCCTGGCAGATCTTGGCCACGCCCGGGGTGTAGACGAGGGACAGGTCGTCGCGATTGCGGATCGGCAGCCGCGAACGCACCTCGAGCTTGCCGCCGAGGTGCGCCAGGAAGGTGCGGTCGCTGACGCGCCCGATCTCCACGCCGTCCACCGTGCTGATCGCCTCGACCACCTCCGCGGCGTGGTCGGTGCCGTGCGTGGCGATCGTCAGGTCCGCCTGGAGTCGCTCCGTGCCCGACTCGCTGATGTCGACGGCGGTCACCATGCCGCCGACCTCGGCCACGGCGGTCGTGATCTCGCTGACGGCGGTCACGCGGGCGGGCAGCTCGAGACGGACGGTGATGGAGTTGCTGACGGAGGGCACGGGAGACATGACCCCATTGTTTCCGATGGAGAGGCCCGTGCCGGCCACGGTGCCCTCCCCCGTCGTGTCGGGTCAGTCCTCCCAGCGCAGCACCGTGTCGCACCAGCGCCGCAGCAGCTCCTCGTCGTGGGAGGCCACGAGCACCCCGCACCCGGTGGCGTGCTGGTGCCGGTGGACCGCCGACAGCACGTCGACGGCGGTCGCGGCGTCGACCATCGAGGTCGGCTCGTCGAGCAGCAGGTAGTCGGGGTCGAGCGCGAGCGCCCGCGCGACCACCACCCGCTGCAGCTGGCCGCCGGAGACCTCGTCGGGACGGCGGCCGGCGAGGTCGGGCGGGAGACCGACGCGGGCCAGCAGGTCGACGACCGCGCCCTCGGGGACGCTGGCCCGCCGGCGCCCTCGCTCTTGTCGGCCCGCCAGCCGCAGCGGCTCGGCGACGATCTGCCCCACCGTCCAGCGGGGGTCGACGGCGCCGCGGGGGTCCTGGGCGACGTAGCCGATGCGGCGCCGGACCCGCGCCGGCACGGCATACCCCCAGCCCTTCAGGGGTATGCCGTCGAGCACGACGGCGCCGGAGCGCGGCGGGTGCAGGAGGGCGAGGGTGCGCAGCAGCGTGGTCTTGCCCGATCCGGACGGCGCCATCAGGCCGGTGGTGCGGTCGCGTGGCACGGCGAGCGAGAGGTCGCGCAGCACGACGCGGTCGGCGCCGCGCACGACGGTGAGCCGATCGACGCGCAGCTCCCGCCCGGTCGGGGCGGCGGCCAGCGCCTCCCGGGCCGTGCGGTGCGGCACCTGCCGGTGGGCCGCCGTCCGGGCGCGGGCGACGAGCCGGTCCGCGTCGCCGGACTCGACGGTGCGGCCGGCGTCGAGCACGACCACCTCGTCGGCGACCTGCTCGGCCAGCGCCAGGTCGTGGGTGACGGCCAGCACGGCCCGGCCCTCCTCGTGCGCGAGACGGCTCAGCAGCTGGCCGGCGGCGCGGGCGCGGGCCGCGTCGAGCCCGGCGGTCGGCTCGTCGGCGAGGACGAGGGCCGGGTCGCCGAGGAGCGAGAGGGCGTTGGAGACCCGCTGGGCCTGCCCGCCCGAGAGCTGGGAGGGCAGGCGGCGCCACCAGGCGGGTTCGACCTCGTGCCGCCGCGAGGCCGCCGTCACGAGGTCCTGGACGGCGCGTGGGTCGGAGGCGTGGACACGGGCCTTCTCGCGCAGGTGCGCGCCCACCGAGAGCACGGGGGTG
The DNA here is from genome assembly GCF_006716885.1 of Ornithinimicrobium humiphilum. Taxonomy (NCBI): domain Bacteria; kingdom Bacillati; phylum Actinomycetota; class Actinomycetes; order Micrococcales; family Ornithinimicrobiaceae; genus Ornithinimicrobium; species Ornithinimicrobium humiphilum. The sequence goes on from NZ_VFPU01000001.1 coordinate 2,344,488, forward strand.
AGCGTGGCGACCGGCGCCTGGGGCAGCCAGGCGACGGTCCGGCCCCGGAGGCGCTCCCGCTCCGCCGTGCCGGCGTGCAGCAGGTCGCACGTCTCGTCCGTGCCGTGCCAGCGGGCGCCGCCCCGCACCAGGGCGCCGGGCGGCAGCATCCCGAGCAGGGCCGCGAGGGTGGTGGACTTCCCGGCCCCGCTGGGTCCGAGCAGGACGACCACCCGGCCCGGCGGCACCCGCAGGTCGACCTCGTGCAGCACCGTCGACCAGCCCGACCGCGGGTCCGGCAGCGCGACGCCGAGCCGCTCCACGACCAGCCCGTCGGGGGTGCGCCCGGGTCCGTGGGGATCCGCCGGCCCGGTCATGCGCGACCCACCGAGCGCGGGCGCACCCGCTCGGCCACGAGGAAGACGAGCAGGCTCAGGCCCACGAGCACCAGCCCCGGGAGCACGGCCGGCCACCACGCCCCGGCCAGCACGGCGGTGCGGGACTGCTCGATGATCGTCCCGAGCGAGGTGCGGTCGTCTCCCAGACCGAGGCCGAGGAAGCTCAGCGCCGACTCGTGCATGATGGCGTGCGGGACCATGAGGACCGTCGCGAGCAGCACCCGCCCGGCGACGTGCGGGAGCTGGTGGTGCACGAGCACGGAGCGGCGGGAGGCCCCGGCGCCGACGGCGGCCTCCACGAAGCCCGCGGTGGACAGGGCGAGCAGCTCGGCGCGCACCAGCCGGGCCGTCGTGGTCCAGTGCGTCACCGCGATGCTGATCACCACGCTCGTCAGCGAGGGACCCAGCATGGCCACCACGACGATGCCCAGCACCAGGTGCGGCAGCGCGTTGACGCCGTCGACGACCCGCATGAGCAGGGCGTCGGCTCCCCCGCCACCGCGACGGGCCAGGGCGCCGGCCGCGCCACCCACGAGCGTCCCGAGCACGGCGGCCGAGACCGCGGCCGCCAGCCCGACGAGGAGGGAGACGCGGGCGCCGGCGAGGCTGCGGGTCAGGAGGTCGCGGCCGGCCTGGTCGGTGCCGAAGGGATGCTCCCCCGACGGCGGGAGCAGGGCGTGGGCGAAGTCGGCCCGGTGCGCCTCTCCTCCGGGGAGGAGGACCACGAGCGCCAGGACGACCAGGCCGGCCGCCACCGCGACGCGGGCGCCGCGAAGCCGGCCAGGGGGCGTGCGACCCCGGGCGAGCCGGTCCCACGGTCGGCCGTGGTCGGGGACGGGTGCCCAGGTGCCGGGCTCAGCCATCGGCGGCTCCCACCCTCGGGTCGACCAGCCGGTAGACGACGTCGGCAGCCAGGTTGCCGAGGACGACCAGCACCGTCGTGACCACGGTCAACGCCGCCAGCAGGGCGAAGTCGAGCCGCAGCGCGGACTCGACCGTCGCGGCCGCGACGCCGGGCCAGCTGAAGACGGCCTCGACGAGCACGGCCCCGGTGACGAGCTCGGGCACCCGCACCCCGACGACGGTCACCAGGGGCAGGAGGGCGGGCCGCACGGCGTGCGCGAGCAGCACCCGACGCTCCGGGACCCCGCGCGCCCAGGCCCCGCGCACCGCGGGGCCGGCTAGCGCGTCGCGCGTGGCGTCCCGGACGACGAGGGCGAACCAGGGCAGCTGCGAGAGGGCCAGCACGCCCACCGGCAGGACGGCGTGCCGCAGCACGTCACCGACCGCGACCCCGTCCGCACCGGGGGTCGTGGCCCCGCCGGTGGGCAGCAGACCCCACCGCACCGCGACCAGCCACACCGCCACCAGGCCGAGCCAGAACGGCGGCGCGGCCTGCAGCGCGAGCAGCCCCGGGCCGAGCACCCTGTCGGCGAGGCTGCCGGGGCGGGTGCCCAGGAAGGCACCCAGGGCCAGCCCGGTGGCCACCGCCAGGGCGAGCGCCGCGGCCATGAGGCCGAGGGTCCAGGGCAGCCGCTGGGCGAGCACGGTGGCGACCGGGGCCCGCTGGCTGGTCGAGGCACCCAGGTCTCCGGTGAGGACCTGCCCCCACCACTCGAGCCAGCGGCCGAGCTGGCCGGCGTCCTCGTAGCGGGCCCGCATCTCCTCGAGGGTGGGGCCGTCCATGGTCAGCGCCCGTTCCCCCAGCAGCGCCAGCACGGGGTCGAAGGGTGCCGACTGGGCGAGCACGAACATCAACAGCGTGACGGCCGCGACGAGCACCGGCAGCGCGGCCAGGCGCCACGCGACGAGGCGCAGCAGCGGGCGCCGCGGGCTCAGGGCGCCGTCCACGCCTGCAGGTTCCACCACGGCCCGCCCTGCAGGCCGTGCTCGTGCGGCTCGACCAGGTCGACGTCGTAGCCGTCCCAGACCCCGGCGCGGATGACGTAGTCGTGCTCGACGTGGACGAGGAAGATCCAGGGCAGGTCCTGCGCGAGCTGCTCCTGCACCTCGGCGTAGGCGGCGGCCCGCTCCTGCGGATCCAGGCTCGCGCGGCCGCGCTCGAGAGCCTCGTCGACGACCGGCGAGACGTAGCCGCCGGGGTTGTCGAAGCCGACGAAGGCACGCGAGGAGTGGAAGAGGGGATACATGGCGAGATCGCCGTCGTAGGGGTTGCCGGAGCCGTAGACCAGCGCGTCGGTGCGCATCCGCGGCTCGATCGCCTCCCACGACAGCCCCTCGGGGCGGACGTCGAGGCCGAGGTCGGCCGCCTGGTCCTGCACCTCGAGGGCGATGTTCTGCCGCAGGGTGTCTCCGGCGGGATACATCAGCGGGAACGAGGCACGCAGGCCGTCGCGGGCCCGGACACCGTCAGGCCCCTCGGACCAGCCGGCCTCCTCGAGGATCCGGCGCGCGGCCTCCCGGTCGGGCTCGACCTCGAGGGCCGGCGAGTAGTCCGCGGCCTCCGGCGGCAGGGGTCCGTGTGCCGCGCGCCCGGCGCCCGCGAGAGCACCGTCGACGACGGCCTGCCGGTCCAGGCCCAGGTGCAGGGCGTGACGGACGGCGGGGTCGGAGGTCACGGGTCCGGCCTCGGGCAGCACCAGCGCGCGGAAGTCGGCGGTGTCGCGGCGCACCACCTCGAAGGCCGGGTCGTCCTCGAACCTCGCCAGGGCCTGAGGCGGCAGGACGGCAGCGTCCACCTCGCCGGCGGCGAGCCGGGCGGCGCGGGCGGCGTCGTCGGGGGCGAAGACGAAGGTGGCCCGCCGGACCTCGGGCACGTCTCCCCAGTAGTCGTCGACGGCGGCCAGCACCAACCGCTCCCCCGGGCGCCAGTCCTCGACGCGGTAGGGGCCCGTTCCCACCGGGATCTGCCCCCGGCCCGAGGACAGGGCCTGCGGGGTCAGGCGCGCGGCCGGGACGATGCCGAGCACGGTCGCGGTGAGGAAGGAGGCCTGCGGGTGCTCCAGGGTGAAGCGAACCGTCCGTGCGTCCGGCGCCTCGACCGCCGCGAGCGCCGTCAGGTCCGCGGCCACCGGGGAGCCGAGGGCGGGGTCGAGCGCCGCCTCGTAGGTGGCGACCACGTCCGCCGCCGTCAGGGGCGACCCGTCGTGGAAGGTGACCCCCTCGCGCAGCTCGAAGGTCCAGGTGAGGCCGTCGCCCGAGACGTCGGGCAGGTCGGCCGCGAGCAGCGGCACGGGCTGCAGGTCGGCGTCTAGGGCCACGAGACCCTCCACCACCTTGCCGTCGCCCCAACGGGCGGCGCCGAGAACGGGGTTGAGGGTGTCGGGCTCGCCTGCCAGCGCGACGACCACGCTGGTCGCGTCGCCGGGGCCGGCCGACCCGTCCTCCTGGCCCCCGGAAGGCCCGGCCCCCGGGTCCACGCAGGCACCGAGCAGCAGCACGGCAGCCAGCGCCGCCCCCAGCGTGCGCCTGCGGGTCGTCGGCCTGCGGGTCTGGTCGGTCCTCATCGCCGGACATCCTCTCACCGGGCCAGGGACGGCATGGAAGGAATCCGGGGCCCGCGGCGTTGGCACCCGCATGAGCACGCAAGAGCTGACCGTGGAGAACTTCGAGGAGACCGTCACCGGCAACGACATCGTGCTGGTCGACTGGTGGGCCGACTGGTGCGGTCCCTGCAAGATGTTCGCCCCGGTCTACGAGAAGGCGGCCGAGCAGCACGCCGACGTCGTCTTCGGCAAGGTGGACACCGAGGCCCAGCAGGCGCTGGCCGCCGGCGCGCAGATCACCTCGATCCCGACCATCATGGCGTTCAAGGAGGGCATGCTGGTGTTCCGCCAGTCCGGTGCCCTCCCGGCCCGTGACCTCGACTCGGTCATCGAGCAGGTCAAGGCCCTCGACATGGACGACGTGCGCGCCCGGATGGAGCAGCAGGCCTCGCAGGCCTGACCGACTCCATACCCCGCGGACACCGACCCCGTCACCCAGACCGGTGACGGGGTCCGGCTGTGCTCGGGGGCGGAGCGGACCGGACACGATCACGACGAGACGAGGAGGGGCCGGGTGGCCGCCGACCTGAGACGCCAGGTGCACAACATCGGGCGACGCCGCGCCTGGGCGATCTGGGCCGTGGGCCTGTCGATCTACACCCTCGCCGTCTTCCACCGGACCTCCCTGTCCGTGGCTGGCATCATCGCCGCCGAGCGCTTCGACATCTCCGCCAGCCAGCTGTCGACCTTCACCGTCCTGCAGCTGGCCGTCTACGCCGCCATGCAGATCCCGGTCGGCGTCCTGCTGGACCGCTTCGGCTCCCGACGGCTCATGCTCGTCGGTCTGACGCTGATGACCGTCGGGCAGTTCGGCTTCGCCCTCGCCGGCACCTTCGAGGCCGGCGTCGCCGCCCGCGTCCTGCTGGGCTGCGGCGATGCGATGATCTTCACCAGCCTGCTGCGCCTCATCGCGCTGTGGTTCCGCGTCAAGCAGGCCCCCATGGTCACCCAGTTCACGAGCATGGTCGGCCAGCTGGGCGCGGTCGCGGCCGCCACCCCGCTCGCCGCGGCGCTCGCGACCTTCGGCTGGGCCTGGTCCTACGGCGTCTCGGCCGGCATGGGCGTCGTGCTCGGCATCTTCCTGCTGCTCGTGGTACGCGACTCCCCCTACACCGGCGAGTCCGTCGAGCGGATCAAGATCGGCGCGCTCACCAGGACGATGGCCGAGGTCTGGGGCAACCCGGGGACGCGGCTCGGCCTCTGGGTGCACTTCTCCTCCCAGTTCGGGCCCACCGTCTTCACGATGCTCTGGGGCTATCCCTTCCTCCTCGCCCAGGGCATGAGCTCGACCGCCGCCAGCAGCATGCTCATCCTCATGACCGCCACGGCGATGGTCGCCGGGCCGTTCATCGGCATCCTCACCAGCCGCATCCCCTACCACCGGTCGACGATCGTGCTCGTCCTCGTCGGGGCGATCGCCACGGTCTGGGCCGTGACGCTCCTGTGGCCAGGACCGGCGCCAGTGTGGCTGCTCGTCCTGCTCGTCATGATCACCGCCATCGGCGGCCCGGGCTCGATGGTCAGCTTCGACCTCGCCCGGACCTTCCACCCCTCCGAGCGCTACGGCCGGGCGACCGGGATGATCAACGTCGGCGGCTTCGTCGCGTCGCTGAGCACGATCGGGCTCATCGGGTTCGTGCTGGACCGGCTCGCCCCGGAGGGCCCGAGCACCTACACGCTGGACGACTTCCGGATCGCGATGGCGGTGCAGTTCCCGTTCTGGGCGATCGGCGCCCTCCAGCTGCTGCGCTACCGCCGCAAGGGGCGCGAGCTCATCGCCGAGCACCCGGGGGCCATGGAGGCGCTCCGCGGTGGCGAGGCCATCGTGCCCGGGCTGTCCCTCCCGGCCGAGCCGCCGGCGGACCTCGGGACCGGTCGGCAGGACGAGGACCCGGACGAGCCCGCCGCGCCGCCACAGGGCGACGATCGGACGTAGCGACATATCGACATACCGGGCCTGGGAAACGATGCCCGGCATCACAGATGGATATGTCTGAGGTATTGATGACCGCCTCCTGACGGGTCAGACTTCAGGGCACCTGCACCTCGGGGGAGGCTGTGTCTGTGGGTATCGACGTTGTTATCCATCACAGGAGGTCCATCCGTATGTCGTTCGCTTCCGTCGCGCCGTCCCCGGCCCGCAAGCGCATGGCGCTGACCCTCGCCGCGGTGCTCGCCGCGTCCGGTCTCGCCACCCTCTCCATGCCCGCCCAGTCCGAGGCGCGCCCGCTCGAGGCCAGCTGCGGCAACCTGCCCGGCAAGAAGGTCAACGAGTCCTTCCTGACCTCGGCCGAGGTCGTCGACTCGCTGCGCAAGATCGAGAAGAACAGCAAGGGCCGCCTCGACCTCGACGTGGCCGGCTACACCAACAACGGCAAGCCGATCCACACCGCTCGCGTCGGCGAGGGCGACACGGTCGTCTTCATCGAGAGCCAGATCCACGGCAACGAGCCGCACGGCACCGTCGCCCTGCTCGAGGTCCTCAAGACGCTGACCAACGACTCCAAGCGCTCGGCGGAGATCCGCAAGGCCGTCACCGTGGTCGCGCTCCCGCAGCTCAACGGCGACGGCGCGGACCTGCAGCAGCGCCAGAACTCGATGACCTGGGCCGACGTGGTCGAGGACTTCCCGCAGCTGGCCGGCGCGCCGCGCGCGTGGAACTTCAACACCGCCAACGGCGGCTTCGACGTCAACCGCGACTTCCACCCCGACCTCGACTTCGTCCCGCAGGCGAGCGACTTCCCGGGCAACAGCGCGTCCACCGGCTGGTACATCACGCCCGAGGCCCGCACCTCCCGCGACGTCTACAAGGCGCTGGAGCAGGAGTTCGGCACCGTCGACATCTTCGTCGACCTGCACAACCAGGGCCCGTGCTACACCGACGACGCGCTCGAGGACTACAGCACGCTGTCGATCTCGGCCCGCTTCATCGCCGACCCGACCCAGTTCGGCGACTGGCCGAAGTTCGACTACGACGCCTCGCGTCGCGTCAACGTCGCGGTCTACGACGCCCTGCAGGGCAACAACTCCCCGCAGAGCAAGGTGACGCTCTACCCGCAGAACACCAACCTGCCGGGCACCGCGCTGGGCGCCTTCGCCCTCCGCGGCAGTGCCACCATCCTCTTCGAGACCATCGGCATGACCCAGACGACGGCCCAGAAGATGAACGGCCAGCTGGCCAAGCAGGTCGAGACCGGCCTCACCGCCATCCTCGACTCCGTCACCGACGGCACGCTGGACGACATCGACCCGGAGCGCTACGAGCTCATCCCCGAGCGTCGCAACGTCCCGCGCAACTGATCCCCCGGTCGGGGCCGCGCCCCTGACCAGGACACCGACCCCGGTGCCGTCCTCCCGCGGACGGCACCGGGGTCGCTCCGTCCCCCCTCCCCGGATCCGCCCGTGAGCACCGCCGTCGCGCGTATCCTCGGGGACGTCCCCGCCGACCGGCGGGGCCAGATCGTGCCGAGGAGGGTCGCCGTGGGCGCTGGCGAGCAGGGACGCCGACCGGCGGAGCCGCTGCCGGTCTCCCGGCTGCGCCCGGCCTACCAGCAGGTCGCCGACCAGCTCCGCGAGCTCATCCTCGGCGGCTCGCTCTCCCCCGGCGACCGGCTGCCCAACGAGGCGGACCTGTGCGCGAGCTTCGGGGTGAGCCGTTCCACCATCCGGGAGGCCATCCGCGTGCTGTCCTCGCGCGGCCTCGTCTACACCCTGCGCGGGACGACGGGTGGCACCTTCGTCAACCGGATCCGCGGCGAGGACGTCAGCGACTACCTCGAGGCGAGCATCGGCATGATGTCCGGCGCCCAGGACATCACGCTGGAGAACATCATCGAGGCGCGGCTCATCCTGGAGATCCCCGCCGCCCGGCTGGCTGCCGAACGGCGGACCGAGGAGGACCTGGAGGGGATGAGCGCCGGGCTGCTCATGGAGGCGGGAGAGCCCGACTGGCTGCGCAAGACGGTGGGCCAGCGCTCCTTCCACTCCTCCCTCGTGGCCGCCAGCGGCAACGAGGTGCTCCAGGTCCTGGCGGACCCGCTGCTGGCCGTCCTCGCCTCCATCCTCAAGCCCCCGGCGCTCGAGCCGGAGACCGTGCAGGCCGTGCACGCGGACCACGTCGAGATCACCGAGGCGGTGCGGCGGCAGGATCCCGACGCCGCCGAGGACGCCGCCCGCCGCCACCTCGAGCGCCTCGCCGAGCTCTACCGCAGCGCCTGAGCGAGACCGTGGTCGTGGCGCACCAGCCCGGCGTGGTCGGCGAGCTCCCACACGGTCGACGGATTCCTCCTACGGCGCGTAGTATCAGGCGGAAGGCAGCTTCGTCGGAGTGGTCGCCGGACCCGCCGTCGGCACCCGGGAGCAGGCTTGAGGAGAGGACGCACCATGAAGGCACTCGTCTACCACGGACCTGGTCAGAAAGCCTGGGAGGAGGTCCCGGACCCGGTCCTGCAGGACCCCACCGACGCGATCGTCAAGGTCGAGACCACGACCATCTGCGGCACCGACCTCCACATCCTCAAGGGTGACGTGCCCGCGGTCACCGACGGCCGGATCCTGGGCCACGAGGGTGTCGGCGTCGTGACCGAGGTCGGAGAGGCCTGCACCAGGGTCAAGGTCGGCGACCGCGTGATCATCTCCTGCATCAGCAAGTGCATGGAGTGCGACTACTGCAAGGAAGGCCTGACCTCCCACTGCCAGACCCTCGGCGGCATCGGCTGGATCTTCGGCCACCTCATCGACGGCACCCAGGCCGAGTACGTCCGCGTGCCGTTCGCGGACAACGGCCTCATCCCGCTGCCCGAGGGCGTCACGGCCGAGCAGGGGGCGATGCTCTCGGACATCCTGCCCACCGGCTTCGAGATCGGCGTGCAGTACGGCCAGGTCTCCGACGGTGACGTCGTCGCCGTCATCGGCGCCGGCCCGGTCGGGCTCGCGGCGATCATGACCGCCGCGTCGTCCGGGGCCTCCAAGGTCATCGCGGTCGACGGCAACAAGTTCCGGCTGGAGGCCGCACGCGAGTTCGGCGCCACCGACACGCTCGAGGCCGGCCCGGACGTCGTGGACGAGCTGAAGGCCATGAGCCGCGGCGGCCTGGGCGTCGACGTCGCCATCGAGGCCGTCGGCATCCCGGCGACCTTCGCCACCTGCCTCGACGCGATCCGCCCTGGCGGCCACGTGGCCAACGTCGGCGTGCACGGCGCTCCGGTCAGCTTCCCGATCGAGCGCGACTGGATCAACAACATCACCGTCACGACCGGCCTGGTCAACGCCACGACCACCGAGCAGCTGCTGGCCGACATCACCACCGGGAAGATCGCGCCGGAGAAGTTCGTCACCCACCGCTTCACCTTCGACGAGTGGGAGCAGGCCTACGACACCTTCTCGCGGGCGGCGGACGAGCACGCGCTCAAGGTCATCGTGACCGCCTGACCCGCTCCGTCCCCGGGACGTGCCGATCCGGCCACCCCGTCGGCGGGGTCCTGCCCGAGCTGGCCCCGGACCCCGCCGACGCCACCGCGGCACCCGCCGACGGCGCCAGGCCAAGGACGAAGGCCGGACCTACCCCACGTAGGTCCGGCCTCGCCCTGCTGGTTCCGGCGAGCGGCCTCGTGCCAGCGACGGGACACCGGGTCAGGCTCAGCTGCCCGTGCCCCGGCCGTTCGGGCGGTAGATGTGCGCCACCCCGGGGCGCGGCACGGGGTCGCCAAGATAGGGGTAGGAGCTCGGCAGGCCGTCCCCGGGGTGCTGGACGCAGATCAGCACCGAGCGGTCGGTCCATTCCACGACGGGTCCGCAGCACTCGGCGCCCGCGGGCACCGAGAGGAACTGCTGCACCTTGCCCTTGTCCGGGCCGTCGGTCGGCATGAGGAACATGCCGTCGCACGTTCCCAGCGTGCCCGGTGCACCGTCGGTGGAGATCCAGAGGTGGTCGGGCTCGCTGTCGAAGGCCACGTTGTCCGGGCAGCTGATCGGGCTGACCAGGCGGCGGTCGAAGCCGTTGAAGTAGGTGGTCGGGTCGTTCGGCTGGCCGGCCAGCAGCACGATCCGCCAGGAGAACTCGAGGGCCGCCGCGTCGTTGCCGGCCTCGCGCCACTCGATGATGTGCCCGTGCTTGTTGCTGGCCCGCGGGTTTGCCTCGTCGATCTCGGCCGGACGGCGGCTGGTGTTGTTGGTCAACGCGAGGTAGACGTGGCCGGTGTGCGGGTTGGGCTCCACGTCCTCGGGCCGGTCCATCTTGGTGGGGCCCACGAGGTCAGCCGCCTGCCGTGTCCACGTGAGGACCTCGGCCACGGACCAGCCGGGCACGTGCGAGGTGCCGTCGACCACCAGCGGCAGCCACACCCCGGTGCCGTCCCACTCACCGTCGCCCAGACCGTCCCCGTCGAACCGCGCGACGTAGAGGTCGCCCTCCGACAGCAGTGTCTTGTTGTGGGCCTTGTCGCCCTTGCGGTAGGTGCCCTTGGACACGAACTTGTAGACGTAGTCGTAGCGCTCGTCGTCGCCCATGTAGGCGACCGCCCGGCCGTCCGTCGCGATCCGGATGGTGGCGCCCTCGTGCTTGAAACGTCCCAGGGCCGTGTGCTTCACCGGCGTCGAGGTCGGGTCGTCGGCGTCCACCTCCACGATCCAGCCGAACCGGTTCACCTCGTTGGGCTCGCTACTGACCATGAACCGCCCGTCGGCGCGCTCCCAACCCCGCCCGGAGGACTGTATGCCGTACCGGGCCAGCCTGCCGTCGGGGTCGGCGGTTCCGGTGGTGTTGAAGTACTGGTTGAAGTTCTCCTCACCGGACAAGGACGTGCCCCATGGGGTCTCGCCACCGGCGCAGTTGTTCAGCGTGCCCAGCACGGTCCGTCCGCTCGGGTCAGCGCTGGTGCGCATCCACTCCGCCCCCGCGGCTGGGCCGTCAACGTGGAACGGGGTCCAGGCGTGGATGCGCCGGTTGCGGGCGCCGTGGCGGTCGTACGTCCAGGGCGCGAACTGGCCCTGGCGTCGCACCTCCACGATCGTCATACCGTGCGCGGCCATCTCGATGGCGGCCTGCTCGGCGGTGGGCCCGTTCGCCTCGTCGTAGTCGGGGAACATCAGCTCGGGGTTGGTGTACTCGTTGTTGAAGATGAGCAGACCCTTGTTGGCGGCGTTGTTGCCCGCACCCCCTCGGCGCAGCGCGAGGTAGTCGGCGTTGTAGCCGGCCTGCCTCTTCTGTGCCTCGACGGACTGGTTGTGCACGTCGAAGTCGGGGGCGCCCGGCTCGACCGGGTCGCCCCAGGAGATGACCGGCGTCCAGGCGTAGCCCTCGGGCACCACGACGTCGTCGACGTGGTTGGGGGTCGGCGCGATCGGCTCGAAGCCCGCCATCGTGGGCTTCCCCCTGCCAGGGGCGGCGTAGGCGTTCTCGGCGGTGCTCCAGGCGAGAGTGCTGATGAGCGCCGCGCCGGCGGCGCCCCGCACCACCGAGCGCCGGGAGACGGCGGCCGCGATCATGTCACCGAAGTAGCTGTTCGCGGAGGTGTTGGGCACCGGATGGGCACACTGGTTGCCGCAGCGGTACAGGCAGGTCTTGGCGCTGCGGTTGGTCACGTGCTCACCGACCGCGGTCAGCGACAGCATCGAGCGTCGGGTCGTGGGAGTCGACACGTTCACGTCCTTCTCGTCGTTCTGGGCAAGGCCCCGCGGGTGGGACCCGTGGCGTCACGGACGTTAGGGCGCACAGGTGATCGGACGGGCGACACCCAGGTGAACCCCGCGCGGCAGTGCAGTGAACCGTTGCCCGAGCAGTGCGGGCTCGCGGGCGCCGCCCTCCACGCGGCCGGGTGTGCCAGTTCCCTGACAGGCCCTGAAGGGGACTCTGCTCACTCCTGCGCACATTAGGTTGATGGACGATCTTCGATGTGGGCCTACGCTGGTGCCATGACACAGGTTCAGGGGTCGGTGGTCTCGGTGAACGACGAGTGCTGCGCTGGGGCCGACTGCGAGCTGATGCCCAAGCACGAGGCCGAGGAGCTTGCCACCGTGCTGCGGGCGCTGGCCGACCCGACGCGGGTGCGGTTGCTGCAGTACCTGGCCGAGTCCGCGTTGGGGACGGCCTGCGCGTGCCACCTGCCGGACGCGCTGGGGATCACTCAGCCGACGTTGTCCCACCACATGCGCAAGTTGCACGATGCCGGGCTGGTGGAGCGCGAGCGGCGAGGTCGTTGGGTTCACTACACGGTGCGGCCCGAAGCGCTGGCCCGGGTGCGCAGCTTCCTCGACCTTCCGGTGAGCGGTGTCCGAGAGCGCTGCTGCTGAGACTGTCGCCCTCGAGACACCACTAGTCGGTGGCGGGCTGCCCGAGTGACTCGATGAGCAGGGTGACGCGCTGGCGGATCTGGTCGCGGATCGGGCGGACGCCCTCGATTCCCTGGCCGGCCGGGTCTTCCAGCTCCCAGTCCTCGTAGCGCTTGCCAGGGTAGATGGGGCAGGTGTCTCCGCATCCCATCGTGATGACGACGTCGGAGGCGCGGACGGCGGAGTCGCTGAGCAGCTTTGGCTGCTCGGCAGACATGTCGATGCCCTCCTCGGCCATCGCGGCCACCGCGGCCGGGTTGACCTGGTCGGCGGGGGCGGAGCCGGCCGAGAGGACCTCGATCTCACCTCCCGAGAGGTGCTTGAGGTAGGCGGCGGCCATCTGGGAGCGGCCGGCGTTGTGGACGCAGACGAACAGGACGGTGGGCTTGTCGGACATGGGTTCAGCCTCTCGGTCGGTGGGTGGTGTCGGGATCTTCGGGGAACGCGCGGTGGACGGCCCGGCGGGCCCACTGGCCCACGCCGATCAGGGTGGCCGAGGCCAGGCCGCACCAGTCGCCGTAGCCGACGAAGGCGAGGCGGGGATCGGCTGCGAACGGGCCATCGGTGTTCGGGACGCCGTTCGTGCGGCGCAGCCCCAGCGGGGAAAGGTGAGCCAGCGCGGGCCGGAAGCCGGTGCACCAGACGACGGTGTCGACCTTCTGGGTGGTGCCGTCGGCCCAGGTGATGCCGTCGCTCGTGAACCGCGCGAACATCGGGGTGCGCCGCAGCGCTCCGGCGTCACGGGCGGCGCGGACGGGCGGGACCGCGACGATGTCGCCGAGGCCGCCGACGCCCTCGCCCTGGCCGCGTGCACGCAGGGTGGCCACCCGGAAGAGCTCGCGGCCGTCGACGTCATCGGGCAGGAAGCGTGGGGGGCGCAGGGTGCACCAGGTCACGTGCGCGTGGGGGGCCAGGTCGGCGGCGACCTGGGCTCCCGAGTTGCCACCGCCGACGACGACCACGCGCTGCCCGGCGTAACGCTCGGGCGACCGGTAGGCCGCGGAATGCACCTGGTTGCCGCAGAACGCCCCGGCGCCGGGGTAGGTGGGGACGAAGGGTCGCGACCAGGTGCCGGTGGCGTTGAGGACAGCCGCAGCGTGCCAGGTGCCGCGTGAGGTCCTCACGGTGAAGCCGTTCTCGGCATGCTCGACCGCGGTGACCCGCTCCCCCCGCCGGACCGGTATGTCGTAACGCTGCTCGTAGCGCGCGAGGTAGTCGACCACGTGCGCGGCGTCGGGATAACCCTCATCGGCAGGCGGGGGCATGGGCCATCCGGGCAGGGAGGAGTAGGCGGCCGGGGAGAAGAGACGCAGCGAGTCCCAGGTGTGCAGCCACGCCCCGCCCGGGCGGGCCTGGTCGTCGAGCACGACGTGCTCGATGCCCCGGCGGCGCAGGTAGAACGCCGTCGCGAGACCGGCCTGACCGCCGCCGACGACCAGTGCGCGGACCTGCTGCGCAGAGCGCTCGGTCATGCCTGCGGTCGCAGCCCCAGCTGCCTGCCCAGGGCGGCGACCCGGGCCGCGATGTCGTCACGCACCAGCCGCATACGATCGGCGCCCTCGATCCCACGTCGGGACGGCTCGTCGGTGACCCACCGTTGAACCGGTGTGCTGCTCGTCTCGAGCTCGACCTCCTCGCCCAGCAGGACCACCAGGTCGGCCTTCTCGACCATCGCGGGGTCGACCGGCTTGGGGTGCTCCCCGGCGGTGCTGGCGCCCACCTGCTCCAGCGCCGCGACCGACTCGATGTTCAGGGCCCTGCCGGGCCGGGTGCCGGCGGACAGCACCCGCACCGCGGGGCCGTACCTGTGGCGCATGAGGGCGGCGGCCATCTGCGACTTGCCGCCGTTCTTGACGCAGACGAACAGGACCGTGGGGATCCGGGACACGAGGGCGGCCTCTCCGGACGGGCCGTGGGTGGGTGCCGTCACAGGTCGAGCTCGCGCAGCAGTGCGGTGACGCGGCCCTGGATCTGGTCGCGGATGTCGCGGACAACCTCGATGCTCTGCCCGGCGGGGTCGGGCACGTCCCAGTCCTCGTACCGCTTTCCGGGGAGGACCGGGCAGCTGTCGCCGCAGCCCATCGTGACGATGACGTCTGCGGCGCGAACCACGTCGTCGGACAGCGGCTTGGGGAACGCCTCCCGCAGGTCGATCCCGCGCTCGGCGAGGACCTGCACCACGACGGGGTTGATCTCACCGGTGGGCGCGGAGCCGGCCGAGCGCACGTGCACCTTGAGGGGGGCCAGGTGCGCGGCGAGGGCGGCGGCCATCTGCGAGCGGCCGGCGTTGTGGACGCAGACGAACAGCAGCTCGGGCACGGTCTTGACGATGCGGCCGCCGGCCTGCGCGGCGGCGGTGAGCCGCTGGCGCGCCAGGCGGGCGGTCAGCACCGGAAGGTACGTCGGGATGCGCGAAACCGCGGTGAGCTCGGACCAGGCGACCTCGACCGCGCGGCGCACCTCCGCAGCGGTGAATGTGCCCTCGAAGGCGTAGGTCAGGTCCTGGACGATCTGTCCCACGGCATCGTCGCGGTCGCCGGGGGCCATGGCTGTCTCAGGGGTGGGTGCGGACATCGGCGGGGACCTCCGAGGAGAAGAAGCGGTCGCGCAGGGCGAGGGAGACGTAGACCAGGCCGACCAGGACGGGCACCTCGATGAGCGGTCCCACGACGCCCGCGAGGGCCTGGCCGGAGGTGACTCCGAAGGTGGCGATCGCGACCGCGATGGCCAGCTCGAAGTTGTTGCCGGCCGCGGTGAAGGCGAGTGTGGTCGTGCGCGCGTACGACATACCCAGGATCTTGCCCAGGGCGAAGCCGGCGCCCCACATCAGGGCGAAGTAGAGCAGCAGCGGCACGGCCATGCGGGCCACGTCCAGCGGCTGGGAGGTGATCCGGTCACCCTGCAGGGCGAAGAGCAGCACGATCGTGAAGAGCAGCCCGCGCAGCGCCCACGGGCTGACGGCGGGAAGGAAGCGCTCCTCGTACCACGCGCGCCCCTTGGCCCTCTCCCCCCAGACCCGGGACAGGAAGCCCGCCAGCAGCGGGATCCCCAGGAAGATCAGCACCGACTTCGCGATCTGCCAGGCGGAGACGTCGAGGGCGGCCTGGTCCAGTCCCAGCCAGCCGGGCAGCACGGACAGGTAGAACCAGCCCAGACCGGCGAACGCGACGACCTGGAAGACCGAGTTGAGCGCGACCAGCACGGCGGCCGCCTCACGGTCGCCGCAGGCCAGGTCGTTCCAGATGATCACCATCGCGATGCACCTGGCCAGGCCGACGATGATCAGCCCGGTGCGGTACTCCGGCAGGTCGGCCAGAAAGATCCACGCCAGCGCGAACATCAGTGCCGGACCGACCAGCCAGTTGAGGACCAGGGAGCTGACCAGCATCCTCCGGTCGGCGACCACGGTGTCGAGCCGGTCGTATCGGACCTTGGCCAGCACCGGGTACATCATCACCAGCAGGCCGAGGGCGATCGGCAGCGATACACCGTCGACCTCCACGGCCCCCAGCCAGTCGTCCAGCCCCGGGACCAGCCGGCCCAGGAGCAGCCCGACCAGCATCGCCGCGCCGATCCACACGGGCAGGTACTTGTCGGTTGTGGACAGATGGGCGGTCGACGGGCTCGCAACCTGGTTGCGCGCAGTGGGAGTGGCCCGGCTCATCGTGATCCAATCTATGGACGAAGATCGATGCGGCCATGGTGGCGGCCACATAGACGAATGTCAATCAGAGGTCCGAGGTGGGCCATCTCGTGGCCCGGCGCCCGGCGCTTCGCCCGGTCAGGATCCTGCGGCCAGCGTCTCGCGGAGCGACTCGATGGCCGCCGGGACGGCGGCGTACCAGACGTTGGTGCCTCGCCGCTCGCTGGTGACCAGCCCCGCCTCGCGCAGGATCTTGAGGTGGTGGCTGACCGTGGGCTGGCTCTTGCCGACCGGTTCGACCAGGTCGCAGGCGCACACGGCACCGTCGGTGCTGGTGGCCAGCAGGCTCAGGAGGCGCAGACGCACCGGGTCGCCCAGCGCCGCAAACCGGCGGGCGAGCTCAGCGGCCTCCCCCGCACCCAGCGTCGTCGCCCGCAGCGGAGCGCAGCACTGCGCCACCTCCGGCTGGGCAGGGACGACGGGCGAGGCGGGGACGGGACCCGACATGACGGCTGCTCCTTCATTGACATCTATCAATATTGGATGCACGATGCACTTCATCGACAGACGTCGATAATAGGCCAATCGACCGGCGGCGTCGCCAGGAGGCAACACACCATCATGAGCACTGCTATCCGTGAGGACCACCCCGTCGTCGTCATCGGCGCCGGGCCGGTGGGTCTGGCCGCCGCCGCGCACCTGGCCGACCGGGGAATGCCGTTCCTGGTCCTCGAGGCCGGGGACGACGTCGGTGCCGCCGTCTCCGAGTGGGGGCACATCCGCACCTTCACGCCGTGGCAGTACATCGTCGACGCCACGGCGGAAGAACTGCTCGCACCGACCGGCTGGGCCCGCCCGTCCACCCCGGTCCCACCCACAGGTGCGGAGCTGGTGGAGCACTACCTGCGCCCTCTCCCCGCGGAGCTACAGTCCCGTGGCGTCATGGAACCCGTGTCGTCGCTCCGCGTTTCCGGTCCCGCTTCAGGCTGGTCGGGCGAGTCCGGGTGCTGTCCAGTCACCATCTGATGGACCGGTCCTGTTCACCTCGGTGTCACCCGGTGGGAACGCGCGCTACCTAGTGTCCTGGGCGTGACTCTCACCCTCTGGCCTCACCGTCCTCTCCGTACTCGTGCTGCCCGCTCGGTTCTCGTCCTGTGTCTCCTTGGCGGGCTTGCCGCCTCCCCGGCCGTCGCCGGGGTCGTGCCCGCGCCCGTGCGCCACTCGGCGCCGGACGCGGCCTTCACCCTGGACCCGGTCGGCAGCTTCGAGACCGGTGTGTTCGACGCGTCCGCGGCGGAGATCGTCGCCTGGTACGCCGAAGACGAGCGCACCCTGGTCGTCAACGCGCGCACCGGCACGGTGGACATGCTGGATGTCGCCGACCCGACGAACCCGGTCAAGGTGGCCGAGGTCTCCGCCGTCGGACTCACGGCCGCCGACGGGTCCGTGGTGCCCGAGGGGACCGTTGCCAACTCGGTCGCCGTCCGCGCCGACGGGCTCGCGGTCGTCGCCCTGGAGGCCCCGCAGAAGACCGACGAGGGCTGGCTGCTCGTCGCGGACATCCGGGAGCAGGAGCCGGTGGTCCTGGGCGCCTACCGCGTCGGGGCACTGCCGGACATGGTCACCCTGACCCCCCGCGGGGACCGTGCGCTGGTCGCCAACGAGGGCGAGCCGACGGACGACTACCGCATCGACCCCGAGGGCAGCGTCTCCGTGGTGACCCTGCCCAAGCAGTTGACCAACCGTGGCCGCTCGGCCCAGCACGGGACCGCCGCGATCACCCAGGACGCGGTAGCCACCGCGGACTTCCGCGCCTTCGAGGGCGACGCCCTGCCCGAGGGCGTGCGTGTCTTCGGCGGCAGGGAGGACGCAGGCACGGGGACCCCGGCGTTCCCCGTGTCGGAGAACCTCGAGCCGGAGTACATCACCGTCTCCCAGGACGGCCGCACCGCGTGGGTGTCGCTGCAGGAAGCCAACACCCTCGCGGTCCTCGACGTCCGGACCGCCACGGTGACCGACCTGCTGCCGTTGGGGACGGTGGACCGACGTGAGGTCGCCTTCGACCCCTCCGACCGTGACGGCGGGATCAACCTCGGCACCTGGCCGGTCCAGGGGTACCGGCTGCCGGACGCGATCGACTCCTATCGGGTGCGCGGCACCGACTACGTGATCACCGCCAACGAGGGCGACGCCCGCGACTACGACGCCTACTCCGAGGAGGCGCGCGTCAAAGACCTGGGTCAGGACGGCCTACCCCCGGTCTGCGAGGGTGTCGCCGAGCAGGCGGGCATGAGCGTGGAGCAGCTGCAGGCCGACGCGAACCTCGGCCGCCTCAACATCACCCTGGCCCAGGGCCTGGAGGAGGAGGCCGGCTGCTACGCCGAGCTGTTCACCTACGGGACCCGGGGCTTCTCCATCTTCGACGGCCAGGGCGCCCTCGTCTTCGACTCCGGCTCTCAGTTCGAGGAGAACATCGCCGAGGCCGTCCCGGAGTTCTTCAACTCCAACCACTCCGAGACCAACCTCGAGGGCCGCTCGGATGACAAGGGCCCCGAGCCCGAGGGCCTGGTCCTGGGTGAGGTCGACGGGCGGACCTACGCGTTCATCGGCCTGGAGCGCATCGGCGGTGTCATGGTCTACGACGTCACCGTCCCCGCAGAAGCGTCCTTCGTCACCTACGTCAACAACCGCGACTTCTCGGTCTCGGTCGAAGACGCCCAGGACGTGGACGCAGCACTCGCAGCCGCCGGTGACCTCGGCGCCGAGGGCCTGGCCTTCGTCCCGGCCGCTGAGTCGCCCACCGGGTCACCCCTGCTCATTGTGGCCAACGAGGTGTCCGGCACGACGACCTTCTTCGAGGTCACCGACCTGCGTTGAACAACCACGGGTGGGCCGGCCACGGCAGTATTGTCGCGGTGGCCCGACCCCGCCCAGGAGGTGGGCGGCGGCGTCGGTCAGGGAAGGAGGCCCACGCGTGCCTCCTCAGTGGCTGGCGAACGTGTAACCCAGGCCGCGCACGATGACGATGTGCTGCGGTGCGGCTGGGTCCGGCTCGATCTTGGCGCGCAGGCGTTTGATGTGGACGTCGAGGGCCTTGGTGTCGCCGGCGTAGTCGCTGCCCCAGACCTGGTCGGTGAGCTGCCCTCGCTGTCACTGCCCATCCCCCGGCAGCCCGCGCGATGACCCATCGGGTTCTTTCACGCGTTAGTTACCCGCCGCGCCCGAAGCACAATCCTGTGACAGCTGCGTGCGCGCGGAACCTGGGCATCCTGCTCGACACGGCGGCCGCCACGGCGACTTATACACATGCCGAGATCCGCGCCGTTGCGCGGATCTCGGCCACGTTGAAGGGGTACTGCACAGCGTGAGACACGTTCGTGGAGGTGGCGGGAAACGCACCTACATCGCTCTCATCTGCAGCGTCGGACGGCGTGCGTGCGTCGTGTCAGTTCTGTGACAGTCTCCTTACGCCCCTCTGCTCACTTTGCACCAAGTGTCCCTGACAGAGACGGTCTCCACTGGGCCTGCACGAGGACGTGACGGTCACCAGATCCCTCCGCGATAGTCGACATCAGTGAACGCGCCGCCCTGCCACGTCGTAGAGAAGGGTTGGCGTCCCCCGAGTGAAGCCTCGTAAGCGTCTGCGCTGTCCTGAGCAAAGAAGCCGAGTTGCTCGGCCGTGTCGGTGTCCCAGAAGCACCCTGCATTGTCCGACACCCCGTACACCGTGAGGTAGCCATTCTCCAGCTCGTTCGTCACGGCCGCTCGGACGAGCCGGATGCTGTCCGGCACGCTGAGCCACGTACGCAGCTGGTCGGAACTTTCCGGCTCCTCCCGGCAGACGCCGATGCGCAGGCACACGACCTCCAGCCCCCACTTGTCGTGGTACAGCCTGCCGAGCGCCTCACCGAAGACCTTGCTCACGCCGTAGTAGGTGTCCGGCCGGACGTCGGAGCGGACGCTCACGCGATCAGTCACGGGGTGGAAACCGGTGACATGGTGGGAGCTGGCGTAGACAACACGGCGTACGTCTGCCCGGCGAGCCGCCTCGAAGACGTTATAGGTGCCGACGATGTTGGCCGACAGGATTTCCGGGAAGGATGCCTCGTCCGCCTTGCCGCCGAGGTGAACGATCACGTCGACGTCCTCCGCCGCTCGCGCCACGGCGTCGAAGTCCTCCAGTGTCCCCAGGACCACCTCCTCACCGCGTCTGGTGTCGTCGAGCGCGTCTCGCGCAAAGAGCCGCACGCGGTCGTGGTCTTGTGCCAGGGCAGGTCTGATCGCAGTGCCCATCCGGCCGCTCGCGCCGGTCAGTAGCAACGTGCTCATGCTCCTCCTCGGGTCGCGGCTGATGCTCAGGTGCGCTCGGCAACGACAGGGTCCAGACCGACCTCGCCATAGGCGCGCACCGCCGCGGGGCTGGTGAGGAACGTCAGCAGCCGCTGTGCTGGTGCGAGGGCACCTGTAGCGGCCCCTGCCCACAGCTCCACGTGCTGCTGGATATCGTCCGGCAGGGGCCCGACCACGTGCACGCCCTCCACCGCCTTGAGCTCGATGACCTGCTGGACGGCCAGGTCAGCTCGACCGTCGAGCAGCGCCTCGCCGGTGAAGCCACCCGCGAGGACGGTGGCCCGTTCGTTGACCTCCTCAGCGATGCCGAGCCGGTCGAGCAGGCTGGCGAAGTAGACACCGCTGGCTCCCGTGCGGGAGTACGCCACGGACCGGGCAGATCGGAGGGCGTCCACGAGCTCCTCGACGGTACCGATGCGTGGGCCGGACACACCGGGCGCCACAGCCAGCCCGATCCCGGACCGGACGAGCGGCTGCAGGTTCCCTTCATCGAGCACCTCCGCTGCGGCGAGCTGCTGGACAGCCGGTGCTACCCCGAGGAAGACATCCGGGCGAGCACCCTCGGACACAAGCCTCTCGAGGACCTTGGTGGGCTCGTAGGTCGGCTGCACCTCGATGCCTGTCTCCTCCGTGAAGGCTGGAAGCACCGTAGCTTCTAAAACCCCCTTGACGGCCAGCCCGCTGAACAGCGTCACCATGTCACTCATCGTGTCTTCCTCTCCCGTGCTGTGGTTGCTTCGAAAAGTCGCCGTCGTTCGACGTCGTCGAGGGGTGCCGAGGGCCTGCCCTGGAGCAGGAGGAACAGCTTGGCGGTCTGCTCGATCTCCTCGGCCACGTCCACCGCGGTGGCGACGGACGGTGACGCGATGACCGGGCCGTGGTTGCGCAGCAGCACTGTGGCGTGTCTCCTGGCCGCGCTTCCAGCCAGGTCGGCCAAGCGCCGGTCCCCGGGCGCGCAGTAGTCGATCACCGGTAGCGCCTCCACCTTCATCGCGTAGTAGGCGGTCAGGGCCGGCAATGCGTCCTGGACGTCCAGTTCTGCCAGGCACGCGACTGCAGTCGCGTGCAGGGAGTGGGTATGCACGATTGCGCTCGCCTCAGGACGGTTGCGGAAGACCGCGGCGTGCAGATACGCCTCCTTGGACGGCACTGCGTCGGTGAGCGGCTCGCCGTCAAGGCTCACGGCGGCAAGTTCCTCCGGGCGGACGGTCGCCAAGTCGCAGGCCGTTGGCGTGATGATGATCGAGTCTCCGGCGCGGACAGACACATTTCCGGTCGTCCCGTGGCTCAGCCCTCGCTGCTTGACCGCGCGTGCCGCTCGCACGAGCTCTTCCCTGAGGTCTGCGTCAGTCATGCGTCGTCAACTCCCCACCCTCGGTCTGGGTCCACGGCGCGACAGAAGAGCTCGACGTCGCCGAAATTGCCGGATTTCAACAGCAGCGCGAGCGGTGCGTCCGCCAGGGTGAACACCCACGGCACCCCGGGGGCGACCTCTTGACCCACCTCGACACCGCTCACCCGTAGCGCGTCGACGATTGCGCCGGAGGTCTCGCCTCCAGCGGAAACCAGGCGCCTGAAACCCCTGGCTATAAGCCCGACCGCGATCAAGGCCAGAGCAGACTCGAGCAGTTGAGCCGACTGCTGGGCGCCCAGTGCCTCCTGCGCCTCACGCAGCTGGTCGGCCGGCACGGACGAGTAGATCAGCGGCGTCGCAGAGTCCGACAGACCGTCCACCCAGTCCAGGGCGTGGGCGACCATCTCGTCCAGCTCTCGGTGCTCACGCGCGTCCAGGCGGAGACTCGGGTTTCCCGCCTCCTCGAAGTAAGCGATTTGCTGCAGTGTCCGTGCGGAGCAGCTACCAGCCAGCACGGCCGACCGAGCCGTGCCGACCGGGTCTGGCGTCGGCCCATGGTCCTGTCCGCCGATGGCCCCGGGTGTGACCAGACCGAGGGCTTTTGCCAACCCGGCGGCCCCTGCGATTAGAGGTTGGTCGGCGCAGGCGCGGGCCAGGACGGCCAGGTCGGCATCGTCGAGTGCGTCCGCGACGAGATAGCCCACACCCCCAGCTTTGGCCTCCTGCATCGCTGCACCCACCCGGGGCACGCCTTCCCGGATCGTGGACAACGGGAGCAAATCCACCTGGGCTTCTGTCTGCGCACCTAGCAGGCGCGGCAGGGACGAGTCCGTCATCGGGGTCAGAGGATGATGCGCCATGTGCGACTCGGCGAGCGGCGTGCCGTCGACGAAGAGCTGGCCATGGTAGACAGTCCGTCCATGGTCCGGCGAGCTGGGCGTGGTCACGACGACGTCGGCTCCTGAGGCCGCCGCGAGCGCGTCCAGCACCGGACCGATGTTGCCCTCCGCCGTCGAGTCGAACGTCGAGCAGTATTTGAAGTACAGCTGCCGCGCCCCAGCCGCCTGCAGCCAGTCCGCGGCCTCAAGGCTGGCAGCGACGGCGTCCGAAGCGGGCACGGTCCGCGTCTTCAGGGCGATCACGGCGGCGTCGTGTGCCGGGAGCACCACGTCCGGTGCCGGCGGACCGAAGAGCAGCACGGTCCGCAGGCCGGCCCCGCGCAGCGCCAGAGCCACGTCCGTGGCGCCGGTGTAGTCGTCGGCGACGACGCCGACCGAGGTCCGTTGCGGCGTCGAGGACAAGGTCTCGCGGAGTTTGCTGGCGGCGCTCTGAGGGCCAGAGATCACCGGTTTGCCCAGTGCCGCGGTGAGCGCCCGCTGGGCGGGGGCCAGCGAGAACTGGGCGAGCAGGAGGGCATCGGCACCATCGGCGACAGGTCGGCATGCCTCGATCAGCGCCTCCGCCAGCTCGGCCGCGGTTGTGGCGGCCAGGGCGGCCGGGACGTGAACACCCTTAACCGCGATCTCGTGGCCACTCTCGGCCACTACGGCCTTGAAGCGTTCCAGCGAGTCAGTCAGGGCTGACTCCAGCGACGCGACCAGCAGAACGCTGGAATAGGCGCCGGACGCTGCCTCGGCGAAGGCGGCGTCGTCCGGCGCCAGCAGTGGCACCGGGGCCACGGCTTCGTGGGCCACAGTGCCGTACATGGAGCATGTAAGCATGACCGCGTCGGCGCCGGCGTCAACCGCGTGCGCGATCAGCCGCTGCATCCGGGCAGCGAGTGGCTCCGTCAGACCTCCCGCCTGCGCCGCATCCTTGAGCAACCGGTCATCCAGGAGGTTCCACACCGACGCCTCGGGAAAGTGCTCCGCCATCGCATCGGACGCGGGAGGGATCGCGAGTGGCGTCGCACTGATCAGTGCCACCAGATAGTCAGGCTCCGTCACTGCGCCACCTCCACCAGTCGGGTCAGCAGGCCGTTGGCACTGCCGTCGGGCTGGAACTCGCACCCGAGCCAGCCGTTGTAGCCCGATCGCTGGATGTGTCCGAGTACGAAGGGCCAGGACAGCTCCCCCGTGCCGGGTTCGCTGCGCAGGGGTGCGTCGCCCAGCTGCACGTGCGTGATGAGCGAACGGACTGCGTCGAAGGTGCCCACCACGTCTCCTTCGGCCATCTGGGTGTGGAAGACGTCGAACAGCAGCCCGACCGGCTCTCCGACAGTCTCGACCACGGCCGCCGTCGTCGCCTGGGAGTCGAGCAAGAAACCCGGCACGCTCCTCTGGTTCTGCATCTCGAGCACCAGCCGCACCCCGGCCGAGCGCGCTTGCTCGGCCGCCCAGCCGATGTTGTGCACGTACTGGGCGAAGGCTCGTTCTCGGCTGACCGCCTCGGGCCTGCGTCCCCCGACGACGTGCAGCGTGGGACACCCCAGCGCGACGGCATACTGCAGGCCCCGTTCCACGCCTGCGCGGAACTCCGCCACCGCCTCAGGGACGCACGCAGCTCCGTTGGCGGTCGACGAGCCCGGCGAACCCAGGGGGGTGTTGATGAGCACCGCCTCGAGTCCCGATTCGACGAGGAGGCGTCGGACCTCCTCCGCCGGTTCGGAATAAGGGTTCGGGATCTCGACACCACGGAAGCCCTCGGTCCAGGCGGCGTGGAAGGCATCCTTGAGGCTGGTTCCCGGATAGAGCCAGCGGACGTTGGCGGCGAACTTGAAAGGCGCTTCGGTCACTGTCGCTCCAGCTCCAGCCTCGGCACAAGCCGGGATTCGGGGACCAGGTGTGCGGCTCTGCCCTCGTGGAGGTACTCGAGGACCTGGGCAGCAGCCAGCAGTCCGGATCGCGCGCGCGACTGGACTGTGGCCGCAGCGATGTGCGGGGTGATGACGAGGTTAGGGACGTGCCGTAGGGGGTGCTCGGCGGGAAGCGGCTCGGTCTCGAGGACGTCCAGCGCCGCTCCTGCAAGGTGGCCCGCAGTTAGGGCATCGCCGAGCGCTTGCTCGTCCACCACCCCTCCACGTGCCGTGTTGATGAGGAAGGCTCCAGGCTTCATGGCCGCGATGGCCTCGCGGTCGATCATCCGGTATGTCGCAGGGCTTAGGGCGATGTGGAGCGTGACGAAGTCCGACTCCCGGAGGAGGTCCTCGAAGGAGCGTGACGCAATGGCGTGCTCGTCTGCGTACGCCGGGTCGAGGGCGGGGTCGTGGGCTAGCACCGTCATGCCCAGTGCCTGCGCCACGCTGGCCACCTCCTTTCCGATCGCCCCGAGTCCGATAACGCCGAGCGTGGAACCCGACAGCTCTCGCCCGCTCTTCTGCACCCACGCCCCTGCCCGGACCTGGGCGGTTGACGCTGAGATCCCCCTGGCGCAGTCCAGCAGCAGGCCCACGGTGAGCTCAGCGACCGACTGGCGGTTGACCCCTGGCGTGGTGCACACCACGACGCCACGGCGAGTCGCAGCCTCCACGTCGACGTTGTCGTAGCCCGCTCCGGTCCGAACGATGATCCGTAGTTCCGGCGCGCCCTCGATGAGCTCGGCCGTGAGCGGTTCCGTGCCGGCGATGATGGCGTCTACCTCGGCCACCGCTTCTCGAGACAATCCGCCGTTCCGGTCCTGCGGGCGCGAGTAGAGCACCGTGCACCCGGCTTCGGTAAGCAGGCGGTGAACCTCGTCCCCCGGTTCCAGATAACTCGTGGTGATCAGGACGCGGTGCTGCTCCATGCGTTTCCTACTTCCTGTGTCGGGGCGGCGGCCGAGGCCGACCGCAGGGCTTTGCTCAGGGCTCACGCGCTGCCGTCCGTGATGGAGCGGTCCAGGGCCGGGTGATGGCTGGTGGCGAAGAAGTCGATCTGCGCGAACTGGGGGCGAACGCGCTGAGCTGTGCCTGTGTCCCACCGCAGCGGCACATCGTGGCCGGGAACCAGGAGCGCGCCCGTCGCGCTCATGCGCGCTCGCAGCCGGTCGATGCTGGCCTGGCTGGCGGTGCGGTCGAGGGTCGAGTCGACCTCACCCGTCGACAGCTCGTAGACGTTCTTCACCGCATCACCGGCGAAGATCATCGGCCCGTCACGCGCGTCAAGCTCGTAGGCGAGGTGGCCGGGGGTGTGCCCGGGGGTGTCGATCACCGTGATGCCGGGGAGGATGTTGTCACCGTCCCGAACCCGACCGACATCGTCGCCGCGCCGGTGCAGCTCGTCGATGTGCAGCCTGGACATGAACGGCGCGTCGTCGGGTAGCGACCGCGCCCAGTCGAGCTCGCCTGCGCCGATCCACACCCGGGCCCTTGGGAACATCATGATGTTGCTCAGGTGGTCCCAGTGAGCGTGGGTGAGCAGGACGTCAGTGACGTCAGAGGGCGTTAGCCCGTGCGCGGCCAGCCCGGCGGTCAACAGGGGGATGTAGGAGGGCGGCCCCGTCTCGATCAGGACGACCCGGTCGGAGCCGAGCGCCAGGTGGGCGCTGCTCCAGCCGAAGGCGCCGTGGGAGGCCGACTTGCCCGGGAAGCCGTCGACGATGCTCGTGACGGTGTAGCGAGTGCTCGGGCTCACGGCTCCCCCTGTGCCTGCAGTTGGCCGGGCCTCGAGACCTCGGAGAGGGAGTGGATCAATCGGTGGTAGATCGCCGCGGCCTCGTAGATCCGGGAGACGGCGCAGGACTCGTCCGCGGTGTGCGGCTGGTCCGGGTCACCCGGTCCGCAGATGTAGACGGAAGACCCGGGCAGCGCCGACAGGACGCAGCCGTCAGTGAAGTAGCTGACCGCCAACTCCTCCCCGGGCGGTCCCTGGCGGACCTCGTCCACCACTTGCTTCAAGTGCCGGCTCACTGCGCTCGCCGGGTCCGTCCAGACCGGTGCGAGGTTCAGCATCGTCTCGGTCCGGAGGTCTGGTCCGTAGCTGCGTACAAGGCTCAGGATGTCGCTGTGTTCGAGGCCGGGCACCGTGCGGAAGTCGAGCTCGACTTTCGCCGCATCAGGCACGATGTTGGGTTGGACGCCGCCGGCGAAGGTTCCCACGTTGACGGTGGGGAGCCCCAGGTGAGCGTGGTGCGCGGGCGCGAAGGAGTCGGTGAGGGCCAGAACGGCCCTCATGAGTGACAGCACAGCGTTGCTCCCGAGCTCGGGGCGTGAGCCGTGCGCAGCTCGTCCTTGGCTGGTCAGCCGCAGCCACGTGGCGCCCTTGTGCCCGAACCGCAGGGTGTTGCTGGTCGACTCTCCGATGACGATGACGGGGTTGCTCGGCAGGGGGCCATGTTCGAGGACGTCCCGGGCACCCTGGCAGCCCAGTTCCTCACCGATGGTGAATAGGAGGGTGAACGCGGGAGCACCCTCTCGGGCCGCCCGGCAGGCGGCGGAGGTCATCGCCGCGAGGCCACCTTTCATGTCGCTGGTGCCCCTGCCGTAGATCCGATCCCCGACGACGGCTCCGGAGAGCGGGTGCTCGGCCCAGCCGGCCTCCGTGAAGGGCACCGTGTCCAGGTGCCCCGAGAGCACGAGCGAGCCCCCACCTCGCCATCGCGCGAGCAGGTTGTTGCGTCGTGGGCCGCTCTCGACCAAGGAGACCTCCAGCCCGGCCGCGGCGAGGGTGCTGGCCAAGGGCTCAGTGCAGGCGTCCTCGTCGCCGGCGGAGGTGTCCAGGCGCACGAGTTGCTGGGTCAGGCCGACGGGGTCGTCACTCGCGAGCACGGCTCACCCCTCGGCCCGCAGATTGATGCCGCGACCGTCCATCCGGTCACTGGCTCGCTGGAGGTCCGCGAGGGCGCGGGCCTTGGCGTTGACGAGGTGGGTCGCCATGCTCGCGCTGGCTTCCTCATCCGAGCCCGCAACCAGGGCGTCGAAGACTCGTCGGTGCTCGCCGCAGGCGGCCCGCGCGTGCGAGACACCGGCTCCACCGATGATCCGGAACCGCTGCAACTGGCCCCCGATCGACCGGTACGCCTGGGCCATGAAGCGGTTGCCCGAACGTTCGGCGATCAGTGTGTGGAAGGCCTCGTCCGCCATCCAGCACTCGATCAGCGCCTGACCATCAGCAGAGTTGCCTGCGCGGTCCATCGCCTCGATCGTCGCCCGGAGGCTGTCGAGGAAGTCGTCGTCGCAGCGCTGCGCGGCGAGGCCGGACATGGTCGGCTCCATGAGCAGTCGAGCGTCCATCAGCTGCGCCATCTCCGAGCCGTCGAGCAGCCGGGCCACCACGTACCCGCGTCGCGCGTGGCGCTCGACGAAGCCGGTTTGCTCCAGCCGCGCCAACGCTTCGCGCACCGGAGTGGGGCTGATACCCATGTCTCCCGCGATCGCCTCGATCTTCAGTCGCTGGCCCGGCGGCCGGACGCCGTTCATGAACTCCACCATCAGTGCGTCGTAAACCCGGTCGGCTAACGGGAGTTGATCAATGCGTGTCACGTACTTCTCCTTGACCACCGAGTTCCACCAGAAACAAAGATCGTCCCGCCCTACCCTTCCGGTCCGGACGCCATACCACCTGCCGACGAGCGCACCGACCGGGCTGCGGTCTCGAAGACCCTCGCCGGGTTGCGAGCCAGCAGGGCCCCTACGTCGTGGGCCTCTAGACCGACCCGCTGGAGCCGCGAGGCGAAACGGCGGGGCACGTGGTCGTACCCCGGTCCCCCATAGCGACGGAGCTGCATCTTGAGGAAGGTGTCGCCGGAAAGCAGGATTTGAGCACCGAAACCGGCTTCCCAAAGCCCGAGGACCGCGCCAGCTACCTGCACGTCCGATGGGGACTGAAAACCCGTGTGGGAGAAATACCAGTCGATGCCGATCATGTCGAACGACAGGTAGGCCCCCCGCTCCGCCAGCGACAGCTGGTAGTCCGAGTCCTCCACGCTGGGGTTCATGTGGGACAGGACCACGGCCTCCGCGGGCACGCCCTCTGCCTGGAGAGAGTCCAGAACCTGGTGCCCCAGGCGGTGCCAGCCCGGCAGGTGGACCGACACGGGGACACCGGTCTCCACATGCGCTCGTCCCGCTGCCTGGAGGACGCGGCGCTCGGCGGCTGAGAAGTCCGCCGAGACGCCGATCTCCCCGATCAGCCCGCACCGTACGCCGTCCTGGCCCGTGGTCAGGTCGTTCAGCATGCGGTCGGTGATCTCCCGGTCCGAGATCGTGCTCAGGGCCTCCGGATGCATGACCTCCATGTAGAAGCCGGTTCCGGCGACGATGTTCAGACCAGTAGCCGCGGCAACAGTCGCCAGGTCCGCGAGCCGACGACCCGCACCGATCGGGGTCTGCTCGATCACGGTCCTGCCACCGGCACGCACGAAGTAGCCGAGTTCGTCGATCGCGACGTCGACGTCCTCCAGGACGCAGTTGTCCTCGCAGGCCATGGGATTGTCCCTGAGGTGCGCCGCCAGGCGCGCATCCATGGGGGATGCCCAGACCTCGCAGGCATCCTCCACCGTGGGGTCGGGCCGCGGGGCGCGGCGCCGGTTGTCGGTGAAGATGTGCTCGTGGAACAGGGTCATGCCCAGGGTGTCGGACGGGACCGTCCTATCCACGCACTGCACGGGGACGGAGGTGGTGCTGGTCATCGGATCGCGCCGTCAGGACCGCAGGACCGAGTGCTTCGAGTCCAGCATCGCGTTGACGGTCACCGCGGCCAGCAGGATCGCCCCTTGGACGACCTGCACCCAGAACGCAGAGACGCCCATGAGGACCATGCCGTTGAGGATGACGCCGAAGACCAGCGCACCGATCACCGTGCCAATGATCGAGCCGCGGCCGCCGAACAGCGCCGTGCCGCCGAGAACGACGACCGTGATGACTTCCAGCTCGAAGAACATGCCGGCGTTCGAGGACCCGGACGCCAGGCGGGAAGCGATCATCAGGCCGGCGATCGCCGAGAACACCCCGGAGAAGATGTACACACCCAGGAGCACGTGCTTTACGTTGACTCCGGAGCGTCGCAGGGACTCCTTGTTGGAACCCACTGCTACGACGTAGCGCCCGAACTTCGTGCGGTTGAACACGTACCAGCTGAAGGCGATCATGACCGTCACCAACAGAACCGAGATCGGGATGCCGAGGAACGACCCCCGACCCAGGCCCAGGACCCAAGCGTCCGTGGGGATGGCCACCGAATAGCCGTCTGTCAGGACTAGGGCAACCCCCCGGAAGGCGTAGAAGCCCGCGAGCGTGACGATAAACGCGAACACCCCGCGGTAGGCCACGAACCAGCCCTGGAAAGCCCCAATGGCCGCGCCGACGACAAGGACGATCCCGACAGCGAGGGTGACGCTGACCCCGTCGGCGATGAGCAGGGCGAGGATAGACCCGCTGAGGGCGACATTCGAGCCTGTCGACAGGTCGATTCCGCCGGAGGTCATGACGAAGGTGACGGCGAGTGCCGCCGCGAGGCGGGGGGCCGTCTGCTGCAGGATGTTCATCCAATTGCCGCCGGTCATGAAGCCGGGGGTGGTGATGGCGAAGAGGATGACCATCACGATCAGGAAGAGCAGGACCGCGTAGAGGGCCACGTTCAGGCCTAGGGCCATGCGCAGACGCGCTCCCAGGTCGGTCGTGCGCGCCGGTGCGGGCTGCCTGCCGCCGCCGGCCTTCTGCGGCTGGGTCTGGACTGGGGTGGTGGTCATGCTGCGGCCCTTCCCACGATGTGCTCGACAAGAACTTCCAGAGAGGTGGTCCGCGCGTCAAGGTTGGAGGAGACCGACCCCTCGTACATGACGCACAGCCGGTCGCAGACCTCGAACAGGTCCTGCAGACGGTGGGTGATGAGGATGACGCTGACGCCCTTGGCGGCGGTCTCCTTGATCAGCCGGAGCACGTCTCTGACCTGTTCCACGGCCAACGCGGAGGTCGGCTCGTCCAGGATCAGCAACCGGGGGTTGAAGGTCAGCGCTCGCGCGATAGCGACCGCCTGCCGTTGTCCACCGGAAAGGTTGCGGACCGGGATGCCGTAGTGCTGCACCCTAATGTTCAAGTTGGACAGGTGCTCCTTGGCGTCCTTGAGCATTTTTTCCCTGTCGAGGGTCGTCCCGAGCAGCTTCTTGGGCTCACGCCCCAGAAAGAGGTTCCCGGGGACGTCGATGTCGTCACACAACGCCAGGTCTTGGTAAACCATCTCGATGCCAACATCCTTGGCGTCCTTTGGACCTGAGAAGTGCTTTAGTTCTCCGTCCACGTAAATCTCACCGGACCCGGGGGTCACAGTTCCGGCTAGGACTTTCATTAGCGTTGACTTGCCGGCGCCGTTGTCACCGACGATCCCGACGACCTCGCCTGGGGCGATCTCGAGGTTCACGCCCTGGAGCGCGGTCACCATGCCATACGACTTGGAAATGTCCTTCATCTGGATCCGGGGCGGGACCAGCGTCTGGGGTGTAGTCATGTCAGGCTCCCTTTCAGGAGTAGTCCGCGCGGTACTCGTCGACGTTGTCTTTGGTGATCACGTTGATGTCGAGCAGGTTGTCTCGCTCGACCTCCTCGCCGCGGGCAAGGCGGGCCGCAATCTCGATGGCCTGGACGCCCTCCTCCTTGGCAGGCTGGTTGGCGATGGCCTCCACCAAGTCGTTATCAAGTGCACGGATGCCCTCGGCCGACAGGTCCCAGCCGTAGACCTTGACGTCGGTGCGGCCCTGAGACTCGATAGCAGCAAGCGTTCCGATGAGCGCCGGCTCACCCGTGGCGTAGATGTAGGTCAGGTCAGGGAAGGCGGTCAGCAGGTTTTCCGCCTCGTCGACCGCCTTTTCCTGCCGGTTCTGTCCGTCCACGATCTGGACCACCTCGACCTTGCCACCCAAGGCGTCCTGGAAACCATCCGCACGGGCGTTCTGGATCTCAGAGTTAAGAGCGCCCACAATCCCGACGGTGGCGTCACCGCCGCTCGCGGCAGCGTCCTCGGCGACCAGTTTGCCCATGGTCTCTCCGCCGGCGCGGTTGTCGACGCCGACGTTGGCCGACACTGCCGGGTCCTCGATCCGGGCATCGACGGCGATGACCTTCACCCCGGCCTCGCTAGCGGCGCGGACGGCAGGCAGGGCGCTCTCGAGCTCGATAGCCGCCACCGCGATCACGTCCACGCCACGGGTGACGTAGTTCTCCATCGCCTCGTTCTGCTTGATGACCTCGTTGTTGGAGTTGTAGACGTCGACCTCCACGCCCTCGGCCTCTGCGGCTTCCTCGACTCCGGCGATCATCTGCGTCCGGAAGGTCGAGGCCATGTGAGCCTGGACGAAAGCGACACGCGGCGCGCTCTCGCCACCCTCGTCACTCCCAGCCGAGCTGCCACAGGCCGTAAGGCTGACCAGGGCCGTCAGGGTGACGATCCCCAGGGCGGCGCGTCCGCGCCCTCGCCGATTGAAAACTGTCAAGATCCTTCTCCTTTGAAGAGGCCCGGTGTCCGGGGTACTGCCGTGATGGTGTCGTGGCGCGCTTGCACACGAGCACGCCCGGTGGCCGTCGGGACCGCTGCCCGGCACGTCGTGCCGGAGCCGACCCTGTGGGCGGACTAGTAGAAGGGCGTGTAGACCAGCGGCCAGCCCAGGTCCATGCGTCGCCGGTCCTGGTTCCACGCGAGGCAACCGGACCGGTGAGGGCAAGGCACGGGGTCAGGGTCGGCCGGCGAGCAGGGCCGGCACCGGAATGCGCCCTGGTACCAGAACTCGATGTCAAGCTCAGCCATCGAGACACCGGCAAGCTCGCGCACCCGATCGAAGACGTGCAGTGTGCAGGCTCGGAACTCGCGTTCGATGTCGGAGTCCTGGTCGATCAGCGTGCGCTCGGCGAGATGGGCGTTGAACTCATCGCTGAGGTCGAATACGCCCCAGCGCATGAGGAACATGGGGATGTAGTAGTCGGTTGGACCGAAGAGGTTCTCCGGGTCGTCGATCCGGGTCAGCCGCATGTACTCATTCGTCGTCGGAATGTCGAGGTCGCGGCGGTTGTACAACGCCGTCATCAAGGTGACGGCGAGCTTGGCGAACGGGTAGTCGCCGTAGCACTGCGGGAACTCCCGGACGAGGGCCTGGATCGAGCCGTTGCCGTCTGACCGAAAGAGTTGACCGTCGGCTGCTTCGAGCAGGTTGGCCATATGACCGTCGTAGCGGTCGGACAGAACCTGGCCTACCTCTCTGAACTTGGCTAGTCGGCGGTCCAGCAGTTGGTAGGTCGGCGGGCCGCCTCGCTCGTCCCGGTAGACGTGCTCGACGTCCGCCATCGTCATGGAGCTGAGGTAGCTCGGGTCGAGCAGCGGCACGCCCTCGTTCACCGCCCGCATGATGCAAGCGTTGACCGCACGTTCGCCGGTGTAGAGCACGCCGTTGACCTGGCAGTCAAACGCCTCCACCGCCGGCTGCGTCTGGCCGGTCCAGCGCCAGATCACGAAACTCTGGGCCCGACGCATGAGGAAGTACTGCAAGGTGTCCCGGTCGTTGACCACGGGCGCCTCGGCCGGGTTGACGGCGTTGCCGTCCAGGTCGGACACGGGCCGATGACGAAAGTAGTCCTGGACGCTCTGCGCCAACGACTGCAGTCTCTCCTCATTGATGGACACGTGCTGCGCACCAGCCACGATCTCGTCTACAGCAGCGGCCATGGCCGCTCGCGTGATCACTGCCGCACTCATTTGGAGCCTCTCGACTGTTTCGTCACGACTTGCGCCGTCCGGGTGCCGGAAGAGCGGCGCTGCACTGAGCCTCGCTGCTCTAGATAATATATAAAAGAGACTACAGAGCGGCCCACGCCGCGTCAAGCATCTCCGCCGGGCAGACCAGGAGTGCCGTCGACACCTTGGATGGCAAGCCGTCGACCAGAGGTCTGCCCGCTCGTTCCGCTCAGCCCCCACGACGGTTCACACGGGGGCAACAGGATGTTGAACGACGCCCGTGCTGACCAGGGGGTGGGTGAGTGAGAGTCGCAGAAGTAGACCGGGGTCCCGAGGGTCCGGGTCGTCCAAGGTGGCCGGGTGGCGCTGGCGGAGAACGCCGGCGGCTACCTGGACCCGGAGGCGGCCGCCTGCACGGTCACCATCCTGGCCGGAGCCGCTTGATGGCAGCCGTCAC
Organism: Ornithinimicrobium humiphilum; assembly: GCF_006716885.1. Classification (NCBI taxonomy): domain Bacteria; kingdom Bacillati; phylum Actinomycetota; class Actinomycetes; order Micrococcales; family Ornithinimicrobiaceae; genus Ornithinimicrobium; species Ornithinimicrobium humiphilum. The sequence continues at coordinate 2,378,076 of NZ_VFPU01000001.1, forward strand.
TGACGACCGAAGCGCCGCGACCGAAGCCGCGGTCCGGACGGAGCGGCACGGCCCAGCGATGTGGCTGCGCCTCCAACGGCCCGAGCCGCTCAACGGAATCTACCCGGAGATGTCCTGAGGTCTCGCCCCCCACCGAGAACCCGCGCGAGGCCCTGAGTACCGAGCCCACCCAGAGCGCGCACACAGAAGCTTTCGATTGTCCAACCCCGGGGGTAAGGAGCAGTCGGCACGGTGGCCGGAGGCCGCGTGCGCGTTCTTGGGGCTGGGGCCGCACAGTGCGTAGGATCAAACGTCATTTCCACACACCCCGTAGGAGCCATAGTGGCGCAGAAGGTGCAGACCATCCTTGTCTCGGACCTGAGTGGCAAGGACTTGGGCGAGGACGGGCAGACCGTGAAGTTCGGCTTCCTCGGCGCGGACTACGAGATTGACCTCTCGCAGCAGGAGGCGGACGAGTTCGCCAACGTCCTCGAGAAGTACACCGACGCCGCCCGCCGTGTCGGTGGCCGTCGCCAGTCTGGGGGCAGCCGCGGCAGCGCCCCGACCGACCGTGAGCAGCTTCGCAAGATGCGAGAGTGGGCGAAGGAGAACGGCTACAAGGTGTCAAGCCGCGGACGCATCGCCCAAGAAATTCAGGACGCGTACCACGCGGCGAACTGAGCCACCCACACGACAACCCCCGGCCGACTTGATCTGCGGGGGGGGTGTCGCAGTAACAGGCAGCCTGGCCCATCTCAGCCTCGTGTCACACGTCGACCTGGTCCTGATCGGGGACTTCCGATGAGTGCGAAGATTGCGCGTGGGCATTCCGTCACCACTGGGGACTGCTGCACGGGTAGGTGACATCTGATCTGTGACGCTGCGAGGCGTCGCTGGAAGGATGTGCACCGTGCCCAAGCCCTATCCCCAGGAGTTCCGTGACGACGTCGTGAACGTCGCTCGGAATCGTGAGCCTGGACAGACGATCAAGCAGATCGCGGCCGACTTCGGCATCGCCGAGTCGTGCCTGCGCAACTGGATGCGCGCGGCCGACGTCGCCGACGGCGCCCGGCCCGGGACCACCGCGGCCGAGAACGCCGAGCTGCGCGAGGCCAAGAAGCGGATCCGGTTGCTGGAGCAGGAGAACGAGGTCCTGCGCCGCGCCGCGGCCTACCTGTCCCAGGCGAACCTGCCGGGAAAATGATGTACCCGCTCGTCCGCGAGCTGGCCGGCGACGGGATCCCCGTCACGGTGACGTGCCGGGTGCTCAAGGTCGCTCGCCAGCCCTACTACCGGTGGCTCGCGGACCCGGTCACCGATGCCGAGCGGGCGGCCGCCTACCGCGCCAACGCCCTGTTCGACGCGCACGAGGACGACCCCGAGTTCGGCTACCGGTACCTGGCCGACGAGGCCCGCGACGTTGGTCAGGACATGTGCGAGCGGACCGCGTGGCGCCTGTGCTCACAGAACGGCTGGTGGTCCGCGTTCGGGAAGAAGCGCGGCAAGAACGCCCAAGTTGCCCGGGCCTCCGGTGCACGACGACCTGGTCGAGCGCGACTTCACCGCCGAGGCACCGAACCGGCTGTGGCTGGCCGACATCACCGCGCACCGCACGGGCGAGGGCAAGCTCTACCTGTGCGCCATCAAGGACGTCTTCTCCAACCGGATCGTGGGCTACTCGATCAGCGACCGGATGAAGTCACGCCTGGCCGTCGACGCCCTGAGCAGTGCCGTCGCCCGGCGCGGTGACGTCGCCGGCTGCATCCTGCACACCGACCGCGGGTCCCAATTTCGCAGCCGGAAGCACGTCCGCGCCCTGCACCGCCACGGCATGGTCGGCTCCATGGGCAAGGTCGGCGCGGCCGGCGACAACGCCGCCATGGAGTCCTTCTTCGCCCTGCTCCAGAAGAACGTCCTGGACCGCCGCACCTGGACCACCCGCCAGGAGCTGCGCATCGCGATCGTCACCTGGATCGAGCGCACCTACCACCGCCGCCGCCGGCAGGAGGCCCTGGGCCGGTTGACCCCCATCGAGTACGAGACCATCATGACCACACCGGCCGCTCACGCAGCCTGACCCACCCTGTCACCTACCCGTGCAGCAGTCCCTCCTAACGCGTATGCAGACGGTACTGAGGCAGGGTTAGAGGGCGATCTCCCTGCTCAGTCGCTCGGTCAGCGCCCTGTCGCGCGCTGCGGTCGCGTGCTGGTACCGCAAGGCGACTGTGACGTCGGTGTGGCCGCCCCTGTGGAGCAGCTCGGCCAACGTCGCGCCTTGAACGGCATACGCACTAAGGCCCGTATGTCTGAGGTTGTGGAAGTGAAAGCCCGGGCGGCCGGCCTCCTCCCGGGCGGCCCTCCAGTGCCGGTCAAGGGTGGTTTGAGAGATGCGCTGGCCCGTGGGTCCGGCCAGGACGGGTCCTGTTCGAGCGGCGGGAGTATAGGCATCCAGATGCTGGCGCAGCGCGGGCAACAGCGCGGCTGGGATGGCGATGGTGCGCGCACTGTCCGCCTTCGGCGGGGTGAGCGTGTTCGCCTTGACGTTGAACTGCCGACGGACGTGCAGAACCGCCCGCTCGGGCTCGTCGAGATGCTCGAGGTCTCGACGTTCCAGGCCGAGGATCTCCCCTAGCCTGAGGGCGCACCACGCCGCGAGGGGCACAGCGATGCGCAGGCGGACGGGCATGGCCTCAGTCATGGCTCGGACCTCTTCGGGAGTGGCCACGTCTCCATGCTCGTCCTCGGGACGGACCCGACGGTGCTTGGGAGCCTCCGGGAAGGTGAAGGACTGCAGACCCCCTGCGTTGGCCTTGACCGCGGCATTGAGACAGGAGCGGAGCGCGATCACCACGTTGGGTGTCACACCATTGACCCGGGCGTGGGGGTGACGTTTGCTGGGGCGGCTCGCAAGAAGCCCCAGGTGGTCAGCGACCTGCTGCGTCGTCAGATCCTGCAGGCGAACATCTCCAAGCTCGGGCCAGACGTGATTCTTCATCACCGAGCGGTATGAGAGCACGGTGGCGCGGGACCGCTCGGGGTTGGCTTCCAACCGCGCCAACCAGACCTCTGACCACTCCTTGAGGGTGACCGCCTGAGCCTCATCCTTCTCGTCGTTGGCACGTTTGGCCGCTCGACGTTCCGCAGGCGGGACGAAGATGCCTCGAGCCGCATCAGCCTTGGCGATGCTGAGAGCGGCCTTCGCATCCGTGATCGTGTCGAACATCCCGAGGGAATGGGTCTTGCCCTCGTAGTCCATCCGGACCCGGTAGCGGTCCCGGACCCGGACGATTCCCCTGGGGAGCGGCTTGTCGGGTTCTTTGAAGCGCAAGTTACCCATCCATTGAGCCTTCCGACTGCTGTGTCAGCTGTGTGTCAGTTTGACTGCTCACAAGAGCCTACATCTGCTCGGACGTGCTCCAACGACAAAACCCCCGAACTCCGCGTCGTTGTGCGGAATCCGGGGGCTGACGTGCGACGACTCGCACAGCGTGAGACACGTGAGTGGAGGTGGCGGGAATCGAACCCGCGTCCGTTACCGGGAAATCAGGGCTTCTCCGGGTGCAGTGCGCTATGGATTTTCTCGGCCCCAGGGCTCGCGCGCACACGTTCCCTGACAGGCCCAGTCACGTAGGAGTCCCGCACCGTCCCGTGACATGACGGCGCAGCAAGTCCTCTAGCTGATGCCAGACACTGAGTCGAGGACTAGCTCAGGCTGACAGACTTCGGGCTCGCTCAGGCGGCGAGGGCGAAGTCGCTGCGCTTGGAATTGGCAGCTATTGGTTTCGCAAGGAGCGTTGACGAGATGACCTTGCATCCTCGACCCGCTTCCCCTGAAGTGCCGTGCAACGTCGAAACCGATCACCCCCATGGGGTGTCTCACGCTGTGCAGTTGTCAAGACCCGTGCCGGACGGTGCCGGCAGACGTTCAGTCTAGGTGGTCAACGCGCGGGGGTCCACGGGGATTCCCGGGTCGGCCGGGCACCGGATAACCGCAGGTGCGCCGGGGCCGCCTGACCTACACTGGGCGCGCCATGTCGAAGCCCAAGGAACCCGGTCGCAAGCTCATCGCGAGCAACAAGAAGGCCCGTCACGAGTACCTCATCGAGGACACCGTCGAGGCCGGCCTCGTGCTGACCGGGACGGAGGTGAAGTCGCTGCGCCAGGGGCGTGCCTCCCTCGTCGACGGCTACGCCACCGAGTACAACGGCGAGCTCTACCTCGAGGGCGTGCACATCCCGGAGTACTCCCAGGGCACGTGGACCAACCACGCCACCCGCCGCCGGCGCAAGCTGCTGCTGCACCGCGAGCAGATCGACAAGCTGGTCGCCAAGGCCGAGCAGGCCGGTCACACGATCATCCCGCTCTCGCTCTACTTCAAGGACGGGCGCGTCAAGGTCGAGATCGCCCTGGCCAAGGGCAAGAAGCTGCACGACAAGCGCCAGGCTCTCCGCGAGCGTCAGGACCGCCGCGAGGCCGACCGCGCGATGTCGGCGCACCTGAAGCGGCAGACCTCGTAAGCCCATCTCCTACGACATGTAGGAGTATCCTGGAGCCATCGATCCAGGAGGTTCTGATGCAGGTCAACGGCAAGGTCTTCGTCGTCACGGGAGCGGGCAACGGCATCGGTCGTCACGTGGTCCTGGGGCTCCTGGAGCGCGGCGCCCGGGTGGCCGCCGTCGACCTCCGCGCCGGGTCGCTCGAGCACACCCGCGCCATGACGGACGCCGGCGACCGGCTGAGCCTGCACGCGGTGGACGTCACCGACCGCGACGCCGTCGCCGCGCTGCCTGACGAGGTGATCGCCGCCCATGGGCAGGTCGACGGCCTGCTCAACGTCGCCGGGGTCATCCAGCAGTTCGTCCTCTTCGAGGACCTGTCCTACGAGGAGATGCAGCGCGTCCTCGACGTCAACCTCTGGGGCGTCATCCACACGACGCGGGCCTTCCTCCCCCACCTGCAGCAGCGCCCGGAGGCCTGCCTGGTCAACGTCTCGAGCATGGGCGGCTTCGTCCCCGTCCCGGGCCAGACGCTCTATGGCGCCAGCAAGGCCGCGGTCAAGCTCCTCACCGAGGGCCTCTACGCCGAGCTGCACGGCGGCCCCGTGGCGGTGACCATCGTCTACCCCGGCGCCATCGCGACCGACATCTCCGCCAACTCCGGTGTGACCCTGCCCGGTCAGGCCGACGCCGAGCCCGGGTCGGCCCCGCGCATGCTGCCCGCTCCGGAGGCGGCGCGCCAGATCATCGAGGGCGCCGTCGAGCGTGGCCGATACCGCGTCACGGTCGGCTCCGACGCCACGATGCTCGACCGGCTCTCGCGGCTCGCGCCGCGTCGGACCACCGAGCTCGTCGCGACAAAGATGGCCGGCCTGCTGACGCGCGAGCCCGCCCGGGTCTGAACGTCATACCCCTGAGGACGGCCACCGGCCGCTGCGCACCGAGAGGTGTGCAGCGGCCGCTCGCCCCACCGCTCAGAGCCAGGTGCGCGGGTTGACCGGGTTGCCGTTCTCGCGGGTCTCGAAGTGCAGGTGGCAGCCGGTCGAGCTGCCCGTCGTGCCCTCGTAGCCGATGACCTGGCCCCGGCTGACCCACTGCCCCGGAGAGACCGCGAAGCTCTGCAGGTGCAGGTAGGCGGTGGTGAGGTTGACCCCGCGCTGCACGCCGTGGTCGATGACGACGTAGTTGCCGCGGCTGTTGTCGTAGGGCGTCGAGACGATCGCGCCGTCGGCGGCGGCCTTGACCGGGGTGCCGCAGGCGGCGCCGAAGTCGATGCCCGAGTGCAGCACGTAGATGCCGAGGATCGGGTGCAGGCGCATCCCGAACTCGCTGGTGATGCCGCCCGCCATCGGGTGGCTCAGGAAGCCCGAGGACGCACCACCCTGGGCCCGGTCGCGCTCGCGCTGCCGCTCCCGCTCGCGCTCGGCCTCCTGGGCGGCCTCCTGCTCGCGGGCCTCGCGCTCGGCGCGGGCGGCCCGGTCGGCCTCGGCCTGGGCCTGGGCGGCGCGGCGGGCGGCCTCGTCGGCGGCGGCCTGGTCCTGGCGGCGTCGCGCCTCGTCGGCGATCTGGCGCTGCCGCTCGGCCTCACGGGCGGCGGCCCGCTGACGGGCGGCCTCCTCCTCGGCCCGGCGCTTGGCGGCCTCCTCCTCAGCCTTGCGCTTGGCCTCGGCCGCGGCCTTGCGCTTGGCCTCCTCCTCGGCGAGACGCTTGACCTCGGCCCGCTCCTCGGTCTTGAGACGGTGCTTCTTGGAGGCGAGCTGCGCGAGCTGGTCGGCCAGCTCGTCCGAACGGGCCTGCTCGGCCGCCAGCTCGGCCTCGACCTTGGCCTTCTCCGTCTCGAGGGCGGCCTTGTCCTCGGCCTGCTGCGCCTCCAGCGCCTCCAGCTCCTGCTTGGCAGCATCCGCGGCGGCGCGGGCCTCCTCCTTGGCGACGACGTTGGCCTCGGCCAGGGCCAGCAGGTAGGCGATGTCCTGGCGCACACCGGCGAGGCGGTCCTGCTCGGCGACGGCCTCGGCCTCCTGGGTGGCGAGGGCGCGGATCTGCTGGTCCTGCACGCGCAGCACGGTCCGGGCCATGGCCATCCGGTCGACGGCGTCCGACTCCCCCGCCAGCAGCTCCAGGGTGGTGGCGAGCGACCCCATACCCCCCTGCTTGTAGGAGTCGCGGGCGATGGCGCCGACGGTGGCGCGGCTGTCGGCCTGCGCGGCCTCGTTGGCCTCGAGCGACTCCTCGATGGTGGCCTCGTTGGCGCGGGCGATCGCGAGCTCGGCCTCGATGCGCTGGGCCTCGGCCTCGGCGTCGGCGAGGTCCGCCTCGGCCTCCTCCAGCACGATCCGGGCGGCCTCGACCTTGGCCGTGGTCTCCTTGAGCCGCTTGTCGGCGGCGACCAGCGCCGAGCTGGTGTGCTCGAGCTCGTGCCCCAGTTCCTTGGCCGACTTCTCGGCGTCCTTGCGCTGCTGGTCGGTCCTGCTCTCCTTGCGCTCGACCTCGCGGATCTTCTCGCGGATGTCGGTCAGGTCCGACGCGAGCGCGGGTCCGCCCAGGACGACGCCGGCCAGCGCGAGGGCGACGGCGCCCCGGAGCCGGTGCCGGACCAGCAGGCCGCGACGGCGCGGCTCGACGGGTGTGCTCATGGCAACTCTCCTCATACCCTCACGTGGCGATGCAGCGCCAACCAGGCGGTGATGACGGCCAGCAGGAGCGCCCCACCGACCAGGAACGGGGTGATCAGCCACAGATCGCGCGGGCCGACCAGGCTGATGAGGCCGCTGTCGCCGGCCAGCAGCTCGGACAGGAAGCCGCTGATCCCGTAGCGCACGGTCGCCCACAGCAGACCGATCGCCAGGGCGGCGCCGGCGAGCGTGGCGAGCACGGTCTCGAGGATGAACGGCAGGTGGATCGAGAACGCCGAGGCGCCGACCATGCGTTTGATCGCGGTCTCTCGACGCCGCGACCAGGCCGTGAGCCGGATCGTGGTCGAGATGAGCAGCACCGCGCAGACCACCATGGCGACCGCGAGCGCGAGCGCACCGACGCTGAGGACGCCGAGGAAGGTGAAGAGCTTGTCCACCACCTCGCGCTGGTCCTCCACGCTCTCCACGCCCGGCGCCTGCTCGAAGGCGGCCCGGATGACCTCGTACTTGCTCGGGTCGGAGAGGTTGACGCGGAAGGACTCGGGGATGGCCTCCTGGGGGATGGAGTCCAGGACCGGGGAGTTGCGGAACTGCTCGCGGAAGCGTTCGTAGGCCTCCTCGTTGGACTCGTAGAAGACCTCGGTGACCAGCGGTCGCAAGCTCTCCAGGTCCTCCCGGATCTGGTCGCGCTGCTCCTCGGTGACGGCGCCGCCGGCGCACGAGGCGACCTCGCCCGCGTCGGGGGTGCACAGGAAGATCGAGACCTGGACACGGTCGTACCAGAAGCCCTTGGCCGTGTTGACCTGCGCCTGGGCGAGCAGCCCGATGCCGAGGAAGAAGAGCGAGACCATGGTCACCAGGACCACGGAGACGAACATCGAGGCGTTGCGCCGCAGCCCGTTGGCGACCTCCCCGAGCAGGAACCCCGGCCTCACGGCGCCACCTCCCGGTAGCCGCCCTCGGCCTGGTCGCGCACGACCTGCCCCTGGTGGAGCTGGACGACGCGCTTGCGGAACTGGTCGACGATGGTCGTGTCGTGGGTGGCCATCACCACGGTGGTGCCGGCCCGGTTGATGCGGTCGAGGATCGCCACGATCTCCGAGCTGGTGTCGGGGTCGAGGTTGCCGGTCGGCTCGTCGGCGAGCAGGATCGGCGGCTTGTTGACCATGGCGCGGGCGATGGCGACGCGCTGCTGCTCGCCGCCGGAGAGCTCGTGCGGCAGCCGGCGCCCCTTGTCCTGCAGACCGACGAGCGCGAGCGTCTCGGGGACGCGCTGGCGGATCTCGTGCCGGGAGGCACCGAGCACCTGGAGCACGTAGGCGACGTTCTGGGCCACCGTGCGTCCGGAGAGCAGGCGGAAGTCCTGGAAGACGATGCCGATCTGACGACGCAGCAGGTGGACGCGACGGTGCGGCAGCTGCCCCAGGTCGTGGCCGGCGACGAGGACGCGGCCGCTGGTCGGCTGCTGCTCGAGGTTGATGAGCCGCAGCAGCGAGCTCTTGCCCGACCCGGACTGGCCGACGACGAAGCAGAACTCGCCCCGGGTGACGTCCAGGTCCACCTCGCGCAGGGCCCACGGGTCGCCCTTGGCGTAGCGCAGACTGACGTTCTCAAGGGTGATCATGCGGCGTGGGGCTTCTCCGGGACAGGGGTGGCGGCCGTGACACACGGTAACTGATGTGATTGGTGAGGCCAAGGGCCCGCGCCGGGCGGCCGTGGTCCCACCGCCCCCACCGGGGTATGCCGTGCTGGAGGGCGGTCGTCAGCCGCGCCGCAGGATGCGCCGCACCGGCGCGAGCACGTCCGGCCGCCGCAGCGGCATCAGAACGCGGCGGATGGCCGACTGCTTCCAGGCCGGGTGCGGCGGGTAGACGACCCGCAGCGTGTCCGGCGTCGCGGGCTTGGTCAGCACCGAGCGGTGGTGGCTGAGCTCCTCGATCGACGCCCGCCCGTGGTAGGCGCCCATGCCCGAGGAGCCCACGCCGCCGAAGGGCAGCCCGGGGGCGGCGATGTGCAGCAGCGGTGCCCCGATCGTCATGCCGCCGGAGGTGGTGCCGGTGGTGAAGGCGGCCCGCACGGCCGGATCGTCGGAGAAGACGTAGAGCGCGAGCGGGTGCTCCCCCGCCCGGACCAGCGCGGTGGCCTCCTCGACGTCCGCGACGGTCACCAGCGGCAGGATCGGCCCGAAGATCTCCTCGCCGAGCACGGCGGAGTCGGGCGCGGGGTCGACGATGACGGTCGGCGCGACGAAGAACCGGTCGGCGGCGTCGTGCTGCCCGCCGATCACGACCTGGCCGCCGTGCCCGTCGAGGAGCCCGACGAGCCGGGCGTGCTGCCCGGCGTCGACCACCCGGCCGAGATCGCCGCTGCGCTGCGGGTCCGGGCCGAAGAACTCCTCGACCGCTGCGCGCAGCGCCTCGACCAGGGGCTCCCGGGCCTCGGGGGTGACGAGCACGTGGTCGGGGGCGATGCAGGTCTGGCCGGCGTTGGTGAACTTGCCCCACGCGAGGCGGCGGGCGACCACCTGCAGGTCCATCGTGCCGTCCACGAAGGCGGGCGAGCGCCCACCGAGCTCGAGGGTCACCGGGGTGAGGTGCTCGGCCGCGGCCCTCATGACGATGCGGCCGACGCGCGTGGAGCCGGTGAAGACGATGTGGTCGAAGCGCTCGGCCAGCAGGGCGGTGGTCTCGGGCACGCCGCCGGTGACGACCTGCACGACCTCGCGGCCCAGGTGCTGCGGGACGAGACGCTCGACCAGGGCGGCCACGCGCGGCACGGTCTCGCTGGGCTTGAGCACCGCGGTGTTGCCGGCGGCGAGCGCCCCGGCGAGCGGGGAGAGCAGGAGCTGGAGCGGGTAGTTCCAGGGCGCGATGACGAGCACGACGCCCTTGGGCTGCAGCTGCACCTCGGCGGTCGCCGGCCGCATCACGGCGGGGACGGGCACCGTGCGGGGTGCGGTCCACTCCTCGAGGTGGGCGAGCAGGTGGTCGATCTCCTGCACGACGGCGGAGGTCTCGGTGAGCCGCACCTCGAGGGCGGGCTTGCCCACGTCGGCGGTGATCGCCTCGGTGATCTCGTCCTCGTGCTCGACGACGAGGTCGCGCAGCGCGGCGAGCTGCGCCCGCCGCCAGGCGAGGTCGTAGGTCGTGCCGTCGCGGGCGGTCCGACGCAGCAGGTCGAGGTCCAGCCCGAGGTCGATCTGGTCCGTCGCGTCGGCCTCGTGAGCCGTGGGAGCGAGGGCGGGGGCCGGCGAGGTGCTCGTCATACCCCCAGCCTACGGATCAGTCGGTCGCCTTCTCCTGCGCGCGCTTCCAGCGGATGCCCGCCTCGATGAAGTCGTCGATGTCGCCGTCGAGCACGGCTGCCGTGGAGCCGACCTCGTGACCGGTGCGCAGGTCCTTGACCATCTGGTAGGGGTGCAGGACGTAGGAGCGCATCTGGTCGCCCCAGCTGGCCTTGACGTCGCCGGCCATCTCCTTGCGGGCGGCGTCCTCCTCGGCCTTCTTGAGCAGGAGCAGTCGCGACTGGAGGACGCGGAGCGCGGCGGCGCGGTTCTGGATCTGGCTCTTCTCGTTCTGCATCGAGACGACCAGACCGGTCGGGATGTGCGTCATGCGCACCGCGGAGTCGGTGGTGTTGACCGACTGGCCGCCGGGGCCCGAGGAGCGGAAGACGTCGATCTTCAGCTCGGACTCGGGGATCTCGATGGAGTCGGTGCTCTCGATGAGCGGGATGACCTCGACCGCGGCGAAGCTGGTCTGGCGACGGCCCTGGTTGTCGAAGGGGCTGATGCGCACCAGGCGGTGGGTGCCGGCCTCGACGGCGAGGGTGCCGAAGGCGTAGGGCACCTTGACCTCGAAGGTGGCCGACTTCAGGCCCGCCTCCTCGGCGTAGGAGGTGTCGAGCACCTGGGTCGGGTAGCCGTGGCGCTCGGCCCAGCGCAGGTACATGCGCATGAGCATCTCGGCGAAGTCGGCGGCGTCGACGCCACCGGCGCCGGCCCGGATGGTCACGACGGCCTCACGCTCGTCGTACTCGCCGTTGAGGAGCGTGCGCACCTCGAGCAGGTCGACGTCCTTCTTGAGCTTGGCGAGGTCGCGCTCGGCCTCATCGAGGGACTCGGCGTCGTTCTCCTCACGGCCCAGCTCGACGAGCGCCTCGAGGTCGTCGATGCGGGCGTCCATGCCGGTGACGCGGTCGTGCTCGGCCTTGGCGCGGGACAGGGCGGAGGTCACCTGCTGCGCGCGCTCGACGTCGTCCCACAGGTCGGGGGCGGAGGCCTTGGCCTCCAGGTCGGCGATCTGGGCCTGCAGGCTCTCCAGGTCGGTCACCTCGCGCACGGACGACATGGTCGTGCGCAGGTGCTTGATCTCGTTGTCGAAGTCCACGGCCACGAGGGTCAAGCCTACGCGTTATCCGGTGGTGCACCGCATACGAGCCGCTCTAGCCTGCCGGGATGACGCATCCGCAGGTCGACGAGCAGGGCCGTCCGGAGCCCCCGATGGTGGCCGGTGAGGCCGCGACGCTGCTGGGCTTCCTCGACTTCCAGCGGGCCACGCTGGAGTGGAAGACCCGGGGCCTGGACGAGGCGGGGCTGCGCACCACCCTGCCCCCGAGCGGTATGACGCTCGCCGGGCTGCTCAAGCACCTCGCCTGGGTGGAGGACTTCTGGTTCGTCCACACCGCCGGCGGGTCACCCATGCCCGAGCCGTGGGCCGGCGTGGACTGGGACGCCGATCACGACTGGGAGTGGCACTCGGCCCTGGAGGACGACGCCCCGGCGCTGCGCGCGACGTGGGAGGCCTCGGTGGCGCGCTCCCGCGCGCTGGTCGACCGGCTGCTGGTGACGAGCGGGCTGGACGGCACGCACACCGCGTGGGGCGGGCGGGCCGAGGTGACGCTGCGGTGGATCCTCGTCCACATGGTCGAGGAGTACGCACGCCACAACGGTCACGCCGACCTCCTGCGCGAGGCGGTGGACGGCGTGACCGGGGAGTGAGCGAGCCTCAGACGGCGGCGAGCCGCACGGCCGGCAGGGCCTCCTGGAGGTACTGCAGGGCGTGCACCGCGCGCCACCCGGAGGTGTAGCGCTTGATGAGCTCCTTGGCGCCGGCGAGGTCCTGGCCGAGGGTGACGAGGATGTCCTCGACGTAGCCGTCCTTGCGGTGCTGGCCCAGGCCGATGTTGGCCATCAGGCCGTTGCACAGGCACTTGCGGCCGACGGTGTCCTCGACGTCGCCGCCCTTCTTGACGTACATGTGCACGGGCTCGGCGGCGCAGCGGTAGCCGATCTCGCCGTCCTCGCGCTCGAAGGGCTGGCGCAGGTAGGACAGGTCGCACAGCCGCGGGCGGGCCTCGTAGACCTCGGTCTGGCTGGCGCTGCCCTCGAGCGTCGCCACCTTGAAGGGGAAGCCCGTCGGGCTGGCGCGGGGGTCGTTGCGCACGGTGAGCTCGTCGCTGCGCAGCTGGTCGAGCAGCTGGGCGCGGGTCTCGTCGGCCAGGCCGGAGTCGAGGGAGAGCGCGAAGAGCGTGCCGACCTGCACGCCGACGGCGCCGGCGCCCAGCGCCTCGGCGACCAGCTCGGGAGTGCCGTAGGCGCCCGCCATCCAGAACGGCAGGCCGAGGGCCGCCATCTTGGCCAGGTCGGCCTCGTCACGGCTGCTGTAGACCGGCTCGCCGTGCTCGTCGAGCTGGAGCTTGCCGCGCGGGGGCGCGGAGTGGCCACCGGCCGGCGGGCGCTCGACGACGAAGCCGTCGGGGCGGATCTGCGGGTCACGGTGCAGGTAGGACGCGAGCTGGTCGACCGAGACGATCGCCAGGAAGTCGGGGCGCTCCACCGCGGGCAGGTCCTGGCCGAGCAGGTCGACCGGGTCGACGGAGATGGTCCGCTTGATGCGACCGCCCAGGACGTCGGCGGAGATGCTGCCGGTCTCACCCGCTGCGAGCGAGCGCAGCAGCTGGGGGATCTCGCGCGGGATGCCCGCGCCCATGAGGACGTAGTCGACGCCCGCGAGCATCGCGCCGAAGAGCGCGGTCGGGGTCGCCATCTGGACCTTCTCGAGGCAGTTGATGCCGACGACGGCGTCCGGGCCGAGGCCCTCCTTGGCGAGCCAGACCTCGGCGAAGTTGGCGACGACCGCCAGCTCCTGCCCCGCACGGGCGGTCTGCAGGGTCAGCTTGGGGATCGGCTTGTAGGGCATCGCGGGGGCCTTGCCACCCTCGATGAAGTACTTCTCCAGCACCCGCTCGGCCATCGCCCGGCTCGGGAAGGCGGCCAGCGCCCGGCGGTAGTGCCCGCCCGGGTCGCCGTTCTGGAGGACCCGCGAGAGGACGGCGTCCATGGCGGTGCCCGAGACCACGCCGAGGTGGCCGGCCTTGGCCACCTCGCGGGCGAGCCTCCATCCGGAGACGGCCACCCCCATGCCGCCCTGGATGACGACGGGGCGGGGGCGCTCTCGGCGCGGGGTGGGAACGGGGTGGAGCTCGGTGTGCGCAACGGCCATGCTTGAGAAACTTCCGGATCGGGGAACCTACGTAACCGTAGGTTTCGGTCGCGTAACTTACGGTAGCGTAAGTTCGCTGCCCCGTCCTCCTCTCCGGATCCGCCCTCGCGAAGCTCGGATCGAAGCCGTCCGCTGAGCAGCGACGCATCCCCCGGCGTACACTGGTTGTTCACCCGGAGTTCACCTAGGGAGGCCGGCGATGGAGCTGCGGAGCGCGATGTACGACCGAGCGGTGGCGCGGGTGCAGGACGAGCTGACCGAGCGCTTCCGGGACGGCTTCTCCCCCGCCGAGGTGGCTGCAGTGATCGCCCGGGGTCGCGAGATGCTCGAGAAGTCTGGCCGGCACGCGCCCTTCGTCCCGGCCCTGCTCGACCGCTGGGCCCGCGACGAGCTGCTCTCGACGGCCCGCCGCGAGGGGCGCCCGCTGTCGCCGCTGCCCAAGATCCTCTTCGTCTGCGAGCGCAACGAGGGACGCTCCCAGGTCGCGGCCGCGCTGGCCGAGCACCTCTCGGGCGGCCGCGTGCTCGCCCGCTCCGCCGGCATCCACCCCACCGGCCGTCTCAACCCGCACGCCAGCACCGTCCTGGCCGAGCGCGGCATCGAGCTGCGCAACCCCCTGCCCTCGGAGGTCCAGGCCGACGCCCTCGACGCCGCCGACGTGCTCGTGCTCATCGGCTGCTCGTCGTGCGACCTGGAGGGCCGGCGCACGGTGCGGTGGGACGTCGACGACCCCTACGCCGCGGAGCTGCCGGAGGCGCGGCGCATCGCCGACGAGGTCGAGGTCCGGGTGCGAGCGCTGCTGGACGAGCTGGGCGTGCCGGTCGTGGAGGGTGAGCAGGCCGAGCGCGAGCTGGCGGAGGCCGACGTCGCCCGCTGAGCGGCGCACCTCATCGCCTGGGCAAGGTCCTGCCGGTCAGGCGCCGTTCTGGACGACGCCTGGTCGGCGCAACCTTGCCTCAGGCGGTGACCGGGGCCAGCGAGACCCGGACGCCGTCGGCCGTGAGGGAGAACTGGACGGCCGAGAGGTCGGTGACGACGTGGTCGGCCAGCGGTGCCAGCTCGTCGGCCGAACTGGTCGTCGTGACCGCGAGCGTCGCGGCGCCGGCCGCCCGGCCGGAACGCAGGCCCGCCGGAGCGTCCTCGACGACGAGGCAGCGCACAGGGTCGACGCCGAGCCGCTCGGCGCCGAGCAGGTAGGGCTGCGGGTCGGGCTTGCCGCGGGTGAAGTCCTCGGCGGTCAGCAGCACGGCGGGCGGACGCAGCCCCGCGGCCGTGAGGCGCAGGCGGGCGAGCTCGCGGGTGGCGGACGTGACCATGGCGGCCCGCTCCCCCACGGCCTCCAGCGCCTGCGCCGCTCCGGGCAGGGCGACGACCCCCTCCAGGTCCTGCAGCTCCCGCGCGTCGATGTCGGCGGTCGCCAGGTCGATGTCGTCCCCCGGCTCGAGGAGGGCGGTGACGATGCTGCGGCTCGGAACCCCGTGGAAGCCCTTCAGGCGCTCCACCGGGATGCCGCGGTCGAGGGCCCACGCCCGCCAGGCCCGCTCCACCACCGCGGTCGAGTCGGTGAGCGTGCCGTCGTTGTCGAAGAGGACGGCCTCGAAGGTCTCGGCGGTGATGTCACGCATTCGTCCAGTCTCGGACAGACGGGATGCGGCGCTGGCACCCGGGGGTCACGGCACGAGGTCGCTGCGGGCGGTGGACGTCATCGTCACCGTCACCCCGCCGCCGAAGGCACCCAGCACCGAGGACACCACCGGGATGCGTGCCTCGCCGCTCACCACCACCACGGCGGTGCGGCCGTCCGGGGTGCCCGTGCCAGGTGCGATCGCCCAGCCGTCGAGCCGCGACGGCAGCTCGCGCCCGGCCAGGTGCGCACCGGCCGCCTCGACCACGGTGGCGTCGGTCAGGGGCACCCCGCTGCCCACGCCCTCTCCGTAGGCGCGCTCGAGCGCAAGGGCGTCACTGGCATCGAGGGCGGCGGCGTCGGCGGCGTCGAGGACGTGGATCCGGCTGAGCTGGACCGACGTCACCGCGGCGACTCCGAGCACGAGCGCCACGCACACCGCGACCATCCCGGCCATGAGGATGCTGATCTGGCCGGAGTCGTCCGCCTCATGGCGAAGGTGACCGCTGCCGGCAGCAACCGGGACCGAGGGGCGTTGCGCGCTCACCGACCCTCCCGGAAGGCGTCGACCGCCTCGACGTGCCGCGAGGTCAGCGCGACGGACGTCGGCACCGAGCCCTGCATGAAGTCGGGGATCAGCGGCAACGGCACGACGATCTCGGACGAGACGACGACCCGGCTGCCGGACTCGAGGCAGCCGCCGTCGCAGGCGACCGACACGGTGCCCTCCCCCTTCTCGAAGCCGTGCGCGGTGAAGACCAGGTCGGCCGCCGCGACGGCCCGCCCGGCAGCAGACTCCACGTCCGGCGAGGTGACGAACGTCCGTCCCGCCTCGCGCGCCGCCGCGGACACGGCATACGCCCCGGCCTGGGCCCGGCCGAGCGTCGCCACCAGGTAGAAGAGCGGGACGACGAGGAGCACGAGGAGGAAGGCGGTCTCGACCGTCATGGAGCCGCGTTCCGCCCACCCTGCCCGGCGTCCGTTCACTGGCCCTCCGCGTAGGCGTGGCCGGTGACGACCATCGCGTCGGCCGGGCCGAACGGCCCGAACACCGGCATGGGCAAGGTGGCCGTGACCTCGACGACCTCGACTCCGGCGACCGTGGTGCGGGTCGCGGTGACGTCCACCCCCGAGGCGGCGGGGATGCTGCGTCCCAGCAGCTCCCGCGCCCGGGCGGCACCCTCGGCGGGCGAGGAGTCGGCCCGGGCCCCGTGGCGAGCGCCCTCGACGACATGGGCCGTGGCGGTGTTGTGCAGGTGCAGCGCGAGCGCGAGCTGGGCGGCGGCCAGCAGCACCAGGCTGACGAGACCGGCGAGCATGGCGAACTCCGAGACCGCCGCCCCGCGGTCCCGCTCGCCGAGCCACCGGTCCCGGGTCACCCGCCGACGCTGGAGACGGCGGTGGTGAACAGCCCCGTCAGCAGCGGCTCGGCGACGAGCCACAGCGCGGCGACGAGGCCGGCAGTCATGATCGTGATCAGGACCCACCCGGGCACGTCGCCGCGCTCGGGCTCGGAGGCCCACTGGCGCAGCCGCTGGGGCAGCTCGCGCAGGGGGGCGGTGGATCTGATGGTCGGGGTGGTGGTGGAGCGACGCATGGGTCTTCCTTCGTCCGGGGCGACGGGGCCGCCTGCTTCGGGTTGTCCGGGTGCCTCCTGGCCCGCCGCGTCCGGGGCGGGCCAGGGACGTCAGAGGGCGATCCGCAGCATGGTCACCCCCGGGTAGACGGCGAAGAGGACGGTGACGGGGAGGACGAGGAAGACGACCGGGACCATCATCGTGATCTCGCGCTTCCCGCCCTCCTCGATGAGCGCCTGGCGGGCCGCCTCACGGGCGTCGGCCGCCTGCGCGCGCAGCACCTCGCCCAACGGGGTCCCGCGCTGGATGGCGACGACCAGGCCGTCGACGAAGCGGACGATCGGGCCCAGCCCCGTGCGTTGCCGCAGGGCCTGCAGCGCCTCGGGCAGGCTGGCGCCGGTGCGGGCCTCGGCCAGGCACAGCTGGAGCTCGCCGGCCAGCTCTCCCGAGGAGAGCCGGGCCACCCGCTCCAGGGCCTGGACGGTCCCCTCGCCCGCCGTCACCGACAGCGCCAGCAGCTCGGCGATCGCGGGGAACTCCGCCAGGATCAACCGCTCCCGCCGGGCGGCCGCCCGGCTCAGCAGGTGGTCGCGCAGCACCGCGCCCCCGAGGAAGGCGCAGCCGACGAGGACGGCGAGCGCAACGACGCTGGCGCCGCGGGTCCACCACAGGATCGAGCCCAGCCCGGCGGCAGCGGCGGCCGCGGCCAGGCCCCAGACGACCTGCTGCACCCGGAAGCCCTCGACGTCGGGCGCCAGTCCGGCTCGCTGCAGGCGCGAGCGGACCGACTCCCGCCCGCCCAGCACGCCGTCCAGGGCTGTGGCACCTCGTCGGGCGAGCGGGGAGAGCAGGTCGGCGAGGCCCCAGGTCCGTCGGTCGTCCAGCCGCAGCAGGCGGGACCGGGTCGGCGGCCGGTCGAGGTAGGGCTCGATCCGGGCCACGAGGTCGATGCGCCGGGTCAGCGGGAGCCCGGCATGGACCAGGAGAAGACCGACGCCGAGCACCAGCCCGAGCGCGGCTCCCCACCACTGCGCGAGGGTCATCGCAGCACCCGCTGCTCGGCGGGCAGCCGGCCGATGGTGATCATCAGCCGGTAGGCGAGGACGCTCGCCCCCGCACCGGCAGCCAGGACCATGGCACCGCCCGGCGTGCCGTAGGCCTCCAGGGTGGACCCCCGAGATGCCAGCAGCAGGAGCACCGCCCAGGGCGCGGCCATGGCGAGACGGGCGGCGTTGACGGTCCACGACTGCCGCGCCTCGAGCTCGGCCCGGGCGCGGGCGTCTTCTCGCAGGAAGGACGACAGCGCCCTCAGCACCGAGCCGAGGTCGGTGCCGCCGACGTCGCGCGCGAGACGCAGGGCCTCCACGAGGCGGTCCGCGACGGGATCGGCGAGGCGCTCCTTGAGCAGGTCGAGGGACTCCGAGAACCTCCCCGTCGCCCGGTAGTCGTGGGTGAACTCGACGAACTGCGGTCGCAGCTCCTCCGGGCCGCGCTCGCCCAGCTGGACGAGCGCCTCGGGCAGCGCCAGCCCGGCACGCACCGCGGAGTGGACGTGGTCGACGGCATCGGGCCACACGTCCCGCAGGCGGGTCCGGCGGGACCTGGCCCTCGCCCGGACCACCGCGAAGGGCGTCCACACGGCGATGCCGGCGAAGCACAGCGCGACGGTGACCACCCCGGTCAGCACCTGGAGCAGCAGGAGGGCGACGGCGCCGAGCACGAGCGCGAAGGCGACGAACGTCCACGGGCCGAGCCCGCGGATCCCGGCCAGCACGATCTCGTCGCCCAGCCGCTCGACCCGGCTCCGCCCCGGCCGGGGCGGAGCCGCCTCCCGTGGCCACCAGGACCACCAGATGCAGGCCAGGCCGAGACCCAGCAGCAAGCCCCAGGCCGCTCCGGCCATCACGCCGACCCGAGGAGGGCACGCAGGTCGTAGCCCGCACGGACGAAGCGTTCCTCGTGGGGCGGGTAGCCCTCGGCCCGCACGAGCCGGCCGTCGCGCCGCACGAACAGGTCCGCGATCTCCACCACCTCGCCCTCCACGCGCCCGGGCAGTGCCACGATCTCCCGCACCCGGCGCTGGCCGTCGGGCTCGAGACCGAGGTGGACGACCAGGTCGACGGACGCGGCGACCGTCGGCACGACGAAGCTGGAGGAGACGTTGGGCCCCGCCAGCAGCGGCAGGGTGCACATCTTGGTGACGGCCTCGCGAGCGCTGTTGGCGTGGACCGTCGCCATGCCGGGCAGCCCGCTGTTGAGGGCGATGAGCAGGTCGAGGCTCTCCTCCTGCCGCACCTCGCCGACGATGATGCGCCCCGGTCGCATCCGCAACGCCTCCTTGACCAACCGGCGCAGCGGGATCTCGCCCGTCCCCTCGAGGGAGGGCTGACGGCACTGCATCGACGCGACGTCGCGCAGGTTGACCTTCAGCTCGAAGACCTCCTCGCAGGTCACGACGCGCTCGTGCGGCGGGATCGCGGCCGCCAGGCAGTTCAGCAGCGTCGTCTTGCCCGCCTGCGTGCCGCCCGCGACGAGGACGTTGAGCCCCGCGACCACGGCCGCCTCCAGGAAGCGGGCGGCGTGCTCGGTCAGGCTGCCCAGGCGCACCAGGTCGGAGAGGTCGTCGGCCGCCACGACGAACTTGCGGATGTTGACGGCCCAGTGGCGCCGCGTGATGTCAGGGATGGTCACGTGCAGACGGCTGCCGTCCGGCAGCGCCGCGTCGACGAAGGGGCTGCTGAGGTCCACCCGGCGACCGGAGCTGCGCAGCATGCGCTCGACCAGGTCGTGGACCTGCTGCTCGGTGAGGAAGGTCGGTGTCAGCTCGGACCGGCCGTGCCGGGCGACGAACACCTTGCTGGGCTCGTTGATCCAGATCTCCTCGACCGTGGGGTCGTCGAGATAGGCCTGCAGGGGGCCGAAGCCGGCGACCGCCTCGACGAGCAGCCGCTGCGCCTCGCCGCGGTCGGTCAGCGGCACCAGGCCACCGATCAGCGCCCGGTCGTCGTAGTCGTCGAGCACCTCGCCGATGAGGGAGCGGACCTCCACCTCGTCGCGGGCGGGGTCCAGGCGTCGGCGGCGGATGAGCTCGCGCACGTCGTCCTCGAGCAGCTGCAAGGCCGGTCCCTGCATCGCGGCGTCCCTCCCCTCGTGCGACCGGACCGCCCCGACGGCCCCGGGTCCGCACCATGTGACCAACCGGGATCTGCAGAGTAAAGGGACTTTGCCAAGTCCTTACCGAACCCGAACCGAACCTGTGGACGACCGGTCCACCTGTGGACGACGAGCCCGGGCGGGGTGCCCGTCCGGACCACGATGGCGTCCATGAGGGTCCACGTCACGGCCCCCGGGAGGGGGCGCCCACGGCACCTGGTCGTCACCGCGCCCGCGCACGCCACGACCGGCGAGCTGCACGCCGTGCTCGGAGCCGAGGAGGCGCCGGCCGACCCGTCGGCACCGCTGCGCCACGGGTATGCCGTGCCCGGGCCGATGGCCGGGGAGCCCGCGAGCGCGGTGCGCCTCGTCGTCTCCGCGGGCCCGGACGCCGGCGCCTCGGTCAGCCTGCCGGCCGGCCGGGCCGTGACCGTCGGCCGCGCTCCCTCGTGCGACCTCGTCGTGCACGACGAGGCCCTCTCCCGGGCCCACGTGCAGGTCCGGCACGAGCGGTCCGGCGTGGTCGTGGAGGACCTCGGGTCGACCAACGGGCTGCGGTGGGAGTGTCCGGACGCTCACCCGCCGGAGGACCACGACAGCAAGGACCAGCAGGACGAGGTCGGACCGGCGGTCTCGACGGCCCCCTGGCCACCCGGTGCCACCCTGGAGGTCGGGTCGAGCCGGCTCGTGCTCGTGCTGGAGCCGCTTCCACCCGTCTCCGGCCACGAGGAGGAGGGGCGGCTCGTCGTCACTCCCTGGCCGCGGCCGAGGGTGCCGGTCGAGGAGCGTCGTCTGGCCTCACCCGCACCACCGGTCCCCCGCGAGGTGCCTCGCCCGTCGGTCTGGGCGTGGACGCTGCCGCTGGTGGCCGCCGGCCTGCTCGCGGCGGTGCTGCGGACCCCGACGATGCTGCTGTTCGGCCTGATGGCCCCGGCCATGCTCCTGGGGCACCACCTGGGCGAGCGGCGCTCGGCGCGCCTCGACCACCGGACGGCGACGGACCGGCACCGGCGGGCGCTCGCCGACGTCCGGGCGGCGGCCGAGCAGGCCCGCCGCGACGAGCTCGTCCGTCTGCGGAGCGCCCACCCCGGACTGCTCGGCCCCGTCAGCGCCCTGCTCCCCCGCCCGACCGCGGGGTTGTGGTCGGACGCCGGCGGACCTCCGGTGACGGTGCTGGGCGAGGCGACCGCCCTGTCGCAGGTGAGCCTCGACGCGACGCCCCTGCGGCACCCCACGGCACCGCTCCCGCTCGACCTGTCCACGCCCCTCGCGGTCGTCGGCCCCCGCCCGCTGCGGGACGCCCTCGCCCGCAGCCTGCTGCTGCAGGTCGCCTGCCGCCTCCCACCCTCCGAGCTGTCCATCACGGTCGACCCCGACGCGACCCCCACCGACAGCTGGGACCTGCTGGCCTGGCTGCCGCACACCCGGCCGTCGACCGCCGACGTCACGGGGACGACCATCGCCTGGCAGCGACCGGACGGGCTGCTCCTGCTCGACGACGTGACCGAGGCCCCGGCCGGGACCACCCAGGTCCTCCTGGGGGATGCCCGGACGGCCGTCCTGCGCCGCCCCGGTCGGGACGACGTCCGGTTCCGCCCCACCCTGCTGGGACTCCCTCTCGCGCGCCGCCTGGCCCGCACGCTCGCGGGTCTGACCGACCGTGCCCAAGGACCGGCAGCAGCGCCCTCCGGCGCGTCCCGTCTCGGTGACCTCCTCCCCTGGCCCACGACACCGGAGGACGTCCGACGCGCCTGGGCGTCCCCGTCCCGCTCGCTCGCGGTCCCGCTCGGGACGGACGAGCACGGCACGCCCTTCCTCGTCGATCTCGCCCGCGACGGCCCGCACGCCCTGGTCGCCGGGACGACGGGCTCCGGCAAGTCCGAGCTGCTGCGCACCCTGGTCACGGGCCTGGCCCTGCGGCTACCGCCCTCGGAACTCTCCCTGCTCCTCCTCGACTACAAGGGTGGTTCCTCGCTCGGCGAGTGCGCCGCGCTGCCGCACACCACCGGGCTCGTCACCGACCTCGACCCCCACCTGGCCGAACGCGTGCTCGTGTCCCTGCGTGCGGAGCTCCACCGCCGCGAGGCCGTGCTCGCGCGGGTCGGCGCACGGGACGTGCGCGACCACGCCGGGCCGGACCTGCCCCGCCTGCTCGTCGTCATCGACGAGTTCCGGGTGCTCGCCGAGGAGCTGCCGGACTTCCTCGGCGGGCTGGTCAGGCTGGCGGCCGTCGGACGCAGCCTCGGCGTCCACCTCGTGCTCGCCACCCAGCGCCCGGCCGGCGTCGTCTCGGCCGACCTGCGGGCCAACGTCAACCTGCGGATCGCGCTGCGGGTGCGGGACACGGCGGACAGCCTCGACGTCGTGGAGGTGCCCGACGCCGCCGCCCTCCCCGAGCACAGCCCCGGCCTGGCGCTGCTGCGCACCGGCTCCGGGGCGCCACGGCAGGTCCGTGTCGCCCGGGTCGGGCCGGGTGCGCCACCCACCCGGGCGGAGTGGGAGGTCGACGAGGTCGACGGGGTATGGAGCGGCTGGCGGGCGCTGCACCGTCCCCCGGCGGCGGACGTGGCCGAGGACGGTCTGGGCGAGCTGCCTCGACTTCTGGCCGACGCCGCCGCGGGCGAGGGGCTCGCCGCCCGGCCCGTCTGGCAGGCACCGCTGCCGGATGTGATCCCGTTGGACACCCCGGGCGTCTGGGCGGTCGCCGACCGGCCCGACCAGCAGGGGCGTGAAGAGCTCCGCTGGGACGCCCGCTCGCACCTCGGGGTGGTCGGGGCCGCCCGCAGCGGCCGGACGACCGCCGTGCGCGCCCTGCTGTCCGCGGCCGGACCGGTGTGGCTCTTCGTCCTCGACCCCGCCCGCGGCCTGGAAGGGACCGAGGTCGCGCGCCACCCGGGGCTGCGGGGCTGGGTGGGGCCGTCCGACCCGGCGCACGCCGTGCGGGTGCTCGAGGTCGTCGACGACCTGGTCAGCGCGCGCCTGACCGCCGGCCCGGACCCGGACCGCGCACCGGTGGTGCTCGTGGTCGACGGCTGGGACCGCTTCCTGGACGCCTACGGCGAGCTCCGTCACGGGCGGGCTCGCGAGCTCGCCCTGCGGGTGCTGAGGGACGGGGCCGCCGCCGGGGTCGTGGTCCTCCTCACGGGTGACCGGTCCCTGCTCCTCGGCGCCGTGGCCGCAGGCCTCCCCGAGACCTGGGCGCTGGCCCTCCACCAGCCCGACGACCTCGCGCTGGCCGGGCTGCGCTCCTCCCAGATCCCCCGGCACCAGCCGCCCGGCCGGGCGGTCCGGCTCCGCGACGGGCTCCTCGCCCAGGTCGTGCTGCCGGCGGGCGACGGGCCCCAGCCGGGCCCGCCTCCCGGGACCGCGCCACCCCGGGTCGTGAGCCTGCCGGCATCCCGGCCTTCGGACGTCCCTCCCGGCACCTGGGCGTTGGGTGGTGACGAGGCCGAGCCCCTCCCTGCCCCCAGACCTCCCCTGCTGGTCGCGGGCCCACCGGGGTCAGGAGTCAGCACGGCCCTGGCGTCGCTCGCGCGACTCCTCCCCGGCCCCGGGCTCCGCATCGACGCGACGTCGCTGGGCGCCCCCGACGACCTGGCCCGCCGGCTCGAGGACCACGACGGGCCGGTCGTCGTCGACGACGCGCACCTGCTTGCCGGCAGCCCGGTCGAGGACGCGGTCCTGGCGTGGGCCGCGCGGGCCTCCGGTCCGCTCCTGGTGGGCGTCGAGCTCGAGGCCGCAGGCTCCGCCTTCCGCGGGCTCGTCCCACTGGTGGGCCGGCACCGACGAGGGCTCGTGCTCTCCCCCTCGACACCCACCCACGGCGGGGTGCTCGGCGTCAGGCTGCCCGTCGGCGACCGTCCGGTCCCCGGTCGCGGGGTGCTCGTCGAGGCCGGTCGGTGCACCCGTGTCCAGGTGCTCCCGCTCAGCCCTCCGGCGTCGGAGTCGACAGCCCCGTCCCCAGGCGGCCCATGAGGAAGACCGAGACGACCGTCGACGCGCTGATCAGCACGACGAGGCTCGCCAGCCACCACGGGGCGAACTGGAACATCGCGATACCGAGCGGCACGAGCAGGAAGTTGAAGGCGATCGCGGGCGCCTGCGCGCGCGGATGCCGCATACCCAGGCCTTTGGCCGTGTAGAAGAGGCCGAGAACGAAGACGAGGATCGTCACCACCGACATGATCACGACCATGAGGTCGGTGCCGTGGCCGAGCACCAGCTCGTAGACGTAGAAGAGCGCGATGCCGACCAGCACCAGCGCCTCGAGCCCGACCAGGGCCGTCGCGACGCGGGTGGCGAGCAGCTCGCGCGGCGTCGGCGCGCTGGGCGCGGTCGATCCCCCCGCCCCCGTAACGGTCATGACCGTGATCTTCTCAACGAGCGCGTGTGCAGGCGGTGGGCCGTGCGGTAGCCGAGGGCGTCGTAGAGCCGCAGCGCCGCGGTGTTGTCGCTGTAGACGCCCAACGTGCTCACCCCGGCCTCCTCGATCGCGGCCGTCGTCAGGCGCGCGGTGAGGAGGGCACCGATCCCCCGGCCGCGCTGCTCCTGCGCCACGACGATCCCGGCCAGGTGCGGGATGCCCGAGGCCAGCTCGTGCACCGCCCCGACCCCGACGAGGTCGCCGTCGTCGACGACCCCCAGCCAGAGCGTCGCGTAGCCGCGACCCGGGTAGCCCTCGAACGAGAGGTTGTGCCGGAGCCCGAAGTCAGCGATCCGCTCGGCGTCCTCGACGTCGTCCAGCTCCACGAGCTCCACGCCCTCCACCACACGGTCGAGGACCGGCGTCTCACGCGTCCAGAGGAAGTCCCAGTGCCCCGAGCCGGAGGGGGCCAGCCCGCCCGGCACCTCCAGCGACCGCCCCGGCAGGGTCGAGAACCACTCGACGGACACGCCCTGCTCGTCGGCGAGGGCGGCGAGCACCGCGAGCGCCTCGGACTCGGCACGCTCCGGGCTCCCGGGGGCCACGACGGCGGTCCCGCCCCAGTGGCCGGAGGGGCGCCACGGACCCACGCAGGCCCAGCCGTCCTCCCCCGCGACGGCGAGCAGCTCGGAGGACGTCGCCCACCGGACCCACGGGTCCTGGGCGCTCAGCTCGAGCAGCTGCGTCCGGTCGACCTGGGCCCACGTCACGCCGAACACTGTGCCACACGGGGCACCCCCGTCGGGCAGCCGGATCCGCCGTCGGAGGCCGCACCGGACGGGCGGGGTGGCACAGGGAGGGGCCAGGGTCCGAGGTTAGGGTTTTCCCGTGACCTCGGCGAAGCGCCTCGTGCTCGAGACCCTCGGGTGGGTGCTTCTGGCGGCCGGTGTGCTGGCCCTCTTCCTCCCCGGCCCCGGGATGCTCCTCATCCTGTCCGGGCTCGTCGTGCTGTCCACGCAGTACCACTGGGCGCGGCGGCTCACCGAGCCGGTCAAGGTCAAGGCCTGGCTGGCCGCGGTCGAGAGCGTGGAGACCAAGCGCCGCATCGTGCTGTCCGCCCTGGGCGCCCTGAGCCTGGCGGCCATCGGCGTCTTGTGGATCTGGTCACCGCCCGCCCCCGCCTGGTGGGTCCTCGACGACGCCTGGTGGCTCTTCGGCGGCGCGGTCGTCGGGGGCACCCTCATCGGCTCCAGCGTCCTGGGCCTGGGCCTGCTGATCTTCTCGGTCGTGCGCTTCCGCGGACGTCCCGCGGCCGTCGCGCACGTCATGCGCATGCAGACCGACTACAAGGTGCGCGTCGCGCGCCGCAAGGTGGCCCACCGCCGGCTCAACCGGCGCACCGGCCGCCGCGACCGCTTCTGGCACGGGCACCTCTAACCGGTGCTTGACCCTCACCCTGGTGCAGACCCCAGGCTGAGGTCATGACCGACGTCCCCCGCCTGCTCTCCATCGGCGAGCTCTCCCGCGCCAGCGGCATCAGCGTGAGCGCGCTCCGCTTCTACGATCGCACCGGAGTGCTCGCCCCCGCCGACGTCGAGCCGGCCACGGGCTACCGGCGCTACCTGCCCTCGCAGGTGGCGCAGGCACGGCTGCTCGCCGGTATGCGGCGGGTCCAGATGCCGGTCGCCGAGATGGCCGCCGCGCTCGAGGCGGTGCGGACCGGCGACGTCGGGACGGCCGACGACCTGCTCACCGCCCACCTCGACCGCCTCGAGACCGGCCTGCAGCAGGCGCGCGCCCAGGTCGCGCAGCTGCGGGCCGCGGTGGCCGACGGCACCCCGCCCCTGCCGGAGGACGCTCCCGTCGCCGGCGTCCCGGCCGCGACCCTGCTCGCCAACCTGGCCGCGGTCCGGCACGCGGTCAGCACCGACCCCGACCTGCCCGCCCTCCAGGGGGTGCTGGTCGAGGTCGGTGACGGGCTGACGCTGGTGGCGACCGACCGCTACCGCATGGTCGTCGCCGGCCCGTGGCGCCGGAGCTCGATCAACACCACCCCGGGGTCGGTGCTCCTGCCTGCCGAGGAGGCCGACCGGCTCGCGTCCTGGCTCCGCGGCCGGGACTGCTCGCTGGAGGTCTCGGTCGAGGACGACCACCTCGTCGTGAGCGCCGACGACGACGAGCTGCGGCTGACGGGCATGGACGAGCCCTATCCCGACTACCGCGCGGTGCTCGACCACGGCGGGGCGGACCGCCCGGTCGACGGCGCCGCGCTGCAGGCCGCCCTGGCCGGGACCGACCGGCTCGTCGACCTCGACGGGCTGACGGTCGACCGGGACTACCTGTGGCAGGCGGTGGGCGCCGTCCCCGACGGCCGCGTCATGCTGCCCGCCGAGGGCGTCCTGGCCCCGCTCGTGGTGCGCTCCCCCGACGAGGACGACGTGCTCGCGCTCGTCATGCCGGTGCTGCGGCAGGAGCAGCCGTGAGCGTCCTGATGCACCTGTGCCGCACCTGCCGGCACCGCGCCACCTCCCACGACGGTGGTGACCGCGGCTACAGCGGGTGCCGCTGCTGCCTGGGCGCCGGCGACATCGACCCACGACCCGTCCTCGTGGCGACCTTCACCAGCCCGGGCGGGCGCCCCGAGCCGCTCTACCCGCCGGGCACGCTCTGGAACGCCGGCACCATGCACCGGCTGACGCTGTGCGCCTGCGTGGCGTGCCACGAGGAGCACGCCCGGCTGGCGCAGCGGGCGGGCTGAGGCGGGGCGGGCAGGCCCGTCCTTCGGGGGAGGAACGCGGGGTATGCCGCCGCGTCCCGTCGGCTCAGCGTGCGACCTGGTAGCGCACGAAGGCCGGCACCGCGAGGGCTGCGACGATCACGAGGACCACGACCAGGAGGCCGCCGCCCGCGGTGGCGACGCCGGGGCCGAGCGCCGAGCCGGCACCGCCGTGGACCACGTCGGCGATCCGCGGACCCCCGACCACCACGACGAAGAAGACTCCCTGCAGCCGCCCGCGGACGTCGTCCTCGGCAGCCTCCTGCAGCATCGTCGAGCGGAAGGCGGCCGAGGCCATGTCGGCCGCGCCGGCGACCGCGAGCGCGGCGACCGCCAGGACGAGCAGCACCTGCAGGGCCGGCGTGCCCTCGAGGCCGCGCTGGCCCAGCTGCACCGAGCCGTCGACGCGCCCGGCCGCCAGGAAGACCAGCCCCGCGCCCCCGATCCCCAGCCCCCAGACGACGACCGAGACGATCACGGCCAGCCCCTGGCGACGCACCCGCGAGACCCAGCCGGAGAAGACGCCGCCGAGCGCGGCCCCGAGCGGGATGGCGGCCATGAGGAGCGCGAAGGCGATGCCACCCTCGAGCGGACCACCGAAGACCTCATGCCCCACCTGCGGGAAGAGGGCCCGCGGCATGCCGAAGACCATCGCGATGAGGTCGACCACGAAGCTCATCAGCAGCACGGTGTGCAGGCGCAGGTAGCGCAGCCCGTCGAGCACGTGCCCCAGGCCCACCCGCCCCGTCGCGACCGTGGTCGGGGGCATGGCCGGCAGCCGCACCACGGCCCACAGGGTGGCGAGGAGGAGCACGGTGTCGGCGGCGTAGAGGGCCGCGTAGCCCAGGACCGGGATGAGCGCGCCGCCGGCCAACGGGCCGGCGATCGCGCCGAACTGCATCACCGTCATGTTCAGGGCGTTGCCGGCGGGCAGCTGCTCGGGTGGGATGAGTCGCGGCAGGATCGCCGCGCGGGCCGGCTGGTTGAGGGCGAAGAAGGCCTGCTGGAGCGCGAGGATCCCCAGCAGGAGCCACACGTTGCGGAGGTCGAGGACCGCCTGCAGGCAGAAGAGCGCGCTGGCGGCGATGATGCCTGTCGTCGTGACCACCAGCAACCGCCGCCGGTCCATGTGGTCGGCCAGCGCTCCGCCGTAGAGCCCGCCGACGACGAGCGGGACGAGGGCGAACAGACCGGCGACCCCGACCATCGCCGAGCTCCGCGTGATGGCGTAGATCTGCGCGGGGACCGCGACGACCGTCAGCTGCGCGCCGATGACCGTGACGATGTTGGCCAGCCAGAGCCGCCGGAAGTGCGGATTCTGCAGCGGCCGGGTGTCGGCGAAGGTGGCACGCGCGCGTGCGCGGAGGCCCACAGCCAGGCCGTGGTCAGTCGGTCGGGCAGCAGGCGACCGCGGCCACCTCGCGCTGCGGCGGCGCGCCGATGCTCGGGATGCCGAGGCTCACGGCCGGCTTGCGCTTCACGCCCGGCGTCGCGCCCTCCTGGAGCGCCTCCCAGGCGTCGCCGCCGCGGGTGCGGCGCACGGCATACACCCCGCCCTGGACGCCGGAGTCGGCGATCAGGTGGTGCGGGGCGCCGTAGGTGACGGCCACGGTGACGACGTCGCCGGGGCGCGGACGCTCCGCACCCGGCGGCACGGCGAAGTGGACGAGCCTGTTGTCGCGGGCGCGGCCGGACAGGCGCTCGGTCTCGGCGTCCTTGCGGCCCTCGCCGGGCGCGACGAGCACCTCGACCTCGCGGCCCTCGAGCTCGCGGTTGCCGGCCCAGGAGACCTCCTCCTGGACGGCGATGAGCCGGTCGAAGCGCTCCTGCACGACCTCCTTGGGCACCTGGCCCTCCATCTCGGCCGCAGGGGTGCCGGGGCGGATGGAGTACTGGAAGGTGAAGGCGCTGGAGAAGCGGGAGGCTCGGACGACGTCGAGGGTGTCCTGGAAGTCCTCCTCGGTCTCGCCCGGGAAACCGACGATGAGGTCGGTGGTGATCGCGGCGTCGGGGATCTGCGCACGGACACGGTCGAGGATCCCGAGGAACTTCTCGCTGCGGTAGGAGCGGCGCATCGCCCGCAGCACACGGTCGGAGCCGGACTGCAGCGGCATGTGCAGGCTCGGCATGACGTTGGGGGTCTCGGCCATCGCGGCGATGACGTCGTCGGTGAAGGCCGCCGGGTGCGGGCTGGTGAAGCGCACCCGCTCCAGGCCCTCGATCTCGCCGCAGGCGCGCAGCAGCTTGCCGAAGGCGAGCCGGTCGCCGAACTCCACGCCGTAGGTGTTGACGTTCTGGCCCAGCAGGGTCACCTCGACGACGCCCTGGGCGACGAGCGCCTCGATCTCGGCGAGGATCTCGCCCGGTCGGCGGTCCTTCTCCTTGCCGCGCAGGCTCGGCACGATGCAGAACGTGCAGGTGTTGTTGCAGCCGACGGAGATCGACACCCAGGCGGCGTAGGCCGAGTCGCGCCGGGTCGGCAGCGTGGAGGGGAATACCTCCAGGGACTCGAGGATCTCGACCTCGGCCGCCTTGTTGTGGCGGGCGCGGTCGAGCAGCGCCGGCAGCGAGCCGACGTTGTGCGTGCCGAAGACGACGTCGACCCACGGCGCGCGCGCGACGATCGTCGAGCGGTCCTTCTGCGCGAGGCAGCCGCCGACGGCGATCTGCATGTCGGGGTTCTTCAGCTTGGCGGGGCGCAGCTGGCCGAGGTTGCCGTAGAGCTTGTTGGAGGCGTTCTCGCGGACGGCGCAGGTGTTGAACACCACGACGTCGGCGACCTCGGGACGCTCCCCCTCGGGCAGGCTGGACAGTTCGACGTAGCCCGCCGTCTCGAGCAGGCCGGCGAGCCGCTCGGAGTCGTGCACGTTCATCTGGCAGCCGTGCGTGCGCACGTCGTAGGTCTTGGTGGTGTTCATCGCACCCTCAAGGGTAATGCCGCCCGGACGTGTCGTCGTCCTCCTCACAGCGCGGATCCCCTACCGGTCGTAGGATGAGGTCACCCCAGGAAAGCACCTTCTGAAGGAGGGGCGAACCATGATCACCGGCGATCGAGAGAGCATCGGCGACGAGTTCGGCGTCTACAGCATCGACGACGAGGACCAGCTCTCGTCCGAGGACACCCTCGACGGCGACGGGGACCCGCTGGACCGCGGGTACCGCGTCCCGGAGCGGCTCCAGGGCGTGACCTCGCACGGGTTGACCCCGTCCGAGCAGTCCACCGGAGAGACGATCGACCAGCGGGTGCGTCAGGAGGATCCCGACCCGTGGTCCGCCCCCGACGACGATGACGCCGAGGACGACGGCTTCACCACCGGCGAGGACGCCGACGCGGTGCGCGCGCGGCTGCGCGACGAGGAGTACGGCCGGGTCGGGCGGATCGTCGCCCCCGACGAGGGCCTCACCGAGGACCGCGAGGAGCGCCTGGTCGCCCGCGAGGGCAGGCCCACCAGCTGGGACTCCCCCGAGGAGTCGGCGATGCACTACACCGACGGCGACGAGGACGAACTCACCGAGGTCGAGTGGGACCCGGCCGACGAGCCGGTCGGCGACGACGACGAGTGAGCGGGACGGTCAGTCGCGCAGGTGCTCGGGCAGCTCGTCCAGCGCCTCGCGGATGACCTGGTGGGAGACCGACGAGCCGTAGCCCTTGCGGGCCAGGAAGCCCGCCAGCCGCCGGGTCTGCACCTCCCGGTCCAGGCCCCGCATCGTGCGCAGCCGGCGGGCGACCAGCGCCCGGGCCTGCTCCTTCTCGCGCTCGGGGTCGACCTCCTCCAGCGCCGCCTCGACCACGTCGTCGGCCACGCCCTTCTGGCGCAGCTCGTGGCGCAGCGCCGACGCGGCGAGGCCCTTGGTCTCCTGCCGGGAGCGCACGAACATCTCGGCGTAGGACTCGTCGTCGACGAGCCCGACCTCGGTCATGCGGTCGAGGACGGCGCGGGCCACCTGCGGCTCGCACCCGCGGTCGCGCAGCTTGTCCTCGAGCTGACGTCGGGTGCGCGGCCCCATGGCCAGCTGCCGCAGCACGATGCTGCGGGCGACGGCGTGGGGGTCGGGCTCGCCGCCCGCGGACTCCGACGACCCACCGCCCGCGACGCCGGAGCGCCGTGCCGGTCGCGTGCCCGCGTGGGTGGCGTCCCCGCCCTGGACCTCACCGGCCGGGCCCGGCCCACCGCGACGCGGCAGGCCGGAGGCCCTGGCGGCGGACTCGGCCGCCGCCAGGGCCTGTCGAGCGGCGGCGAGCCGGGCCTCGTCCGTGCCGCCGGACATCAGAAGTCGACCGAGACCTCACCGGTGACCGGGTCGACCCCGGCCGGGAGGTCGTCGGTGACCGGCTGGGCGCCGATGCCGAGCTTGGCCTTGATCTTGCGGTCGATCTCGTCGGCCAGGTCCGGGTTGTCCTTGAGGAACTGGCGGGCGTTCTCCTTGCCCTGCCCCATCTGGTCGCCCTCGTAGGTGTACCAGGCGCCCGACTTGCGCACGAAGCCGTGCTCCACGCCCATGTCGATGAGGCTGCCCTCGCGGGAGATGCCCTGGCCGTAGAGGATGTCGAACTCGGCCTGCTTGAACGGCGGAGAGACCTTGTTCTTGACGATCTTGGCGCGGGTGCGGTTGCCGACCGCGTCGGTGCCGTCCTTGAGGGTCTCGATGCGGCGGACGTCGATGCGGACCGAGGCGTAGAACTTCAACGCCTTGCCACCGGTGGTGGTCTCGGGCGAGCCGAACATCACGCCGATCTTCTCGCGCAGCTGGTTGATGAAGATCGCGGTCGTGCCGGTGCTGTTGAGCGCCCCGGTGATCTTGCGCAGCGCCTGCGACATGAGGCGGGCCTGCAGACCGACGTGGCTGTCACCCATCTCGCCCTCGATCTCGGCGCGGGGCACTAGGGCCGCCACGGAGTCGATGACGATGATGTCGAGCGCCCCGGAGCGGATCAGCATGTCGGCGATCTCCAGCGCCTGCTCACCCGTGTCGGGCTGGCTGACGAGGAGGGCGTCGGTGTCGACGCCGAGCTTCTTGGCGTACTCCGGGTCGAGCGCATGCTCCGCGTCGATGAAGGCCGCGATGCCGCCGGCCCGCTGGGCGTTGGCGACGGCGTGCAGCGCCACCGTGGTCTTGCCGCTCGACTCCGGGCCGTAGATCTCGACCACGCGGCCGCGGGGCAGGCCGCCGACGCCGAGCGCCACGTCGAGGGCGATGGAGCCGGTGGGGATCACCTGGATCGGCGGGCGGTCCTCGTCGCCCAGGCGCATCACGGAGCCCTTGCCGTGCTGCTTCTCGATCTGGGCCATCACCGTGTCGAGCGCGCGCAGCTTGTCGTTGCCGGCGCCTCGGGTGGCCGCTCCTGCGGCAGCCTTGGCGGGGGTCCTGGTCTGGGCCATGTCCTGCTCCTTCGTCTCTCGTGGCGAGCGCGTCTACCTTCGACCGGCCGGTCCGGCCGTCCCGCCCTCCTGGGTGCGAAGGACGTCGATCCCGTGTCCGATCAGACGCTAGGTGCCGCCACCGACAGACCCCCTCCCCCACGTGTCCCGCTGGGGAGGACGGCCACCCCGGAGGGCACCATGTGGACCACCGTAATCGAAAACCTGTACGAAACGTCCGCAGGGTCCCCGCGTGTCGCGCGCCGGACAGACATTCCCCCACGTCAAGCCACCCTCCCCACGGCCCTACACTGGGTTCCCATCCCCCCGGGACCGACGCCGCCGTCTCCCGAGCCACGTCATACCGACTGACCAGGAAGTCCCATGGCCCTGATCGTGATGAAGTTCGGCGGCTCCTCGGTCGCCGACGCAGAGGCGATGCTGCGCGTCGCCCAGCGCGTCGTGTCCACCCACCGCGAGGGCAACCAGGTCGCGGTGGTCGTCTCCGCCATGGGCGACACCACCGACGATCTCCTCGACCTGGCCGCGCAGATCACCCCCGGTCCCCCGCCGGAGCGCGAGCTGGACATGCTGCTCTCCGCCGGCGAGCGCATCTCGATGGCGCTGCTGGCGATGGCGATCGAGCGCCTCGGCGTGCCGGCCAAGAGCTTCACCGGCGCCCAGGCCGGCATGGTCACCGACACCTCGCACGGGCACGCCCGGCTCCTCGAAGTCCAGCCCGAGCGCGTGCGCGCCACCCTCGACGCGGGCGGCGTCGCGATCGTCGCCGGCTTCCAGGGCATCAGCACCGACGACGACATCACCACCCTGGGCCGCGGCGGGTCCGACACCACCGCGGTCGCCCTCGCCGCCGCGCTCGACGCCGACGTCTGCGAGATCTACACCGACGTCGACGGTCTCTACACCGCCGACCCGCGCATCGTGCCCACCGCCCGCCGGGTCACCCGGCTCACCATCGAGGAGACCCTCGAGATGGCGGCGCACGGCGCCAAGATCCTGCACCTGCGCGCCGTGGAGTACGCGCGCCGGTTCACCGTCCCGCTCCACGTCCGCAGCAGCTTCTCCGACCAGGAGGGCACGTGGATCCTGGTCGGACGACCCCTCACGGAGGACACCATGGAAGAACCGATCATCTCGGGCATCGCCCACGACAAGTCCCTGGGCAAGGTGACCGCCGTCGGCATCCCCGACCGCCCGGGGGCCGCCGCGACCGTCGTCGGCGCGGTCGCGAAGGCCGGCGTGTCCATCGACATGATCGTCCAGAACGTCTCGACCTCCGACGCCGAGACCTCCGACATCTCCTTCACCATCCCCGAGGCCGACGGCCAGACCGCCGTCGCCGCGATCCGGGCGCTGCAGGACGAGATGGGCTTCGCCGACGTGCTCTACACCAGCCACGTCGGCAAGCTCTCGCTCGTCGGCGCCGGCATGCGCTCCAACCCCTCGGTCGCCTCCGAGCTCTTCGCGGCGCTGGCCGACGCCGGGGTCAACATCGAGATGATCAGCACCTCCGAGATCCGGATCTCGGTCATCTGCGACCAGGCCGACCTCGAGCGCGCGGTGCGTGCGGTCCACACGGCGTTCGACCTGGACGCCGAGGAGCAGGCCGTGGTCTACGGCGGGACGGGCCGGTGAGCGGTATGACGCAGGACGGTCGGCGGCTGCACGTCGCCCTGGTCGGCGCGACGGGTCAGGTCGGCGGCGTGATGCGCCGGCTGCTCTCCGAGCGCGGCTTCCCCGTGGCCTCGGTGCGCTACCTCGCCTCGGCGCGGTCGGCCGGCTCCGAGCTGCCCTGGGACGGCTCGGCCGACGGGGCGCCCGGCTGGGACGAGCCCCGGTCCGTGGTCGTCGAGGACGTCGAGACCGCCGACCTCTCCGGCATCGACGTGGCCCTCTTCTCCGCCGGCGGCGGCGCCAGCCGCGCCCACGCCGGCCGCTTCGCCGAGGCGGGTGCGGTCGTCGTCGACAACTCCTCCGCCTGGCGCATGGACGACGAGGTGCCGCTCGTCGTCAGCGAGGTCAACCCCGACGACCTCGCGCTGGCCGTCGGCGACGGGGGCCGGCGGATCGTCGCCAACCCCAACTGCACGACGATGGCCGCGATGCCGGTGCTGCGCCCGCTGCACGCCGAGGCCGGCCTCGAGCGGCTGCGCGTCGCGACCTACCAGGCGGTCTCCGGCTCCGGCCTGGCCGGCGTCAGCGAGCTCGCCGGACAGGTGCGCAGCGCGGTCTCGGGCGACGTCGAGGGCCTGACCCACGACGGCGCCGCCGTCGACCTGCCCGAGCCGGGTGTCTACGTCGCGCCGATCGCCTTCAACGTCGTCCCGCTCGCCGGCGACCTCGTCGAGGACGGCGAGACCTCCGAGGAGGTCAAGCTCCGCAACGAGTCGCGCAAGATCCTGGGCATCCCGGAGCTGGCGGTCTCGGGCACGTGCGTGCGCGTGCCGGTCTTCACCGGGCACAGCCTCGCCATCCACGCCGAGTTCGCCCGGCCGATCACCCCGGAGCGGGCCACCGAGCTGCTCGCCGACGCCCCGGGCGTCGCGCTGGCCGACGTCCCGACCCCGCTCGCGGCGGCCGGTGCCGACCCGTCCTACGTGGGACGCATCCGCGTCGACCAGTCCGTGCCGGACGGCCGCGGCCTGGTCATGTTCGTCTCGAACGACAACCTGCGCAAGGGCGCCGCCCTCAACGCGGTCCAGATCGCCGAGGTGCTCCTGGAGCGCGGCCTGGTCTGAGCGCCCCTCCGACGCGCACGGCCCCGGCGGATCCCGCCGGGGCCGTCGTCGTCGGAAGGCCCGCTAGCCCTTGTCCTTGGCCTTGGGCTCGGGGAGGTGGTGGTGCTCGGGCGGGACGTCCAGGTCCGCGCACACCGCACGCCATACCGTGCGGGGCGGCAGCCCCTCCTCCAGCGCCTGCGACGGGGTGCGCCCGTCGAGGACCCCCAGCGAGTGCGTGTCGGCGACGACGCGGGCGTAGCCCGCACCGAACTCCTGCTCCATCAGGGCCCAGAACTCGCTCAGACGCACCCGGGCACCCTACCCGCCGCCCAGCAGGGCGACGACCACGAGCATCGCGGGCATCGCGAGGAGCGTGGTGACCAGCACGCTGTCCCGGGCGATGTCCTCGCCCCGCCCGTAGGCGACCGCCAGCACGAAGACGTTCTGCGCGGTCGGCAGGGTCGCCATGACGACCGCGGCGAGCACCTCGGCGTGCCCGAGCCCGAGCACCGGCCCGGCCACGAGCGCCGCCACGGCGGGCATCACCGCGAGCTTGAGCGCCACGACCAGGCCCAGCTCGGCGAGGTTGTCCCGACCGCGGGGCACCGGCGAGAGCCGCAGCGAGATGCCGAAGGCGAGCAGCATGCCCGGGATGGCCAGCCCGCCCACGAGCTCGACCGGGGCCCGGACGAGGGAGGGCAGCTCGATCCCGAGGAGCGCCACCGCGAGGCCGAGGAGGCTGCCGATCGTCAGCGGGTTGGTCACCGGCGAGCGCAGGACCCGGCGGACCGAGACCCGCCCCGTCTGGCTGGCGTCGAGCGCGGCCAGCCACGCCGGCTGGAGCAGGAGCAGCTGCAGCAGGATGACCGGCGCCGACCACGACCCGTCCCCCAGGACGTAGATCGCGATCGGCAGCCCGAGGTTGTTGGAGTTGACGTAGCTGACGCTCATCCCGCCCATGAGCACGTGCGTCAGGGGCCGGCGCAGCAGGAGGCGGGCCACCAGCACGTAGGCGGCGCTGGCCACGGCCACGCCCGCGAGCGTCGCCACGAGGAAGCCGGAGAAGATCACCCGCACGTCGGCGTCGGCGACCACCAGGAAGAGCAGGGCGGGCGAGCCCACCCAGAAGGTCAGCCGGGCGAGCACCTGCTGCTCGGTGCGCCCGAGGGTGCCGGTGTGCGCCAGCAGCCAGCCGACCGCGACGACCGCCGCGATCAGCCAGAATCCCTGGAGCACGGCGACCACGGCACCGATTATCCGTCGGGCGCCCGCACGCGTTGGGGTGCGGGGCCGCGCGCGTTAACCTGCCGCAATGAGCGCTGCGCAGGATCGCCCCGCCCGCAACCTCGACGCCGAGGAGGACTACCTCACCGGCGACGGCGGCGTCACCCCCGACCTCCTGGACCGCCGACCGGTCAAGGAGCGCACGGTCGCCACGCTCTACGAGGGCCGCCCCGGGCTCAACCCGACCCAGGCGATCCGCGCCTTCCTCGACGCGGTGAAGCTGCAGGAGCGGCACGGCCACATGCGGGTCGTCGACGACCTCATCGGCCTGCAGCGCCGCGTCGGCGACACCATCGAGCACTACAAGGACAAGCTGCTCAACGCCGAGGCCCGCAGCGGGGCGACCGAGTCGGCCAAGTTCGGCATCGGCTCCTTCAACGGTCAGCGCGCGGTCGTCTACGTCGTGGACTGGGCCTTCTTCGCCGGCTCGCTCGGCGAGGTCGCGGGCGAGAAGTTCGTGCAGGCCGCCGAGCTGGCCGAGAAGGAGAAGCTGCCCCTGGTGAGCATGGGCGCCTCCTCCGGGGTCCGGCAGCACGAGAACGTCCTCGGGCTGGTCCAGATGCAGCGCATGGCTGCGGCGGCCAACAAGTTCCAGCACACCACCAACCGCCCCTACGTCTCCGTGCTCGCCGGCCAGGTCTGGGGCGGCATGTCGGCGAGCGCGGTCCCGGCCGCCGACCTCGTCGTCGCGCTCGAGGGCACCGACTACGGCTTCGCCGGGCGCCGCGTCATCGAGACCTTCGAGGGCAAGCAGGTGCCCCAGGGTATGCAGTCGGCCGAGGCCAACTACCTCGACCGCAACGTCGACGTGCTGGTCAAGGACGTCGACGAGCTGATCGAGTTCCTCACCCGGATCTTCGCCGCCGGCCGCTCGACCACCAAGATCCGCCCCGGCCGCGCGGCCCGCGTCTCCCGCCCCGCCGACGTCGCCGCCGAGGGCCGCGCGATGACCGCCGGCGCGGAGGGCTTCTCCCCCGCCCTGTGGGACCGCCAGGTGCCCGAGCTGACGGTGCAGCTCCCCCGTGACCGCCGCGACCGCCCCGGCATGGGGCTGCGGGAGGCGCTCATGGCCCGCTACAACGAGATCGCCGCCGGAGCGGGCCGCGTGGACACCGAGTTCCTCCTGAGGACGGTCTTCGACGCCGCCGTGCCCTTCTACAACCACGTGCAGTTCCAGGAGCAGAAGACCTACCCCAACATCATCGCGGGCCTCGGGGTGCTGGGCGAGCAGACCTTCATGGTCATCGGCGACCAGCCGTCCTACACGGTCACGAGCGGCTACGTCGGCAAGCGCCCGGCCAACCCCGGCCCGGAAGACTTCGAGTACGGCGTGCGGATGATGCAGGCGGCCGCCCGCTGGGGCCTGCCGATCGTCTTCTTCACCGACACCCTGGGGGCGCTGCCCACGATGGCGGCCGAGCGCCGCGGGCAGTCGCGCGCCATCGCCCAGAGCATCAAGACCTCCGCCTCCCACCCCTACCCCACCGTCTCGGTGATCGCGGGGGCGATGGGCAGCGGCGGCGGCCTGGCCACCACGCCCTTCGGCCGTCACACGGTCATGCTCGACAGCGCCCTGGGCTTCGTCTCCGAGCCGCGGTCGACCGCGACGATCCTCTACAACGAGGCCAACCCCTCGGTCGACCAGGTCGGGATGACCCTGGAGACCATGCGCGCCTCGGCCGAGGACCTGCGCTCGCAGGGCCTGGTCGACACGATCGTGCGCGATCATCCCGACCCCTACGAGACGGCGCAGGAGCTGCGCGAGGCGATCATCGACGGCTACAACCGCCAGTACGGCCTGACCCCGCGCCGGCTGCGGCAGAAGTCCGACGAGCGGCTGCGTCCCCGCACCCTGGGCAAGCTCGCCGACCAGGACTGACCCGGCGTCGGCGACCCGCCTCGGCGGGCCGGTCAGCTCGTCCAGGCGCGCCAGAGCGCGGCGTACTCCCCGTCCGCGGCCATGAGCTCGTCGTGGCTGCCGAGCTCGACGACCCGACCGTCCTGGACGACCGCGATGCGGTCGGCGTCGTGCGCGGTGTGCAGCCGGTGCGCGATCGCCACGACGGTCCGGTTGGTCAGCAGGGCGTTCATCGAGCCCTCGAGGTGCCGGGCCGTGCGCGGGTCGATGAGCGAGGTCGCCTCGTCGAGGACCAGCGTGTGCGGGTCGGCGAGGATCAGCCGTGCCAGGGCGACCTGCTGGGCCTGCGCCGGGGTGAGCGTCTGGTTGCCCGACCCCAGGACGGTGTCCAGCCCCTCGGGCAGCGCCGCCACCCAGGTGTCGGCGTCCACGGTGGAGAGCGCACGCCAGACCTCGGCGTCGTCGGCGCCCTCGCGCGCCAGCACGACGTTGTCCCGGACCGTGCCCCGGAAGACGTGGTGCTCCTGGGTGACCAGCGCGACCTCCCGCCGCAGGGCCTCGAGCGGCAGCTCGACGAGCTCGACGCCGCCGACGGTGACCGAGCCCTCACGCGGGCCGTGGATGCCCGACAGCAGCCGGCCCAGGGTGGACTTGCCCGACCCCGACGGCCCGACGATCGCCAGCCGCTCCCCGTGACGCAGGCTGAGGTCGATGCCGTGCAGCACGTCCTGGCCGTCGCGGTAGGCGTAGCGCAGGCCACGTCCGGCCAGGTCGCTGCCCTCCGGCGACGCCGTGCCGGGCGTGCGGTC
Source organism: Ornithinimicrobium humiphilum (assembly GCF_006716885.1). Lineage (NCBI taxonomy): Bacteria > Bacillati > Actinomycetota > Actinomycetes > Micrococcales > Ornithinimicrobiaceae > Ornithinimicrobium > Ornithinimicrobium humiphilum. The sequence continues at coordinate 2,417,232 of NZ_VFPU01000001.1, forward strand.
GGGCGGCACCTCGGCGATCCCGAGCAGGCGGGTGGTCGAGGCGATGCCGACCTGCAGCCGGTCGACGGTGCCCACGAGGCGGTCGAAGGGACCGTAGAAGGTCTCGATGTAGAGCATCGCGGTGGTGAGCTGGCCCAGCGTGACCGCCCCGCGCGAGTAGAGCAGGGCACCGACCACCAGGGTGATGACCCGCGGCAGCGAGAACGCCATGTCCATGATCGCGAAGAGCAGGTTGCGCAGGACCAGGCCGTAGCGCTCCGCCTGCGAGCTCACGTCGATGTCGTCGACGGCCGCCCGACGGCGCTCGGGCTGCATCCCGAAGGTCTCGACGGTCCGCGCACCCTCGACGGTCTCGGTGAGGGAGGTGTTGATCTGCGAGTAGGTGGCGCCCTCGAGCAGGTAGGCCGCGGGCGCCCGCTGCAGGTAGCGACGCACCTGCCACAGCGACAGCGAGGCGGTGACGAGCGTGGGGACGGCCAGCGCCCACGAGTTGAGGATCATCGCCCCCACCGTGAGCAGCACGGTGACGGCGCCGATGATGAACTCGGGCAGCGCCCAGCGGACGGCACCGCTCATCGAGCCGACGTCGCGGGTGACGCGGGTGACGAGGTCGCCGGTGCTGGCCGACTCGACCCGCCCCAGGGGCAGGCGCAGCACGGCCCGGATCACGTGCTCGCGGGCCTCGGCGAGCACGGCCTGCCCGAGCACGGCGGCGAGCCACTTGGCGAGGAAGGTCAGCACGGCCTGCGCGACGAGGACGCCCACGACGAGCAGCCCGAAGCGGGTGAGCAGGCCGTCGGCGGGCCTGCCGCCGGCCTCGACCACCGCGTCGACGAGGCGGCCCAGCAGCATCGGCACCGCCAGCCCGGCGCCCGCGGCGAACGCGTTGGCCAGGGTGACGACCACGACGAGCCCGCCCCGGCTGCGCAGCAGCCCCCGCAGGTAGGTCATGACGGTGCCGCTGGAGGCGACGGGCAGGCCGCGCTCGGGGTCCTGGCTCTTCTGCAGGTGCTCCTCGGCGCGCTGCCGACGCAACCGGTGGCGCTCCCACAGGAGGCGGAAGCGCTCGCGCGTCGGCGTGCCCGGGGCCGGGGGCCGCAGCTCCTCCGGCACGGCCGACGGGCGGTGCCCGGGCTCGCGCCAGGTGCGCGCGGAGTCCTCGGCGAGCCTGGTGTCGAGGGTCACGGCGAGGTCACCTCCTCGGGCAGGTGGGTGGGCAGCTCGTGCTGCGCGGGGTCGGTCGGGGTCGGCTGGTCCGGAACCTCGCCGGACGGGGCGGGGTCGAGGGCCTCGGCGCGCTCGCCCCGCAGGACGGTGCGCCGGTAGGCCTCGCAGGTGCTGACGAGCTCGTCGTGGGTGCCGGTGGCCACGACGACGCCGTGCTCGAGGAGGGCGACCTCGTCGGCGTGGTGCAGGAGCAGCGGCGAGGCGGTCATGACCACGGTGGTCCGGCCCCGGCGGTGCTCGGGCAGCCGAGCGGCGATCCGGGCCTCGGTGTGGGCGTCGACCGCGGAGGTGGGCTCGACCAGCACGAGCACGGGCGGGTCGGCAGCCAGCGCCCGGGCGAGCACCAGCCGCTGGCGCTGCCCGCCGGACAGCCCGCGGCCGCGCTCGTCGAGCACGCCCTGCCAGCCACCGGGGAGGATGTCGTAGACGTCCTCGGCAGCCGCGGCGTGCAGCGCCGCCTCGGCCTGCTCGCGGGTGAGCGTGCCGTGCGGGTCGACGGAGTCCTGGAGGGTGCCGGCGAAGACGTGGGCGCGGGTGTCGCTGACCAGCACCGTCTCGCGCACCTGGTCGAGCGGCAGGGCGGACAGGTCGACGTCACCGATCCGCACGCCCCACGGCCGCCTGGCCCGCTCGGTGTCCCGCTCGGCGAGCGCGGCGCGGGCGGCCTCCCGCTCGCGCCGGGCCCGGCGTGCGGCGCCCCCCGAGGCCTCGTCGTCGTCATCGCCCGAGAGCGCGTCGTCAGCGGGCAGGTAGCGGCCCAGCCGGTCGGCCAGCGCGGCGCTGTCGTCCGGGAGCGCGCTGACGACCATGGTCAGCCGGCCGGGCCGCACCCGCAGGCCGGAGGCCTCGTCGACCAGCTCGGCCGTCACGTCGACCGCGACCCGCTCGCGCTCCGGCCAGGGGTCGGGGGTGCCCAGCACGCCGATGGTCTTGCGGGCCGAGACGAAGGACCGGGTGATCTGCTGCGCCGCCTCGAAGACGACGCGGATCGGCTGCACGAGGAAGAGCGCGTAGCCCAGGAAGGTCACCAGCTGGCCGATGGCCAGCTCGCCGCGGCCCACCGCGCGCACGCCCAGCACGAGGAGCGCGACGACGAAGAGGCCGGAGAGCAGGACGCCGACCGCCTCGACCAGCGCGGCCCAGGCGCCGGCCTGGACGCCGGCGGCGCGGACCCGCTGGGACTGCCGTGCGTAGTTGGTGCCGAAGATCCGCTCGCCGCCGATGCCGCGCAGGATGCGCAGGCCGGCCACGATGTCGGTGGCCATCGACGTCAGCTCCGAGTCGCGCGAGCGCTCGCGCGTCTGCGCCGCGGACAGCGGCCGCAGCAGCACGCTGGAGACGACCACCAGGAGCGGGGCGACCAGCAGCACGACGAGACCGAGCGGCACCGAGATCTGCAGCACGATGACCGCGACGAGGAGGTAGGCGACGACGTTGCCGACGAGCCGGGAGAGGATCTCGACGAAGTGGCCGAACTGCTCGCCGTCGCTGCCGCTGACCGAGAGGACCTCGCCGGTGGGGGCGCGACGGGTGAGCACGTGGCCCAGGCGGGCGGTCTTGTTGGTGACCAGACCGGTCTGGCCGTAGGACGCCACGAGCCAGGAGCGGACGACGACCGTGTGGTAGAAGACGCCGCTGCCGCCGCCGACCAGGGTGATGGCCAGCAGGACCAGGCACCACAGCGCGATGCGGCTGCCGTCCTGGGCGACGATCCCCTCGTCGATGGCGCGCCCGAACACCCACGGGGTGAGGGCGGTGGGCAGCATCCAGAGCAGGCTGCACAGGCAGGCCGCGACCACGAGGTCGGGCTGCTGGCGGACCAGCCACCAGAGGAACCGGCCGGGGCCGCGGGTGTCGGGCACGCCGGAGGTGCCGGGCCCGGCCCAGGCGGTGATGGTGGGGGGAAAGTCGCGCATGGCGTCCCCCAGGGTAGGTCGCGGCACCGACGGGCCACCAACGGTTTATGCCGGTCACCCGGTGGTGCCACCCGGCTCGCGCAGGTGAGAGGATGGGGCAGACATCTGACCGGCCGCACTGGAGGACGCGTGACCACTCGCCAGAACCTCGCCTGGTGGCAGAAGCTGCTCATGGCGCTGAAGCTGTGGCGCCCCACCTACCGCACCCTGCACCACGAGCTGCGGGACATGGAGCGCCCGCCCGTGCCCCCGGTGACCGGTGCCTACGGCAACCGCGTCGACCTCACGCACCGCCGCCGGCTGGTCCCCCAGTCCGGCGACCGCGACTGACGCGGGCCGGATCGGCCGACGTCCGTCGGTGCGGGCTGGCACAGTGAACGCGTGACCGGCCCGACAGCAGAGCCCTCCACGGTCCTCGACCGCTTCTCGCCCGCGACCCGGGCGTGGTTCGAGGCGTCCTTCCCCGGGCCCACCGCCGCCCAGGCGGGGGCCTGGAGCGCCATCAGCCGGGGCGAGCACACCCTCGTCGTCGCCCCGACCGGCTCCGGCAAGACCCTCTCGGCCTTCCTCTGGGCGATCGACCGGATCGTCGCCGGGACGGGCGACGTCACCTCCGGCGCGGCCGCGGCCCCCACGAACGTCGACGGCGGACCCCGCGGACGCTGCCGCGTCCTCTACGTCTCCCCGCTCAAGGCGCTCGCCGTCGACGTCGAGCGCAACCTGCGCTCCCCCCTCGTGGGCATCGGGCACGCCGCGACGCGGCTCGGCCTGCCCTCCCCGAGCGTGTCCGTGGCGGTCCGCTCGGGCGACACCCCGGCCGCGGAGCGGCGGGCCTTCGCCAAGGAGGGCGCGGAGATCCTCATCACCACGCCGGAGTCGCTCTTCCTGCTGCTCACCTCGCAGGCCCGCAGCGCGCTCACCGGTGTGGAGTCGGTCATCGTCGACGAGGTGCACGCCGTCGCCGGCACCAAGCGCGGTGCGCACCTCGCGGTCACCCTGGACCGGCTCGACGCCCTGCTCGAGCGCCCCGCGCAGCGGATCGGGCTGTCCGCGACGGTGCGCCCCGTCGAGGAGGTCGCGCGCTACCTCGCCGGCGGGCGCCCGGTGACGACGGTGCAGCCGCCGTCGACGAAGCGCTGGGACCTGCAGGTCGTCGTGCCCGTCCCCGACATGAGCGATCCGGGCGCGACGGAGCCCGCACGCCCCGGCGGGCCGCCCGCCTCCCGAGCGACGGCGGACGACCTCGCCGAGCGCGTCGACGAGTGGGCCCGCGGCGGGAGCACGGGCGGGGCCGGCGACCTGGACGAGCCGGACCAGACAGGGCCGGACGGCGCCCTCGACGACGACCACCCGGCCGACGGGACCGGCCCGGTCGGCGCGGGCCCGGTGCTGCCCGACCTCGACGGGGACGCCGGCGACGTCTGGCAGCCGGCCGACGACCCCGAGGAGCGGGCCTCCATCTGGCCGCACGTCGAGCGTCGGGTGGGCGAGCTCATCGAGCATCACACCTCGACCCTCGTCTTCACCAACTCCCGCCGGGTCGCCGAGCGCTTCACCACGCGGCTCAACGACGCCTGGGAGGAGCGGGCCGAGCGCCTCGCCGAGGCCGCCGGCACGGAGGGGTCCGCCGGGGCCGGCACCGAGGAGGACGCCCGCCCGGCGCGCCCCGCCCGGCCGCCCGCCCAGGTCATGGGCCAGGCCGGCGCCGGGGGCGCCGCTCCTCCCGTCCTCGCCCGCGCCCACCACGGGTCCGTGAGCAAGGAGCAGCGGGCGGTCATCGAGGACGCCCTCAAGACCGGCCGGCTGCCCGCCGTCGTCGCGACCAGCAGCCTCGAGCTCGGCATCGACATGGGCGCGGTCGACCTCGTCGTGCAGGTCGCCAGCCCGCCCAGCGTCGCCTCCGGCCTGCAGCGCGTCGGCCGGGCCGGTCATCAGGTCGGCGCCGTGAGCGAGGGCGTCTTCTTCCCCACGCACCGGGCCGATCTCGTCCAGACCGCGGTCGTGGTGGACCGCATGCGGGCCGGCCTCATCGAGCAGCTGCGGGTGCCCGCCAACCCGCTCGACGTGCTCGCCCAGCAGATCGTCGCGATGGTCGCGATGGACGAGTGGGCGGTGCCCGAGCTCTTCGAGCTGGTCCGGCGCTCGGCCTCCTTCGCCTCGCTGCCCCGGCCCCTCCTCGAGGCCGTGCTCGACATGCTCGCCGGGCGCTATCCCGGCGAGGACTTCGCCGACCTGCGCCCGCGCATCGAGTGGGACCGCGTCACCGACCGGCTCACCGCCCGCCGCGGGGCGCAGCTGCTGGCGGTCACCTCCGGCGGCACCATCCCCGACCGCGGCCTGTATGCCGTGATGCTCGCCACCGGCGACGGGCCCGGCCGGCGGGTGGGCGAGCTTGACGAGGAGATGGTCTACGAGTCCCGGGTGGGCGACGTCTTCACGCTGGGCACCACCAGCTGGCGGATCGAGGACATCACCCACGACCAGGTGCTCGTCACGCCCGCCCCCGGCCAGATCGGGCGACTGCCCTTCTGGAAGGGCGAGTCCCAGGGACGACCGGCCGAGCTCGGCGCGGCGGTCGGCGCCTTCGTCCGCGAGCTCGCCGGCCTGCCGCGCGAGGCGGCCCTGGCCTCGCTCGCGGAGCGCGGTCTGGACCCGTGGGCGGCCGACAACCTCGTCACCTACGTCGCCGAGCAGCGCGAGGCGACCTCGGTGCTGCCCGACGACCGCACGGTGGTCGTCGAGCGCTTCCGCGACGAGGTCGGCGACTGGCGCGTCGTCGTCCACTCCCCCTGGGGCCGTCCGGTCCACGGGCCGTGGGCGTTGTGCCTGGCCGCCCGGATGCGCGAGCGCTACGGCACCGACGTGCAGGCGATGGCCGCCGACGACGGCATCGTGCTCCGGCTGCCCGACCTGGGCGGCTGGGACGAGGCAGGTCGCCGGGTCGACGACGCCGGCGAGGCGGCCCGGCTCGACGCCGAGATCGCCGACCTGCTCACCCTCGACCCCGACGAGGTCGCCGACCTCGTCACCGCCGAGATCGGTGGGTCGGCCCTCTTCGCCTCCCGCTTCCGCGAGTGCGCGGCCCGGGCCCTCCTGCTGCCCCGCCGCAACCCCGGCCGCCGCCAGCCTCTCTGGCAGCAGCGGCAGCGCTCCGCCCAGCTGCTCGAGGTGGCGGCCCGCTACCCGACCTTCCCGATCGTCCTCGAGGCGGTGCGCGAGTGCGTCCAGGACGTCTTCGACGTCTCCGCGCTCGTCGAGCTCATGCGCGGCATCGCCAGCCGCGAGATCCGCGTCATCTCGGTGGCCAGCGCGACCCCGTCGCCCTTCGCCCGGTCGCTGCTCATGGGCTACATCGCCCAGTTCCTCTACGAGGGGGACTCCCCGCTGGCCGAGCGCCGGGCGGCGGCCCTGTCCCTGGACCCCGCCCTCCTGGCCGAGCTGCTCGGCCGGGGCGAGGGCACCTCGCTGCGCGACCTCCTCGACCCGGAGGTGGTCGCCCGCACGCACGCCGAGCTGCAGCGACTGGTCCCCGAGCGGGCCGCCCGCGACAGCCAGGACGTCGTCGACCTGCTGCGGGTGCTCGGACCGCTGACCACCGACGAGATCCGCGAGCGCACCCGCGAGGAGGTCCGCGAGGAGGTGCCCGGCTGGCTCGCCGAGCTCGCGGGGGCCCGCCGCGTCCTCGAGGTCCGGATCGCCGGTCAGCAGCGGTGGGCGGACGCCCAGGACGCCGCCCGGCTGCGGGACGCGCTCGGCACCGCCATCCCCGTCGGGGTGCCCGCCGCCTACCTCGAGGCGGTCGAGGACCCGCTGGGCGACCTGGTCCTGCGCTACGCCCGCACCCACACGCCCTTCCCTCTCGAGGACCTCTCCGCGCGCCTCGGGCTGGGCAGCGCCGTCGTGCGCGACGCGGCCCGTCGCCTGGTGTCCTCGGGACGGCTGGTCGAGGGCGCCCTCGTCCCGCACGGCACCGGCACCGAGGACCTCTGCGACGCCGAGGTGCTGCGGCTGCTGCGCCGCCGTTCTCTGGCGGCCCTGCGCCAGGAGGTCGAGCCGGTCACCCGGGCGACCTACGCCCGCTTCCTGCCGCGTTGGCAGTCCGCCACCGGGCTGGCCTCCGTCGGTGGCCGTGCCGGCACGGGGTCGGGCGTCGACGGCGTGCTCCGTGCCGTCGAGCAGCTGGCGGGTGCCCGCCTGCCCGCCTCGGCGGTGGAGTCGCTCGTCCTGCCGGCCCGGGTGCGCGACTACTCCCCCGCCCTCCTCGACGAGCTGATGACCACCGGGGAGGTGCTCTGGCAGGGGCACGGCAGCCTGCCCGGCGACGACGGCTGGGTGTCGCTGCACCTGGCCGAGACGGCCCCGCTGACGCTCCTGGAGCCCGAGCCCGTGGGGTCGGAGACCGCCCGGGCCGTCCTGGAGCTGCTGGAGCGGGTGCCCGGCGGTGCCTACTTCTTCCGGGCGCTGGCGGACGCCGTCGGCTCGACCGACGACCAGGCCCTGATCACCACGCTGTGGGATCTCGTCTGGGCCGGCCACGTCAGCGCAGACACCTTCGCCCCCGTCCGTGCCCTGCTGGGCTCCGGGCGCACCGCCCACCGCTCCCGCCGGGCGCCCCGCGCCTCCGGGCGGTGGTCACGCTCCTCGGTCGCGCTGTCCGCCCGCTCCTCCCGCCCCTCGATGCCCACCCGCTCGGGCCCGCCGTCGGGCGTCGGACGCTGGTCGCTGCTGCCCTCCCCGGAGCCGGCGGGCACGGTCCGGGCGCTCGCCACCGCCGAGCAGCTGCTGGACCGCTACGGCGTGCTGACACGCGGCTCGGTGGTCGCGGAGGGCATCCCCGGCGGCTATGCCGGCGTCTACCGCGTGCTCGCCGGGGCCGAGGAGGCCGGCCGGGTGCGCCGCGGCTACGTGGTCGAGGGCCTGGGCGCCGCGCAGTTCGGTTCCGCCGGAGCCATCGACCGGCTCCGCGCCCTCGACGGCGAGCGCGACGACCCGGGCCGCCAGCCCGACGTCGTGCTCCTCGCCGCGACCGACCCGGCCAACCCCTACGGCGCCGCGGTGCCGTGGCCGGAGCGGGGCGAGGGCGAGGAGACCGCCACCGCGCACCGTCCCGGACGCAAGGCCGGGGCGATGGTCGTGCTCGTCGACGGCGACCTCGCGCTCTACCTCGAGCGCGGCGGACGCTCGGCGCTGACCTTCTCGCTGCCCGACCACGTCGAGCCCGGTCCGGTCTGGGAGACGGTGGCGGCCACGCTCGTCGGCGCGGTGCGCTCCGGGGCCCTGGCCGGGCTGACCGTGGCCAAGATCGACGGCGCCGGTGCGCTCTCCTCCGAGCACCCGCTCGCCACCGCGATGGTGGCCGCCGGCTTCCACACCGCTCCCGCGGGGCTGCGGCTGCGGCGCTGAGACGAGGAGGACCGCTGCGCCCGGCTCAGTCGTCGACGGCGTCCAGGCCCTTGCGCCGCAGCTCTGCGAGGTGGTCGAGCATGTTCTGCAGGACCTCCGGCGGGTGCGGCTCCCAGTCGGCCACCTCGCGGACGACGCGCACCGGGTCCTGGGTCCGGTAGGAGCGCGTGGGGTTGCCCTCGAAGCGCGTGTCCGTCAGGTTGGGGTCGTCCTCGACCGGACCGGTGGGCTCCACCTCGTAGACGCGGCCGGGACCGTCCCCGTGGGCGAGCTCGGCGCCCCACACGGCGGCGTCGAGGGTCGCGGTGAGGTAGACGTGGTTGGCCGTCCGATCGCCGAAGTTCGAGGCGTGGCCGGGCACGAGCAGGTCGCCCACCGACAGCTCGGCCCTCGTGCCATGGAAGAACGGGCCGTGGTCCTCCGGTTCCGCGCGTCCTGCGCCCATGCGCCCACCGTAGGGCAACCGGGCGCTATCTTGAGCGCATCGTCGGCCCGACCGACCTCCCGAAGGAGACCGCCATGCCCACCTCACCACTGCGTTCCCGCCTCGCCGCCGAGTTCCTCGGCACCTTCGTCCTCGTCCTCGGCGGCGCCGGCAGCGCCATCTTCGCCGCCAAGGTGATCAGCGAGGGCACCGTCAACATGGGCATCGGCTTCCTCGGGGTCGCTCTCGCCTTCGGCCTGACGGTCACCGTCATGGCCTATGCCGTCGGGCACATCTCCGGCGGCCACTTCAACCCCGCCGTCACCCTCGGCGCCCTGCTGGCCGGGCGCATCGACACCCGGTCGGTGCTGCCCTACATGGTGACCCAGGTCGTCGGGGCCTCGGTCGCCGGCCTCGTGCTCTTCGTGGTGGCCTCCGGCAAGGACGGCTTCGACCCGGTCGCCTCGGGCTTCGCCACCAACGGCTACGGCGACCGTTCGCCCGACGGCTACGGGCTGCTCGCCGCCCTCGTGATCGAGGTCGTGCTCACCGCGGTCTTCCTCTACGTGATCCTCGGCTCGACCGACACCCGCGCCCCGGCCGGCTTCGCCCCGCTGGCGATCGGTCTGAGCCTGACGCTCATCCACCTGGTCTCGATCCCGGTCACCAACACCTCGGTCAACCCGGCGCGCTCCCTGGGCGTGGCCTGGTTCGCCGGCGGTGAGGCGCTCGGGCAGGTCTGGCTGTTCGTCGTGGCCCCGCTCGCCGGCGCCGCGATCGCCGGCGCGACCTACCGGGCCCTCTTCCCCAACACCGAGGAGACCCTGCTCGAGGAGCCGTGAGCCCCCGTGGTCGAATGACCCCGTGAACGTGCGTCCCGGGGCCCTCAGCGCCCTGCTCGCGGCCCTGCTCGCGGCCGCCCTCTTCGGCACCACCGGGACCGCCCAGGCCCTCGGTCCCGACGGCACCGACCCCGCCTCGGTGGGCGCCCTGCGCATCGCGGTCGGGGCCTCGGTGCTCGCCCTGGCGGTGGTCGGCCGGTCCCGCCGTGCGGTTCGTCCGATCCGCGCAGGGCGCCTGCCCACCTGGACGCTCGTGCTCGTCGGCGGCCTGTGCGTCGCCTCCTACCAGGCCTGCTTCTTCCTCGGCGTCTCCCGCACCGGCGTGGCCGTGGGCACCGTCGTGGCGCTCGGCGTGGCCCCGCTGGCCACGGGGCTGCTCGCGATGCTCCTCGGCGAGCGCCCCGACCCGGTGTGGACCGGGGCCACCGCGGTGGCCGTGGTCGGCGTCGTGCTCCTCGTCATGGGATCCGGGTCGTCCACGACCTCGGTCGACCTCCTCGGGGTCGCGGCGGCGGTCGGCGCCGGGGTCTCCTACGCCGGCTACACCGTCGCGGCCCGGTCCCTCCTGCTCCGCGGTGCCGACGGCGTCCGGGTCATGGCGGGCTTCTTCGCCACCGGGGCGCTGGTGCTCCTGCCCGTGCTGCTCCTCCACCCGCCGGCCTGGGCCCTCACCGTGCGCGGCGCCGCCATGGTGCTCTGGCTGGGCGTGATGACCACCGCCGTGGCCTACCTCCTCTTCCAGCACGCCCTCTCGGGGCTGTCCGCCCGCACCGTGAGCACCCTGACCCTGGGCGAGCCGGTGACCGCGACCGTGCTGGGCGTCGTCGTGCTCTCCGAGCGGCTCTCCACCCTCACCGCCCTCGGGGTCGTGGTCGTGGTGGTCGGCCTGCTCCTCACCGGGCTGCCGCGCCGCTCCCCCGCGCCCGACGCGGCCCCCGTCACGGCGGCGCCCGCTGACCTACCCTGAGCGCATGAGCGACGAGGCCGACCCCCGCATCTCCGCCCTGCCCCTCCCCACCCGGGACGAGGTGCCCGAGGGCGTGCGGCGGTTGTGGGACAAGTCGCGCGAGGTGCTCGGCTTCGTCCCGAACGTCTTCGTCGCCCAGGCCTACAACGGCGAGCAGTTCCAGGCGTGGTGGGCCTACTTCAACCTGCTGGTCAACAAGGAGGGCCACCTGACCAACGCCGAGCGCGAGTTGCTCGCCGTCGTGGTCAGCGGGCTCAACCGCTGCACCTACTGCGCCGTCTCCCACGGCGCCGCGCTGCGCGTCGCCACCGGCGACCCGGTCACCGCCGACCTGGTCGCCGTCAACTGGCGGCAGGCCGGGCTGCCGGAGCGCGAGGCGGCCCTGGCCGCCTACGCCGAGAAGCTCACGCTCACCCCCGCCGAGGTGACGCCGGAGGACCTCGACGCGCTGCGCGCCGTGGGGCTGGACGACCACCAGATCCTCGAGGCGGTCCAGGTCGTCGGGATGTTCAACATGACCAACCGGGTGTCGACGGCGATCGCGATGCTCCCCAACGCCGAGTACCACTCCCTGGGGCGGGAGCCCGGTGCCTGAGGGCGACGCGGTATGGCGCACCGCGCGCCGGCTGCACCGGGCGCTCGCGGGGCAGGTGCTCGAGGGCAGCGACCTGCGGGTGCCGTCCCTGGCGACGGCCGACCTGGCGGGTCGCCGCACCCTGGAGGTCGTCCCCCGCGGCAAGCACCTGCTGCACCGGATGGAGGGCGACCTGACGCTGCACAGCCACCTGCGGATGGAGGGATCGTGGCGGGTGCACCCGGTGGCCCGGCGGCACACCTTCGCGGCCCGGCACACGGTGCGGGCGATGGTCTGGACGTCCGAGCGCGTCGCGGTCGGTGACAGCCTCGGGATGCTCGACCTGGTGCGGACCGCCGAGGAGCACCGCGTCGTGGGGCACCTGGGCCCGGACCTGCTCGACCCGGGCTACGACGGGGCCCTGGCGCTGTCCAACGTGCTGGCCGATCCCGCCCGCACCGTCACCGAGGCGCTGCTGGACCAGCGCAACGTCGCGGGGATGGGCACGATCTTCACGGCCGAGCCGCTCTTCGTGCACCGGATCAACCCGTGGACGCCGGTCGGCGAGGTCGGCGCGGACCGGGTCGCCGAGGTGCTCGACACGGCGCGGCGGGTGCTGGTGCTCAGCTGCCGCACGGGGCGGACGACCGTGACCGGACGGGCCGACGTCAACGCCGACGACGCCTGGGTGCACGGTCGGGTCGGGCTGCCGTGCAAGCGGTGCGGCACGACGGTGCGGCTGGCGACCATCGGACGGCAGCCGCAGGAGCGGGTGATGTTCTACTGCCCCACCTGCCAGGGCGGCCGGGCACCGACCGACGACGGGTCGCGGCAGACGCCGCTCGGGCACGGGCGGGCGCGCTACGCCTGAGCTGCGGGGCGCCGACCGTCGGGTCGGAGCCGGCAGGCCGGGTCAGGCGGCGGAGACGACCGTGCGGCGCCCGGTGCGCCGCGGCACCTCGCCGCGGCTGATCGGGGTGGCCAGGCCCTCGGTGAGGACCGTGGTCATCTGGGCCGAGGCGGCCTCGGCGAGGCTGACGCGGTCGGCCACGTCGGAGAGCATCTCCGACAGCGGGACGTCGAGCGCCTTGCAGATGGAGGCGAGGAGCTCGGAGGAGGCTTCCTTCTCGCCGCGCTCCACCTCGGAGAGGTAGCCGAGGGAGCAGGAGGCCTGGGCGCTGACCTCGCGCAGCGTGCGGCCCTGGCCCTGACGCTTCTCGCGGAGCACGTCGCCGAGCTCTCGTCGCAGCAGCACCATCCTTGTCCCTCCTTCGTCTCTCGTCGTGATGACGACAGGCTAACCGCCGTCGTGGCCGGTGTCTCGGCCGGTCTCCCGGTCCGATCCGTCATCTCTACCGTACCGTCCCCCACCGTCAGCGGTGAGGACGGAGTCCCGCAGGAGGGACAGCGCTCCCGCGACGCTCCCCCGGCGGACCTCGGTCCGGGTCCCGTGGAGGTGCAACGCCGCGCAGGTGGTCCCGTGTTCCCCGGCCACCGCCACGTGCACGGTGCCGACGGGGCGACCCTCCACGGCGGACGGCCCGGCGACGCCGGTCGTCGCGACCCCCCAGTCGGCGCCCAGCACCCGCCGCACGCCCTCGGCCATCGCCGCGGCGCACTCGTCGGAGACCGTGCCGTGCCGCTCGAGCAGCTCCTGCGGCACGCCCAGCACGTCGCGCTTGACCTCGGTCGCGTAGGAGACGACGCCCCCGCGCACCACGGCGCTGGCACCGGGCACCTCGGTCAGCGCGGCCGCCACGAGCCCGCCGGTGAGCGACTCGGCCGTGGCCACGCTGCGGCCGCCGGCGACGAGCGCCGCGACGACCTGCTCGGCCAGGACCAGGACGTCCTGCGAGCCGGTGCCGGGCACGGCCGCGGTCACGACCTCGTGCCGCGGGCCGTGCCGCCCCGCACGGCCGAGACGACGTAGTCGATGCCGGTGAGCACCGTCACGACGAGGGCGGCGTACATGATCCACAGGCCGAGCGTGCCCAGCACGCCGCCGAGCGGCGCGATCATCAGGGTGAGGCCGACGGCCTGCAGCACGGTCTTGAGCTTGCCGCCCCGGCTGGCGGGGATGACCCCGCGGCGGATCACCACGAAGCGCATCAGCGTGATGCCGATCTCGCGCACGAGGATGACGACGGTCACCCACCACGGCAGCGCGTCGAGCAGGGAGAGGCCGATGAGCGCCATGCCCATGAGCGCCTTGTCGGCGATCGGGTCCATGAGCTTGCCGAAGTCGGTGATCAGCCCGTCGCGGCGCGCCAGGTAGCCGTCCACCCAGTCCGTCGCGGTCGCCACCACGAAGACGACGGTCGCCCACCAGCGCCAGGCCGTCTCCTCGCCGCCGTGCGAGAGGAGCAGCCAGCCGAAGAGCGGCACCAGCAGGATGCGCAGGACGGTGAGGGCGTTGGGGACGTTCCAGGGCGAGGCCTGGGGCGCGACAGGGGCGGTGGCGATGTCGGGTCCGTCGGGGTCGTGAGGTCCGATCACAGCTGGACCCTATCCGCAGCCCCGGTCAGCGGCACGGCCACGAGGTCGACGCCCTCGGTCGCCACGACGCGGGCCCGGACGATCTCCCCGACCCGGCACGACGGCATACCCCCGTCCTCGTCCTCGAGGTAGGTGACCCCGTCGACGTCCGGCCCCTGCTGCCCGGCGCGGCCGAGCAGGCGCGGGCCGTCGAGGTCGTCGTCGGTGCCCTCGACGAGCACCTCGACCACGCTGCCGATGCGTTCCTCGGCGCGCTGGGCGGTCAGCTCCTCGACGAGGGCGGTCACCTCGGCGACCCGCTCGGCGACGACCGCCGGGTCCAGCTTGCCCTCGTAGCCCTCGGCCTCGGTGCCGTCCTCGTCGGAGTAGCCGAAGACGCCCACGACGTCCAGGCGCGCCTCCTCCAGGAAGGCGGTCAGCTCGGCGAGGTCCTCCTCGGTCTCGCCGGGGAAGCCGACGATGACGTTGGTCCGGATGCCCGCCTCGGGCACCCGCGAGCGCACCTGGTCGAGCAGGTCGAGGAAGGCGGTGCGGTCGCCGAAGCGGCGCATCCGGCGCAGCAGCGGGCCGCTGGCGTGCTGGAAGGAGATGTCGAAGTAGGGCGCGACGCCGGGGGTCGAGGCCATCGCGTCGAGCAGGTCGGGACGCACCTCGGCCGGCTGCAGGTAGGACACGCGCACCCGATCGACGCCCGGCACGGCGACGAGCTCGGGCAGCAGCCGGTCCACGAGCCGCAGGTCGCCGAGGTCCTTGCCGTAGGAGGTGGTGTTCTCGCTGACGAGGAAGACCTCGCGCACGCCGCGCTCCCCCAACCAGGTCGCCTCGGCCAGGATCTCCTCCGGCCGGCGCGAGACGAACGCGCCGCGGAACATCGGGATCGCGCAGAAGGCGCAGCGACGGTCGCAGCCGGAGGCGATCTTCAGGGGCGCCCACGGTCGGCCGTCGAGGCGCGCGCGCACGACCCGTGGGCCGCTGGCGGGCGCGACGTCGGCGAGGGCGACGCCCGGCTCGGGGGCGCCCTGCTGGTGGCCGGGCAGGGCCACCGTCACGGCCGCGGTATGCCGTGCGGCGGGGGCGAGCGGGAGCAGGCGCCGGCGGTCGCGCGGGGCGTGGGAGGCCGGACGCTCGCCCGCCAGGATGCCGCGCAGGTGGGTCGACATGTCGGCGTAGGAGTCGAAGCCCAGGACCGCGTCGGCCTCCGGGAGCTCGGCGGCGAGCTGCTCGCCGTAACGCTCGGCGAGGCAGCCGACGGCCACGACCTTCTGGGTGCGGCCGGAGCGCTTGAGGTCGGAGGCCTCGAGCAGCGCGTCGATGGAGTCCTTCTTGGCCTGCTCGACGAAGCCGCAGGTGTTGACCACCGCGACGTCCGCCTCGGAGGCGTCGTCGACGAGCGTCCACCCCTCGGCGGCGAGCCGCCCGGCGAGCTCCTCCGAGTCGACCTCGTTACGGGTGCACCCGAGGGTGACGACGGCGACGGAGCGGGTGGACATGGGGTCGAGTCTAGGGCCCGACCGGAGGCCCCCGGACCCACCCGCGGGCCCAGGGAGGGGCCCGGCAAAGGGTGCCGGGGGCCCACGACTTCGGCGCCCCGCTGGGGAAGGGTTGCCGCATGGAGATCGCGGCGACGGTGGCGAGCACGGCCCTTCGGTGGTTCGGCCTGGTCGGCGTCGCGGTGGTCGTGGGTGCGTGCGGGACGACGTCGCCCCCAGCCCCGGGTCCGGACGGGACACCGGTCCCCGGGGCCCTGCCCGACGCCGCCGAGGGGACGGCGGCGTCGGGCGGGAGGTCCCCCTCCGCGGCGGATCCGACCACGACCTCGCCGGTGGACGCCGGCGAGCCCGGGCAGATGCCCGGCGGTGACGGGACGGCCCTGGGCCTGGTGCCCGAGGTGCTGGAGCTGCCGCCGGACTGGTCCGCGGCCCCGCCCGACGGGCCCCACTACCGGACCGAGGTCTGCGGCGTGCAGCTCGACCCGCAGCAGCCGGTCGACGCCGTGCAGCGCCGCTGGGCCTACCTCGACGCGGAGTACCTCGAGTCCGAGGTGCACCTCTTCGCCGACGACCGCGGGCGGCAGGCCGCCGCCGCGGCGCTCGAGGCCGTCGCCTCGTGCCCGGGCTACGGCGTCGCCGAGGACGGCAGCGAGACCGCGCTCGGGGCGGGCGAGCTCGACGTCACGGTCACGCAGGTCCCCGGCGCCCCCGACGGGTGGGCGGTGTGGTCCGAGACGACCGAGGAGACCGGGATGGTGCGGCACGTCGCGCTCTCCCCCGTCGACGGTGGCTGGCACTGGATGTCGCACGTCGACCTGCTCGGCCGGGCGGGGCCCGAGGTGATCCTCGCGTCCCTGCCGGGGACGGGCTCGGAGGACTAGGCCGATGACGGCGCCGGGGGGCGAGGACACGGTCAGGACCGTGGGGTCGGGCTGGGCCCGGGCGCGGGAACGCGGGGCGGCGGCCCTGGACTACCTCGGCATCACGGTCGTGGGCGCGCTCGTCGTCACCGGTCTGACCCTGCTGGCCCCGGGGACGGCCTCCTCGGTCGTCGCCGCCGGGCAGCAGGCCGTCTGCGCCGTCACGACCAAGCTCCCGGGAGGCTCCTGCCCGGACCTGCTGCAGTCACCCGCCGACCTCGCCGACGACGTCGGCGCCACCGGCGACCCCTACGTGGACCGCCGGTGGACCCGGGCCGAGGTCACGAGCGGCGGTCTGGTCTTCCTCGGCGACAGCTACGGGTCCGGCGAGGGCGCCAAGGACTACGACCCCACCACCGACCAGACGGGCGAGAACTCCTGGTGGGACGACCTGTGGGGACGGACTCCCCCGCCCAAGAACATGTGCCACCGGTCCGGCAACGCGGCCTTCCACCAGGTCAGCGGCGACTGGTTCGGAGGCTCGAGCTCGACCTTCGCCTCCTGCTCCGGCGCCCGCACCCGCGACTACTGGGAGGAGACCCAGGGCAACGACGAGTCGGCCCAGCGCGACGCCCTCGACGAGAACACCTCGCTGGTGGTCGTCTCGATGGGTGGCAACGACATGCAGTTCGCCGACGTCCTCATGTCGTGCGCCCCTGTCGGCGGGGGCTCCGTGGACGACTGCGTCGGTCACTGGATGGACCCGCAGGACCCCGACGACCCGACGAGCAGCCGCTGGGAGCAGAACCTGCTGCGGGTGTTCGGCACCGAGCCCGGGGGCGGCAACCTCGGCGAGGTCTACGCCGACATCCGGGCCCGCACCGGCGACAACGCGCACGTGGTCGTCGTCGGCTACCCGCTCGTCTTCGACCCCGACTACGACGGCATCGTCTTCTCGGGCGAGGAGGCCGACTGGATGAACGAGCGCGGCGTCGAGCTCAACGCCCGGTTGCGCGAGGCGGCGGAGCACCACGGCTTCACGTTCGTGGACCCGACCGAGGCGTTCGCCGGTCACGGGGTCGGCAGTGACGACCCCTGGATCCTCACCTTCGGGTTCTGGGGCGACCACCGGGCCCGGCCGCCGGAGTCCTACCACCCGACCGCGCGCGGGCAGCAGGCGATCGCGGACCTCATCGACGAGCACCTCCGCTCGCTACCCTGAGGCCCATGCCCGCCGTCCTGAGGTGCCCGACGTGCTGAGACCCGCCCTGTCGGCCGTCGTCGCGCTGCTCGCGCTCGCCCTCGTGGTGGAGTCCTGGGCACGGGGCTACCTGCCCGGCGACCCCCACGCGGTGGCGGGGCGGATGCGCAACGTCGTCTCGTTGGGGAGCATCGGCACGGGCCTGGCGGTTGCCTCGCTGCTGCCCCTCGGGCCGGTGCTGCGCACCGTGCTGCTGGCCCTGGCCGTGGTGGCGGTGGTGGCGGCCCTCGCCTACCGGCTCGGCTGGCTGTAGCGCACCAGGCCCCTCAGTCGCGCCCGGTCAGCGCCCAGGCGTCCTCGGACTCCTCGTCGTCCTCGTCCTCGACGTAGGTGCCCGAGACCGGGTCGCCGTCGTAGCGCGTGTTGCGCCCGAAGGACACCTCCTCGTCGTCCTCCTCCCCCGGGACGACGACGGCCGGGCCGGGGTCGAAGGGCTCGGAGACCGTCTCCGGCTCGGGATGGGCGGGCGGCTCGTGACCCTGGAGCAGCGCGAGCGTCTCCTCGAGGTCGTCGGGCTTGACCAGCACGTCACGCGCCTTGGAGCCCTCGGAGGGCCCGACGATGCCGCGCGACTCCATGAGGTCCATGAGACGGCCAGCCTTGGCGAAGCCGACGCGCAGCTTGCGCTGGAGCATCGAGGTCGAGCCGAACTGAGTCGTGATGACCTGCTCGGCCGCCTGCAGCAGCAGGTCGAGGTCGTCGCCGATGTCCTCGTCGATCTGCTTCTTGGCCGGGGCGGCGGTGACCTCCTCGACGTAGGTCGGCTTGAGCTGGCCGGTGACGTGCGCGACGACGTCGTGGATCTCCGACTCGGAGACCCACGCGCCCTGCACGCGCATCGGCTTGGAGGCGCCCATGGGCAGGAAGAGCGCGTCGCCCTGCCCGATGAGCTTCTCCGCACCGGGCTGGTCCAGGACCACCCGGCTGTCGGCGAGCGAGGAGGTGGCGAACGCCATACGGGAGGGTACGTTGGCCTTGATGAGGCCGGTGACCACGTCCACCGACGGGCGCTGGGTCGCCAGCACCAGGTGGATGCCCGCGGCCCGGGCGAGCTGGGTGATGCGCACGACCGACTCCTCGACGTCGCGCGGGGCCACCATCATGAGGTCGGCGAGCTCGTCGACGACGACGAGCAGGTAGGGATAGGGCTGGAGCACCCGCTCCGAGCCGGGCAGCGGCTTGACCTTGCCGGCGCGGATCGCCTTGTTGAAGTCGTCGACGTGCTTGTAGCCGAAGGCGGAGAGGTCGTCGTAGCGCTGGTCCATCTCCTTGACGACCCAGGCGAGGGCTTCGGCGGCCTTCTTGGGGTTGGTGATGATCGGCGTGATGAGGTGCGGGATGCCCTCGTAGGCCGTCAGCTCCACCCGCTTGGGGTCGACGAGGATCATCCGGACCTCGTCGGGCGTGGACCGCATGAGGATCGAGGTGATCATCGAGTTGACGAAGCTCGACTTGCCCGAGCCGGTGGCGCCGGCGACGAGCAGGTGCGGCATCTTGGCCAGGTTGGCGATGACGTAGCCGCCCTCGACGTCCTTGCCGACGCCCATGACCAGGGGGTGGGTGTTGTTGCGCGCCGCCTGGCTGCGCAGCACGTCGCCGAGGTTGACGTTCTCGCGGTCGGTGTTGGGGATCTCCACGCCGACGGCCGACTTGCCGGGGATGGGCGAGAGGATGCGCACGTCCGCCGACGCGACGGCGTAGGCGATGTTCTTGGACAGCGCCGTGATGCGCTCGACCTTGACGCCCGGGCCGAGCTCGACCTCGTAGCGGGTGACCGTCGGACCGCGCATGAAGCCGGTGACCTGGGCGTCGATGTTGAAGTCCTCGAGGACCCCGGTGAGGGCGTCGACGACGCGGTCGTTGGCGGCCGAGCGCTCCTTGTGCGGGGCGCCGGGCTTGAGCAGCGAGGAGTCGGGCAGCGTGTAGGTCACGTCGCCGGCCAGCTGCAGCTGCTCCACCCGCTGCGGCAGCTGGGTGGTGGGCGGCGGCTCGAGCTGGGCCTTGGCCCTGACCTTGTCGACGGCGCTCTGCGGCTGGGGGCGCTTCTGGCCGGGTCGCAGCGCCGGGATCTCCTCGGTCGCCTCCCCGGCGGCTGGCGCGGCGTCCTTGGCGGGCTCGCGGCGGCCCGGCGCCGGGACCTCGCCGGTGGCGTCGGGGTCGACGGCGGCGTTCTTGCGGGCGCGGGCGGCCGCGCGCAGCGAACGGGCCTCGCGGGCACGCTCGACCTCGGCGGCCTGCTCGAAGGCGACGTCGCCGGCACGCTCGTCGAGGTCGGCGCCGCGACGACGGCGCCGCGGCCGCACCTCGCCGGTGACGGGGTCGACCTCGTCGAAACGGGCGGAGTCGAAGAGCTGCTGCTCGACCTCGCGCAGCCGGTCGGGGATGCGGTGGACCGGCGTGCGGGTGAGCACGAGGAAGCCGAAGACCCCCAGCAGCGCCAGCACGATGTAGGCGCCGACGGCCGTGATGGCCGAGGCCGGGATCGAGGAGACGATGAAGCCGAGCACCCCGCCGGAGGACTGCATCGCTGCCTGGCCCAGGCCGTAGTCGGGGGCGCCGGTGGCCAGGTGCGTGATGCCGGAGGCGGACAGCAGGAGCGCCGTCATGCCGATGGTCATGCGGTGCGTGGCCGCGGTGTCGTCGGGCCGGCGGAACAGGCGCACGGCGAAGAAGAGCAGCACGATCGGCAGCACGAGGGCCACCCGGCCGAAGGTGCCGGCGACCACCGTGTGGATCGCTGCCCCGACGACGCCGTCGAGGCCCCACCACTCGCGCAGGGCGACGACGAAGGCGAGCGCCAGGAGCAGGAAGCCGGCGCCGTCGCGGCGGTGCTCCGGCTCGAGGTCGCGGGCGGTGTCGGTCATGGCGCGGACGGTGCCGCCGGTCACCCCGGCGATGCCGCGGACCGCGCGACCGGGCAGCGAGGGCCCGTCCGACCCCGACCGGGGTGCGGCCTTGGTGCCGCCGGACCGACCGGCCGGACGCGCGGACGTGCCGCGCGAGCCGCTGCCACGGGCGGGGGCGCGCTTGGACGGGGTCGCAGACTTGGCCACGGTGGCACGGTACGCCACTTCCCCTCCTGCATCACGCGTCACACGCGGGACCCGGACGGATCCGTCGCCGCGCGCGAGCACCGCGCTAGCCTGACGGCATACCCGAGCAGAGGGGGCTTGGACTCATGACCGAACCACCCGCCCGTCCGGGCGACGAGGACGTCCCGCACCCGCCGCTGCCGTCGTGGCAGCCGCCGGCCGCCCCGCCCGACCCCGCGGCCGACCCCGAGATCCGGGCCCGGGCGCTGAAGCAGCTCGAGGACCGCAAGGGGTTCCAGATCCACCTGACCGTCTACGCCGCGGTCATCGGCTTCCTCGTCGTCATCTGGCTGCTCTCCGGCGGAGGGGACTTCTGGCCGGTGTGGCCGGCCGCCGCGTGGGGCCTGGGCATCGTCATCCACGGCGCCTCGCTGCGCTGGGACGACGAGCCCAGCGAGGAGGAGATCGCCGAGCAGGCACGCCGCATCTCCGGTCGCCGGGGCGACCGGCCGACGACCGACCCCCGCGGCCTGGAGGGACCGCAGGACACCGTCTGAGCCGTCAGGCGTCGATGACGATCGGGATGATCATCGGCCGGCGCCGCAGCTTGCTGCCGACGAACGAGCCGACGGTGCGGCGGATGACCTGCTGCAGCTGGTAGGTGTCCTGCACGCCGTTCTGCCGGGCCTCCTCGAGCGCGGTGACCAGGCGCGGCAGGACCCGCTCGAAGGCCTGCTCGCCCTCGGCGAAGCCGCGGGTCTGGATCTCGGGTCCGGCGGCGATCGTGCCTGTCGAGGCGTCGCGGACGACGATGACCGTCACGAAGCCCTCGTCGCGCAGGATGCGGCGGTCCTTGAGCATCGTCTCGTCGGCGGCGCCCACGAGCGAGCCGTCGACGTAGACGTAGCCGACGTCCACGGCCCCGGCGATCCGCGCCCGACCGTCGACCAGGTCGACCACGACGCCGTCCTCGGCGAGCACGACGTTGTCGCGCGGGACGCCGGTGGCGACCGCCAGCTCGGCGTTGGCCACGAGGTGGCGCCACTCGCCGTGGACCGGCAGCACGTTGCGCGGGCGGACGATGTTGTAGCAGTAGAGCAGCTCGCCGGCGCTGGCGTGGCCGGAGACGTGCACGAGGGCGTTCTCCTTGTGCACGACGCGCGCGCCGAGGCGGGTGAGGCCGTTGATGACGCGGTAGACGGCGTTCTCGTTGCCGGGGATGAGCGAGGACGCCATCAGGACCGTGTCGCCCTCGCCCACGTCGATCTTGTGGTCGCCGTTGGCCATCCGCGAGAGCGCCGCCATCGGCTCGCCCTGCGAGCCGGTGGAGATGAGCACCTGCTGGTCGTCGGGCAGCTGGGTGAGCCGGCCGAGGTCGACGAGGATGCCGTCGGGCACCTTGAGGTAGCCCAGGTCGACGGCGATGCCCATGTTGCGCACCATCGAGCGCCCGACCATGGCGACCTTGCGACCGGACTCGGCCGCGGCGTCGAGCACCTGCTGGACGCGGTGCACGTGCGAGGCGAAGCAGGCGACGATGATGCGCCGCCTCGCCTCGTGGAAGACCCGCTCGATGGCCGGGGTGATCTGCCGCTCGGGGGTGGTGAAGCCGGGGATGTGCGCGTTCGTCGAGTCGGTCATGAACAGGTCGACGCCCTCCTCCCCCAGGCGCGCGAACGCCCGCAGGTCGGTGATGCGGCCGTCGAGCGGCAGCTGGTCCATCTTGAAGTCGCCGGTGTGCAGGATCGTGCCGCCGGAGGTGCGGACGAAGACGGCGAGCGCGTCGGGGATGGAGTGGTTGACCGCGATGAACTCGAGGTCGAAGGGGCCGAGGACCTCGCGCTGGCCCTCCCTGACCGCGAGGGTGAGCGGGGTGATGCGGTGCTCCTTGAGCTTGGCCTCGACCAGCGCGAGCGTCAGCTGGGAGCCGAGCAGCGGGATGTCGGGCTTGAGGCGCAGCAGGTAGGGCACCGCGCCGATGTGGTCCTCGTGGCCGTGGGTCAGCACCACGCCGACGACGTCGTCCAGGCGGTCCTCGATCGGGCCGAAGTCCGGCAGGATCAGGTCGACGCCCGGGTGGTTCTCCTCGGGGAAGAGCACGCCGCAGTCGATGATCAGCAGCTTGCCCCGGTGCTCGACGACCGCCATGTTGCGGCCGACCTCGCCCAGGCCGCCGAGAGGGATCACACGAACGCCCCCGTCCTGCAGCGGACCGGGGGCGGTGAGCTCGGGGTGGGGGTGACTCATGGCGGCAGGATATCGCCGGGCCGAGGAGGGGTGTGCCGCCGCACGGGGCGGTTGCGGGTCCCGTGCGGCGGCGAAGGACCGCACCGCTGCCCGCTCGGGGGGTCCAGGCAACGGTGCGGTCGGAGGTTAGATCGGGTGCCGTCGACGCGACGTTACGCCACGGTAGTGTGATCCGCGTCACACGGCATACCACGGGGTCGTTCCCCACCCTCCGGTGGCGCCCGGCCGGGGCGGGCGGGCCCGCACTACGCTGGCCCGTATGCAGCACTACCTCGACCTCCTCCGGCGCATCCGGACCGAGGGGGTGGAGAAGACCGACCGCACCGGCACCGGCACGCTGTCGGTCTTCGGCCACCAGATGCGCTTCGACCTCACCGAGGGCTTCCCGGTGCTCACGACCAAGCGGCTGCACCTGCGCTCGGTCATCGGCGAGCTGCTGTGGTTCCTGCGCGGCGACACCAACGTGCGCTGGCTGCAGGAGCGCGGCATCAGCATCTGGGACGAGTGGGCCGACGAGCAGGGCGACCTGGGGCCGGTCTACGGCTACCAGTGGCGCTCCTGGCCGACGCCCTCCGGCGGGCACGTCGACCAGATCGCCAAGGTGATCGGGTCGCTGCGGTCCACCCCCGACTCCCGACGACACATCGTCTCGGCGTGGAACGTCGCCGACGTCGACGACATGGCGCTGCCGCCGTGCCACACGATGTTCCAGTTCTACGTCGCACCGGCCGCGCCCGACGACGAGGACCAGCGCGGCTGGCTCTCCTGCCAGCTCTACCAGCGCAGCGCCGACACCTTCCTCGGCGTGCCCTTCAACATCGCCAGCTACGCCCTGCTCACGCACATGGTGGCCCAGGTGACCGACCTGCGGGCCAAGGACTTCGTGCACACGCTGGGCGACGCGCACCTCTACCTCAACCACCTCGAGCAGGCCGACGAGCAGCTGACCCGCACCCCGGGCCCGCTGCCCACGCTCTGGCTCAACCCCGAGGTCCGCGAGATCGATGCCTTCGAGCTCGAGGACGTGGAGATCCGCGACTACGTCGCGGCGCCCTCCATCAAGGCCCCGATCGCGGTATGACGCCGCGCTTCCAGGTGGTCCCGGCCGTCTACGTGGCGCTGCTGCGCGACGGCACGGACGGACCCGAGGTGCTGCTCCAGCTGCGCCGCGGCACCGGCTTCCTGGACGGCCGGTGGGCCCACGGGGCCGCCGGGCACGTCGAGCGGGGCGAGAGCGCCCTGCAGGCCGCGGTCCGGGAGTCCGCCGAGGAGCTCGGGGTCAGGGTGGACCAGGCCGACCTGCTCCACGTCGCCACCCTGCACCGCACGGTCGCGCTCCACACCCCGCTCGAGGAGCGGCTCGACCTCTTCACGGCCACCCGCGCCTGGTCGGGCGAGCCCACGGCGATGGAGGCAGGGCGGACGGCCGGGCTGCGGTGGTTCCCGCTGTCGTCACTGCCCGAGGACACCGTGCCGCACGAGCGGCAGGCGCTCGAGGTGCTCGCCGCCCGGCTCGCCGGTGGCACCACCGCCCCGACCCTGCTGGCGCGCGGCTTCGACCAGACGCTGACGCTCGTGGCCGCCGTCGGCCGCAACGGCGTCATCGGCGACGGCTCCGCCATGCCCTGGCACCTGCCGGAGGACCTGCGCTTCTTCCGGGAGACGACCATGGGCGGCACCCTGCTCATGGGCCGCGGCACGTGGGACTCGATCGGCCGGGCGCTGCCCGGTCGCCGCACCATCGTGCTGACCCGCCGTGCCGACCTGACCTTCCCCGGCGCGGAGGTCGCCCACTCGCTGGCCGAGGCGCTCGCGCTCGCCGGCGACGGGGAGGTCTTCGTCGTCGGGGGCGGCGACATCTACGCCCAGACCCTCCCCCACGCCGACCGCCTCGTCCTCACCGAGGTCGACCTGGCCCCGGAGGGGGCCACCCGCTTCCCCGAGATCGACCGGGACGAGTGGCAGGAGGAGTCCCGCGTGCCGGGACCGCCGCCCGTCACGGCCTGGGTCGGATACGCACGAAAGAAGGACCGACGATGAAGGCCGACTGGCGCTACCTCCCCGTGTGCCTGCTCGTGGGCGTGGGGGTCTGCTCCGTGGTGGGCGCCGGCGCGGGGGTGGTGCGGGCGCTCACCGCCGACGGCGGCACCGACGGCGGCGCTCTCGCCCTGCTCGGCACCCTGGTCGCCTCGGCGCTCGGGGGCCTGCTCGTCGGGGCCGCCCTCGGCTGCCTGCTCGGGGCGCTCTCCGGCGTGGCCGCCACGCTCGTGACCCGGGGCCGCAGCGAGCCCGTCGACGTGGCCCGCCGGGTCACCGTCGTCGTCGCCGCGACCTACCTCGTCGCGCTCGTCGTCGTCGCCGGACTGACGGCCGACGGCGGCTGGGGCCTGCCGTCGCCCCTCGCCTGGACCGGCATCCTCGTGCCGACGGTGCTGGCCGCCCTCGTGGCCGGACGCGCCGCCCGCGAGGTCCCCACCCTCTGACCGTGCCTCCGACCGGAGGCTAGGCTCGCGCGGGTGCAGCCCTCCGACCTGACGAAGATCCGGACCCTCTCCTCCCCCACCGTCCGCCCGGACGGCACCGACGTCGTCGTGACCGTGGTGCGGCCCGACGTGGAGGAGAACCGCTACCGCACCAGCCTGTGGCGCCTCCCGCTCGATGCCGACGGTACGCCCACCGGGCCGGCCGTGCGCCTCACCCACGGCACCCGCGACTCCTCGCCGGTCTACTCCCCCGACGGCTCCCGCCTGGCCTTCCTGCGCGCGGGCGAGGACGGCCCGCCCCAGGTGCACGTCCTGGACCCCGGCGGCGGCGACGCGCGGCGCCTGACCGACGCACCCCTCGGCGTGGCCGAGCCGGCGTGGTCGCCCGACTCGCGCCGCCTCGCCTACGTGGCCCGGGTGCCCGAGGCCGGTCGCTACGGCACCGACGAGAAGATCCGCCCCGACCAGGAGGCCCCCCGCCTCGTCGAGCACAGCCAGTACCTCGCCGACGGGTTGGGCTACCTGCTGGACCGGCCGGCCAAGATCTTCGTCGTCGACCTCGACGAGCTGCCCGCCGGCGACGACGAGGACGCCGAGCGTCTCCCGACGAGCACGCAGCTGACCGCCGGCAACGGCGACGACCGCTCCCCGGCCTGGCTCGACGCGGGCCGCGTCGCCTTCGTCGCCTCCCGTGACGGACGGGGCACCTGGCGGCCCGACACCCTCGTCTCCGACATCTGCTCGGTGGACCTGCGCGGCAAGGCGTTCACACGTCATACCGACGGCACCGGCTCGGTCGGCGGGCTCGCCGTGGCCGGCGACGGCACCGTCGTCTACCGGGTGGGCGACCTCGGTCCCAGCCGCCAGGACTTCGTCGCCCGCAGCGCCGTGCTCCGTCGCCTGGACGACCCCGCCACCGCGCTGACCGACCCCGAGCGCGACCACCTGGCCTGCGCCCCGGCGCTCGGGGTCGGCGGCACCCTCGTCGCGGCCGTCGAGCACCGCGGCGACACCGTGGTGCGCGACGTCGACACCGGCGCGGTCCTCCTCGACGGCCACGTGAGCGTCACCGACCTCGCGGTCGGCGGCGGTGTCGTCGCCGCGGTGGCCGGGACCCGCACCTCCTACGGCGAGCTCTTCGTGGGCCGCGTGGGCGAGCGCCTGCAGCAGGCCACCGACTTCGCCCGCCACCTCACCGGCAGCGCCGCCCCGATCGAGCCCGAGGAGATCGAGACGACCGCCGAGGACGGCTACCCGGTCCACGGCTGGATCTTCCGGCCGACCACGAAGCCGCGCCGCAAGGCCGGTCACCCGGTCGTCCTCATGATCCACGGCGGTCCCTACACCCAGTACTCCGGCAACCTCTTCGACGAGGCGCAGGTCCTCGCGGGCGCGGGCTACGCCGTGGTGATGGGCAACCCGCGCGGCGGGTCCGGCTACGGCGCCGCCCACGGCAGAGCGGTCAAGGAGGCCATCGGGACCGTCGACGTCGCCGACCTCACCGCCCTGCTCGACGCCGCGCTCACCGCCAAGGACCTCGACGCCTCGCGCGTCGGTGTCCAGGGCGGCAGCTACGGCGGGCTGATGACCACCTGGCTCGTCGGGCACACCGACCGCTTCACCGCCGCGATCAGCGAGCGCGCGGTCAACGCCTGGGACTCCTTCGCGGGCACCTCGGACATCGGCTGGTTCTTCGGCGACGAGTACGTCGGCGACCACGTCGTGGAGCAGTCGCCGCTGACCTGGGCCGACTCGATCCGCACGCCCACGATGGTCATCCACTCCGAGCGCGACTTCCGCTGCCCGCTCGAGCAGGGACAACGGCTCTTCGCCCGGCTGCGCCGCAACGGCGTGCCCAGCCGCCTCCTCGTCTTCCCCGGCGAGGGTCACGAGCTGTCCCGCAGCGGCCAGCCGCGGCACCGGGTGCAGCGCTTCGAGCACATCCTGGCGTGGTGGGAGGAGCACCTCCGCTGACGGCTGCCCCGACAATGGGGTCGTGCCGATCCCGACCGACGACCGTGACCGCCGCCTGCTCGCCTGGCTGGGTGCCGGCCTGCTCGCCGGGGGTATGCCGACGCACGAGGTCGAGGAGGACGTCGCCTCCGCGGCGCGCTCCCTGGGTCACGACCGCCCGCAGGTGGCTTGCCTGCCCCGCGGGCTGCACGTCGCGCTGACGCCGGGCGGGCCGGCCACGGTCGAGGCGGTCGAGGGCCCGGTCCGGCTCGACCAGCTCGCCGACGTCTCCACGGTCCTCGCCGGGATCCGCTCGGGTCGGCTCGCCGCGGACGACGCGCTGGAGCGGCTGGGCCGGCTGCGCGCGCAGCCCCACCGGTACGCCCTGCCCGGCCTGGTCGGGGGCGGGGTGCTCTCCGGTGCCGGCATCGCGATGGTCCTGGCCCCGGCCTGGCCCTCGGTCGCCTTCTCCGCCGCGCTCGCACCGGTCACCGTGGCGCTCATGACCCTCGGCGGCCGCAGCCGCACGATCTCGACGCTGCTGCCCTTCCTCGCCGCCTTCGTCGCGGCCCTGGCGGCCTTCGCGACGGCCGGCGCCGACCTCGTCACCGCGCCGCTGTGGACGCTCATCGCCCCGATCGCCGTGCTGCTGCCGGGCGCCACGATCGTCACCGGACTGGTCGAGGTGGCGGCCGGGTCGGTGGTGGCCGGCACCGCCCGGCTGGCCCACGGCACGGTGCAGCTGCTGCTCTTCGCGCTCGGCGTGGCCGCCGCCGCGGCGCTGCTGGACGTCCCGGCCGAGCTGCTCGCGCCGGAGCGGCCCGACGAGCTCGGCTGGTGGGGGCCCCTGCTGGGCGTGGTGCTGGTCATCGTCGCGATCTCGCTCATGGAGTCGGTGCGGCTCTCGCTCGTGCCCTGGCTCATGCTCACGGCGCTCGCCACCTACCTCGCGCAGCTGCTCGGCCAGGGCCTGGCGGAGCAGCGGTGGGCCGGCGCCTTCCTCGGGGCGATGGTCGCGATCCTGGTCGCCACGGTCGTGGAGTTCGTGCGGCCCCAGCTGCCGCGGTCGGTGGCCTTCCTGCCCAGCTTCTGGCTGCTGGTGCCGGGGTCCTTCGGCCTGGTCTCGGTCACCCAGCTCGAGTCCGGGCCGGGCGCCGCCTTCCCGGCGGTCGTGGCCGTGACGCTCGTGATCATCGCGGTCGCCACGGGAGTCGTCGTCGGTGCGGCCCTCGCCTCCCCGCTGCGCGGGATCGCGCGGCGGGTCGGCCTGGTGCACCTGCTGGGCCTGCTCCGCCGCCGCCGCGACGGCGGGCAGCCGACGGCCTAGCCCGTCGGGCCGCACCCACGTCCCGGGCGGAACCCCGGGGCGCCGGACCGGCGGGTCGCTTTCAGACCGGCGGGATCGCGCGGTGCCGGGTCGAGAAGTGCCGGTCGCGGCGGGCGGCGTAGCGGAGCCGACGCACGACCTCCTCGCGCAGGTCCTCGGGCTCCACGACGGCGTCGATGACGAGGTCGGCGGCCAGCCGCTCGAGGTCGACGTCCTCGACGTACTCCGCCCGGCGGGCCTGGACGAAGGCCTCCTGCTCCGCGGGGTCGGTGATCTCGGCGATCTTGTTGGCGTAGACGGCGTTGACGGCCGCCTCCGGTCCCATGACCGCGATCCGCGCCGTCGGCAGCGCGATGGTCGCCTCGGGGCCGAAGCCCGGGCCGCCCATGGCGTAGAGGCCGGCGCCGTAGGCCTTGCGCACGACCACGCACAGCTGCGGGACGGTGGCCTCGGAGACGGCCGAGACCATCTTGGCGCCGTGGCGGATGATGCCGCCGCGCTCGACCTCCGAGCCGATCATGAAGCCCGGCACGTCGGCCAGGTAGAGCAGCGGTATGCCGTAGGCGTCGCACATCCAGATGAACCGGGCCGCCTTGTCGGCGGAGTCGGTGAAGAGCACCCCGCCCTTGACGGCCGAGTTGTTGGCCAGGATGCCGACCGTCTGCCCCTCGACCCGGCCGAGCCCGACGACCAGCTCGGCGGCGAAGAGCGGCTTGATCTCGAAGAAGCTGTCGGCGTCGACGAGGCCCTCGATGACGTCGTGCACGTCGAAGGGCACCGACTCGGCCTCGGGCACGGTGTCGCGCTCGAGCGGCCGGGCCGGTGCCTCGGGCTCGTAGCTGGGCACCGGGTCGTGCCAGGTCTCCGGCAGGTAGGAGAAGAGGTGGCGGGCCAGCTCGATGGCCTCCTCGTCGTCGGCGGCGAGCAGGTCGCCGACGCCGGAGACCGTGCAGTGCATGCGGGCGCCGCCCATCTCCTCCAGGCTGACCTTCTCCCCGACCACCATCTCGGCCATCCGGGGGCTGCCGAGATACATCGAGGCGTTGCCCTCGACCATGATGATGACGTCGGTGAAGCTCGGGATGTAGGCACCACCGGCGGCCGACGGGCCGAAGAGGCAGCAGATCTGCGGGACCTTGCCCGAGAGCGCGACCTGGTTGTGGAAGATGCGCCCGGCGCCGCGGCGCCCGGGGAAGAGGTCGACCTGGTCGGTGATGCGGGCGCCGGCCGAGTCGACGAACCAGAAGACCGGCAGCTCCTCCCGGAGCGCCGCCTCGGTGGCGCGGATGATCTTCTCGACCGTCCGGGCGCCCCACGAGCCCGCTTTCACGGTGGGGTCGTTCGCCACGACGATCGCTGGGCGGCCGTCGACCTCGCCGCGCCCGGTGACCACACCGTCGGCGGGCAGGCCCTCGGCCGTGGCGTTGGCGTAGCGACCGTCCTCGACGAAGGTGCCCTCGTCGAAGAGGAGCGCGATGCGGTCGCGCACGTAGAGCTTGCCCTGCTGGTCCAGCTTGGCCTTCGCCCGCTCCGTCGGGCGCTCGGAGGCCTCGTGGGCGGCCTCGAGCCGTGCCCGCAGGTCGGCGACGCGCGGGTCGGGATGGGCGTTGGTCGAGGGGTGCTGCGGCATACCCGGCATGGTGCCAGCCACGCTCAGGCCGGCAGGCCGAGGCCGCGGGCGATGAGCATGCGCTGCACCTCGGAGGTGCCCTCGCCGATCTCGAGGATCTTGGCGTCGCGGTAGAAGCGCGCCACGGGGTACTCCTCCATGAAGCCGTTGCCGCCGAAGACCTGCGTGGCGATGCGGGTGGCCGAGACGGCCGACTCGGTGGCGTAGAGCTTGGCGATGGCGGCGGCCTGCTTGACCTCGGCGACGCTGCGACGCCCCGCCTGCTGCTCCTCCTTGAGCCACGCCGCCTTGTAGGTGAGGGCGCGGGCGGCCTCGGTCATGACCGCGAGGTCGGCGACCTGGAAGGAGACGCCCTGGTTGGTCGCGATCGGGCGGCCGAAGGCCAGCCGCTCCTGGCTGTAGCGCGTGGTCTCCTCGAGCATCCGCTGCAGCAGGCCGACGGCCAGGGCGGCGATCGCGATGCGCCCGTCGTCGAGGGTCTTGAGGAACTGCTTGAAGCCGTGCCCGCGCTGGCCGAGCAGGTTGCCCGCGGGCACGCGGCAGTTCTCGAAGGTCAGGCCGTGGGTGTCGGAGATGTGCCAGCCGAGCTTGCGGTAGGCGGGCTCGACGGTGAAGCCGGGGGTGCCGTTGGGCACGATGATGGCGCTGATCTCGGCCTTGCCGTCCGGCGTCTGGCCGGTGCGCGCCGTGACGGTGACGACCGAGGTGATCTCGGTGCCGGAGTTGGTGATGAAGGCCTTGGCGCCGTCGATCACCCACTGGCCGTCCTCGAGCCGCGCGCGGGTGCGCGTCGCCCCGGCGTCCGAGCCGGCCTCCGGCTCGGTCAGGCCGAAGCCCGCGAGCGCCCGGCCCGCGAGCAGGTCGGGGAGCCACTGCTCCTTCTGCTCCTGGGACCCGTAGGTGAGGATCGGGTTGATGCCCAGCCCGACGCCCGCCTCCAGGGTGATGCCCATGGACTGGTCGACGCGGCCGAGCTCCTCGATGGCCAGGCAGAGGTAGGTGAAGCCGCCCTCCTCGAGGCCGGCGCCGCCGAACTCCTCGGGCGCGTCGAGACCGAAGAGCCCGAGCTCGCCCATCTTCGGCACCAGGTGCGCGGGGAAGTGGCCCCGGGCGTCCCACTCCTCCACGTGAGGGGCGATCTCCGCCTCGGCGAACTCGCGCACCAGACGGCGGAAGTCCTCGTGGTCCTGGCTCAGCTCGAACATCGGCGTCCGTCAATCCTTCTCGGCAGGGGGGATGGTCCGGACCATGGTGCTTGACGTTGACGCGAAGGTCAAGCACTATGGGGCGCCCACCGCAGTTGACGTAAGGACAAGAAACCCCGTGATCGAGGACACCGACACCACCTGGACGATCGCCCAGATGGCCGACGACTTCAACGTCACCCACCGCGCCCTGCGCCACTACGAGCACCTCGGCCTCATCTCCCCCGAGCGGGAGGGGCAGCGCCGCATCTACCACCGGCGCGACCGCACCCGCCTGGCCCTCGTGCTGCGCGGACGCCGCCTGGGCTTCTCGCTCGAGGAGATCTCGACGATCCTGGGCATGTACGACGACCAGCCCGGCGAGGTCGGCCAGCTCCGCTACCTGCTCAGCCAGATCGACGACCGCCGGGCCGACCTGGAGCGTCGTCGGCGCGACATCGAGGACTCGCTGCGCGAGCTCGACGAGCTGCAGGCCCGGTGCCACGAGGACCTCGCCCGGCTGCCGTGACGTGCGCCGGACCTGATCGCTGACGAGCGCGCGGGGGCACTAGTGTGGCCCCATGCCGATCAGCAAGGTCCTCATCGCCAACCGCGGCGAGATCGCCGTCCGCATCGCTCGCGCCTGCAAGGACGCAGGTCTGGGCTCGGTCGCCGTCTACGCCGAGCCCGACCGCGACGCGCTGCACGTCAAGGTGGCCGACGAGGCCTACGCCCTGGGCGGGAGCACGCCGGGCGACTCCTACCTCGTGCAGGAGAAGCTCCTCGACGTGGCCCGGCAGTCCGGTGCCGACGCCGTGCACCCGGGCTACGGCTTCCTGGCGGAGAACGCCGACTTCGCCCAGGCGGTGATCGACGCCGGCCTGACGTGGATCGGCCCCGGCCCGGAGGCGATCGACGCCCTCGGCGACAAGGCCAAGGCCAAGCACATCGCGGTCCGCGCCGGCGCCCCGCTGGCACCCGGCACCAAGGACCCGGTCAAGGACGCCGACGAGGTCGTCGCGCTCGCCGAGGAGTTCGGCCTGCCCGTGGCCATCAAGGCCGTCTACGGCGGCGGCGGTCGCGGCCTCAAGGTCGCCCGCACCATGGAGGAGATCCCCGAGCTCTTCGAGTCGGCGGTCCGCGAGGCCGTCACCGCCTTCGGGCGCGGCGAGTGCCTCGTCGAGAAGTTCCTCGACAAGCCCCGTCACGTCGAGACCCAGTGCCTGGCCGACCAGCACGGCAACGTGGTCGTGGTCTCCACCCGTGACTGCTCGCTCCAGCGCCGCAACCAGAAGCTCGTCGAGGAGGCCCCGGCCCCCTACCTGACCGACGAGCAGCGGGCCGAGCTCGTCCGCGCCTCGAAGGCGATCCTCAAGGAGGCGGGCTACGTCGGCGCCGGCACCTGCGAGTTCCTCGTGGCCAGCGACGGCACGATCTCCTTCCTCGAGGTCAACACCCGCCTGCAGGTCGAGCACCCCGTGACCGAGGAGGTCACCGGCATCGACCTCGTCCGCGAGCAGTTCCGCATCGCCGACGGCGAGGAGCTGGGCTACGAGGACCCGACCCCGCACGGGCACTCGATCGAGTTCCGCATCAACGGCGAGGACGCCGGTCGCGACTTCATGCCGGCTCCCGGCACCGTCTCGCGCATGGTGGTCCCCCACGGCCCGGGCGTGCGCTGGGACGCGGGCATCGTCGAGGGCGACACCGTCGCCGGTGCCTTCGACTCGATGATCGCCAAGCTCGTCGTCACCGGCCGCACCCGCGAGCAGGCCCTCGAGCGGTCCCGCCGGGCGCTGGCCGAGCTCGAGGTCGAGGGCATGCCCACCGTGCTGCCCTTCCACCGCGCCGTCGTGTCCGACCCGGCCTTCGCGCCGGAGGGCGACGCCCCGTTCACCGTCCACACCCGGTGGATCGAGACCGAGTTCGACAACACCATCGAGCCCTACTCCGGCCCGACCGCCGACGCCCCGGAGGACGAGGGCGAGCGCCAGCGTGTCGTCGTCGAGGTCGGCGGCCAGCGTCTGGAGGTCTCGCTGCCGGCGGGGCTGTCGCTCGGCGGTGGCGGCGGGGCCGCGGCGGGCGGCCGGCGCAAGGCGCCCAAGCGCTCCCGCGGCGGCGGTGGCGGTGCGGCCGCCACGGGCGACTCGGTGACCGCGCCCATGCAGGGCACGATCGTCAAGATCGCCGTCGAGGAGGGCCAGCAGGTCGAGGCCGGCGACGTCGTGGTGGTCCTCGAGGCCATGAAGATGGAGCAGCCGATCAAGGCGCACAAGGCCGGCACGGTGACCGGGCTGAGCGCCACCGTCGGCGAGACGGTGGCCAACGGCGCCGTCCTCTGCGAGCTCAAGGACTGACCCTGGCCGGTGGGGCCGGGGCCCGGGAGCCGGCGCCCCGGCGCGGCCGCGCGTCATGACCGGCTTCTCCGTCTCGGCGGTGCTCGCCCTGTTCGGGGGCACCGTGGTCGTCCTGCTCGGGTTCGTGCCCTACGTCGCCTGGAGCTACCGACGACGGGGCCGCTTCGGGCTGGGTCACGCGGCGCTCGTGGCGGGCGCCGCGGTCTACGCCCTGGCGCTGTGGACCTACACGCTCCTGCCTCTGCCGGACCCGGCGCTGGTCTGCTCGGACCCCGCCGGCGTGCAGCTGCGACCGGGGCAGTTCCTGCGCGCCCTCGCCGACGCGCGTGCAGCGGGCGGCAGCGGGCGCGGCGTGGTCCTGCAGGTGGCGTTCAACGTGCTGCTCTTCGTGCCCCTCGGCATGCTGGTCCGCCATCTCTTCCGGCGCGGCCCCGTCGTGACGGTTCTGGCGGGCCTGACCGTCTCGGGGCTGATCGAGCTGACCCAGCTCACCGGGGTGTGGGGCCTCTACGACTGCGCCTACCGGGTCTTCGACGTCGACGACCTGGCCGCCAACACCCTGGGGGCGGCGCTGGGGTTCCTGGCCGCCCCGGTGCTGCGGCTGGTGCCCGACCAGGCGGCGGCCGACGTCCGCCGGCCGCAGCCGGTGACCGGCCGCCGGCGCGTGCTGGGCATGGTGACCGACGTGCTCCTCGTCGACCTCGGCGGACTGCTGCTGTGGGTCGGGGTCGGTTCGGTGCTGCGGTCCACGGGGGCGATGTCGCCGGTCGAGCTGGCCGACGCGACCGTGCTCCAGGGGTCGCTGCAGCTGCTGGTGGCGGCCGTCCTGCTCGTCGGCGTGCCGCTGCTCGGCCACGGCGCCACCCTCGGGCAGCGGGCGGTGATGCTGCGCCCCCGCACCGAGTCCGGCACCGACCCCTCGGTCCCCCAGCGGCTGGCCCGCGCGGCGACCGGCTCGGGGGGCTACGTCCTGCTCGACACGCTCGGCACGATGACCGGATCGGCCTTCCTCGGGGGCGCCGCCGTGGTGCTCCTCGTCGCCAGCCTCGTCCTGGCGCTCCGCGGCGACCACCGCGGGCTGTCGCACCTGGTCGCCCGCCTGCGCGTGGTCGACACCCGGGTCCCTCCCGCCGCGAGCACGCCCGCCGAGCGGTGGGCGGCGATGCCGGAGCTGCGCAAGCTCTGGCTGGCGGTCGCGGCCGGCGCCGGGGTGGTGCACCTGTTCTTCCTCGCCCTGGTCGACCAGGCGGCCCTCGGCGGGCAGCTGGTCCTCTGGCTGGTGCTCGCGGGTCTGACGGCGGGGGCCGTCGCGCAGGTGGTTCTCCTCGTCCTCAACGGCCTGGCCATGACCCGGCGCGAGGGGCGCAGCCTGGGCAACCTGCTCGCGCTGCTGCTGGGGGTCGGCCTCGTGGCGTACACCGCCCTGACGGCCACCCTCGTCCTGCTGGGCGCGCCCGCCGTGCTGCTCGTCGCCGTGGGCGCCGGGTGGGTGGTGCTCGGCTACCTGGGCTTCGTCTTCTGGGCCTTCGCGCTCTACGGGCTGCTCTACGCCCGCCGGGACCCGACTCCCGGGGCCGACGCGGTCGTGGTCCTGGGCTCGGGCATCTTCGGCACCCGGGTGCCACCGCTGCTGGCGGGACGGCTGGCCCGCGGCCGTGAGGTGCTCGAGGCCGAGCTGGCCCGCGGCGGCGACGCCGTGCTCGTCTGCTCCGGCGGGCAGGGACCCGGCGAGGACGTCCCCGAGGCCGTCGCGATGGCCGACCACCTCGTCGAGCGGGGTCTGGACCCCGCCCTGGTCCGTCGTGAGAGCGCCTCCCGCACCACCGAGGAGAACCTCCGCCTCAGCCTGGAGCTGCTGCGGGCCGAGGGGCGCGGCGAGCGCGTGGTCGTGGTCACCAACGACTACCACGCCTTCCGCGCCGCGATCATCACGGCCGAGCAGGGCCTGGTCGCGCAGGTCGTCGGTGCGCCGACCGCCTCCTACTTCCTGCCCAGCGCGATGCTGCGCGAGTTCGTCGCGGTGCTGGCGCGCCGGCCATGGCCGCACGCGCTCGTCGTGCTGGCCGTCGCCGCGCTCGCCGCGCTGGTGGTCGTCGCCGGCTGACCGGGTGAGCCCGCCTCAGCGCACGACCCGGTAGCGCAGGTGCGCCACCCCCGGCGCGCCGACGGCCCTCACCTGCTCCAGACGGACGTCCGTCCCCGCCCCGGCGAAGAGCCGGGACCCGCCCCCGAGCAGCACCGGCGCGACGTGGAGGTCCAGCTGGTCCAGCAGCCCGGCGGCGAGGAACTGGTCGATCACGTCCGCACCACCGCCGACGAAGACGTCCAGGTCCGCGGCCGCCTCGCGGGCGAGCGCCAACGCCTCCTCCACGCCGCCCGTCACGAAGGTGAACGTCGTGCCGGAGAGGACCAGCGGCTCGCGCGGGTGGTGGGTCAGCACGAAGACCGGCTTGCGGAAGGGCGGCTCCTCGCCCCACCAGCCGTTCCACAGGGGCTCCTGCCAGGCGCCTCCCCCGGGCGGTCCGAACTTGCCCCGGCCCATGATCTCGGCCCCGACCGCGCGCATCTCCTCCGCCAGGACCTCGCCGCTCACCCCCTCGAGGCCGCCCTCGAGACCGTGCGCCTCACGCCATACCCGGGTCTGCACGACCCAGGTATGGAGCGCCTCGCCGCCCTCGCCCAGCGGCACCTCGATGCTCTGCCGAGGTCCGGCCACGTAGCCGTCGAGGGAGACCGAGATGGCTGCTCGCACGATGCCCATGTCCGGTCCGACCCGCCGCCCGCCACGAACTCATCGGCGGACGGCGGCCCGGGGTCAGTCGGCGATCTCGTGCAGCTGGCGAGCCGCCTCGGAGAGCGAGCCCGACATGGAGGGGTAGACGGTGAACGTCGAGGAGAACTGGTCGACGTTGAGCCGGTTGGCCACCGCCAGCGCGATCGGGAAGATCAGCTCGCTGGCCCGCGGGCTCACGACGACGCCGCCGACGATCGTCTGGCTGCCCTTGCGGGCGAAGATCTTGACGAAGCCGTCCTGCACGTTCTGCATCTTGGCGCGCGGGTTCTTCGTCAGGGGCAGCATCACGGCGCGGGCGTCGACCCGGCCCTCGTCGATGTCGGCCTGGCTCACCCCGACGGTGGCGATCTCGGGGTCGGTGAAGATGTTGGAGCTGACCTTGCCCAGCGAGAGCGGGGCCACCGCGTCACCGAGGGCGTGGGCCACGGCGATCCGGCCCTGCATCGCGGCCACCGAGGCCAGCGGCAGGACACCGGTGCAGTCGCCCGCGGCGTAGACGCCCGGCGCGCTGGTGCGCGAGACGCGGTCGACCTCGATGTGGCCCGAGCGGCTCAGCCGGACGCCGGCCTCCTCCAGGCCCATGTCGGTGGTGTTGGGGATCGAGCCGACGGCCAGCAGCGCGTGCGAGCCCTCGACCTGGCGGCCGTCCTCGAGCGTGACGACGACGGTGTCGCCCTCGCGACGCACCCCGGCCGCGCGGGACCGGTTGAGGACGGTCATGCCGCGGCGGCGGAAGACCTCCTCCACGACGTTCGCGGCGTCGGCGTCCTCGCCCGGCAGCACGCGGTCACGGGAGGAGATGAGGGTGACGGCGCAGCCGAGGCCGAGGTAGGCGTGGGCGAGCTCGGCGCCGGTGACGCCGGAGCCGATGACCACGAGGTGCTCGGGGAGCTCGGTGAGGTTCCAGATCTGCTGCCAGGTCAGGATCCGCTCGCCGTCGGGGACGGCGGTGTCCATGACGCGGGGGCGGGCGCCGGTGGCGACGAGCACGAGGTCGGCCTCGAGCACGCGGGTCGCGGCGGCCTCGTCGTGGTCGCGCCCGTGCGGGGCCGGCTCCTCGCCGGAGTTGACCTCGTGGACGCCCTCGACCACCTCCACGCGGCGGTCCGGCAGCAGCCGCCCGGCGCCCTGGATCACCTCCACGCCGACGCTCTCCAGGCGCTCGCCGATGTCGCGGCTCTGGGCCTGCGCCAGCTCCATGATGCGGGCGTTGACGTCGGCGACGTGCGCGGTGACCCCCTGGTCGCCGGGCACCTGCGCGCCGTCGAAGTGCACGCCGATGCGCTTGGCGGCGCTGAAGCGGTCCATGAAGTCAGCGGTGGCGATGAGCGCCTTGCTCGGGACGCAGTCGGTGAGCACGGCCGCGCCACCCAGGCCCGACCGCTCGATCACCGTCACCTCGGCGCCGAGCTGCGCGGCCCCCAGCGCAGCCTCGTACCCACCGGGGCCCCCGCCGATGACGACCACTGACTTGTTCACGGCATTCACGGCCCTATCCAACCATCGCGGGTGCCGAACTCGTGCCCCCGGGCCGTCCCGGGATGCTCCGACGACGTCGTGGGGGCCCCGCGAGCACTAGGCTGGCGCGCGTGAGCGACCACGACCTCGACGACCCCCGCACCGATCCCAGGCAGGTGGCCGCGGCCGCCGCCGCCGTCCTCGCCGAGCGCACCGGCGCCGAGCGCCACGACATCGCCCTCGTGCTCGGCAGCGGCTGGAAGCCCGCCGCCGACATGCTGGGCGAGCCCGACACCGAGATCGACAACACCGACGTGCCCGGCTTCGCCGCGGCCGCGGTCGAGGGCCACTCCGGCACCATGCGCTCGATCCCCCTCGCCAACGGCCGCCGGGTGCTGGTCTACGGCACCCGGACGCACTACTACGAGGGCCGCGGCGTGCGCGCCGTGGTCCACGCCGTGCGCACCGCGGCCGCCGCCGGCTGCTCGACGATCGTGCTGACCAACGGCTGCGGCGGGCTGCGCCCGGAGTGGGCACCCGGCACCCCGGTGCTCATCAGCGACCACATCAACCTCACCGCCACCTCCCCGCTCGAGGGGGCGACCTTCGTCGACCTCACCGACGTCTACACGCCGCGGCTGCGCGAGCTCGCCCGCGAGATCGACCCGAGCCTGGACGAGGGCGTCTACGTGCAGTTCCGCGGCCCGCACTACGAGACCCCCGCCGAGGTCCGGATGGCCCGGGTGCTCGGGGGCGACCTGGTCGGCATGTCGACCACGCTCGAGGCGATCGCCGCCCGCGAGGCGGGCATGGACGTCCTCGGCATCTCCCTGGTGACCAACCCGGCCGCGGGCATCAGCCCGACGCCGCTGGACCACCAGGAGGTCATCGAGGCCGGACGCGCCGCCGCCGAGCGGTGCGGCGCCCTGCTGGCCCGCATCGTCGAGCGCATCTGAGGAAGGACCGGCCATGGAGAGCACCACCGACCTGCTGGCCCAGGCCCGCGCCTGGCTGGACGACGACCCCGACGAGACCACGCGCGCCGAGCTCGCGACGCTGCTGGAGCGGGTCGAGGGCGGCGACCACGACGCGCAGGCCGAGCTGGGCGACCGCTTCGCCGGCTTCCTGGAGTTCGGCACCGCCGGGCTGCGCGGCGCGCTGGGCGCCGGTCCCAACCGGATGAACCGCGCCGTGGTGATCCGCACGGCCGCCGGCCTCACGGCATACCTGACGAAGCGGCTGACGGCCGAGGGCGATCGCACCCCGGGGCCGGCCGTCGTCATCGGCTTCGACGCCCGCCACAACTCCGACGTCTTCGCCCGCGACACCGCCGCGGTCGTCGAGGCGGCCGGTGGCCGGGCGATGGTGCTGCCACGGCCGCTGCCGACGCCGGTGCTGGCCTTCGCCATCCGCCACCTCGGCGCCGACGCGGGCGTGATGGTCACCGCGAGCCACAACCCGCCGCAGGACAACGGCTACAAGGTCTACCTCGGCGACGGCTCGCAGATCGTGCCGCCGGCCGACACCGACATCTCGGCGGAGATCGCCGCCGTGCGGTCGGTGGCGGAGGTGCCGCGGGCCGAC
This sequence comes from Ornithinimicrobium humiphilum, assembly GCF_006716885.1. NCBI lineage: Bacteria > Bacillati > Actinomycetota > Actinomycetes > Micrococcales > Ornithinimicrobiaceae > Ornithinimicrobium > Ornithinimicrobium humiphilum. The sequence goes on from NZ_VFPU01000001.1 coordinate 2,456,741, forward strand.
GACGGCTGGGTCACGCTGGGCGACGAGGTGCTCGAGGCCTATCTCGACGCCGCCGTGGCCGTGCTCGACCCCGCCAGCCCGCGGGACCTGTCCGTCGTGCACACCGCGCTGCACGGCGTCGGCTCGGACGTCGTGCTCGAGGCCTTCCGCCGGGCCGGCTTCGCCACGCCGGCGCCGGTGGTCAGCCAGCAGCAGCCCGACCCCGACTTCCCCACCGTCGCCTTCCCCAACCCCGAGGAGGCGGGCGCGATCGACGCCGCCCTCGAGCTGGCCGGCGAGCTGCGTCCCGACCTGGTCATCGCCAACGACCCGGACGCCGACCGCTGCGCCCTGGCCGTCGACGACCACGGCACGTGGCGGATGCTGCGCGGCGACGAGGTCGGCGCCCTGCTCGGGCACCACGTCATCCAGCGGGGCCGCGCCGGTGGGGACCGCGACGTGCTCGCCCGCTCGATCGTCTCCTCCCGGCTGCTCGGTGCGATGGCCGAGGCCGCAGGGCTGCGCGCCCAGGAGACGCTGACCGGCTTCAAGTGGATCGGTCGGGTCGAGGGCCTGGCCTACGGCTACGAGGAGGCGCTGGGCTACTGCGTCGACCCCGCCCGGGTGCCCGACAAGGACGGCGTGACCGCCGCCCTGCTGGCCGCCGAGCTGGCCGCGACGCTGAAGGCCGAGGGCCGCACGCTGCTGGACGTGCTCGACGAGCTCGCCGTCCGGCACGGGGTGCACCAGACCGACGCCTTCTCGGTGCGGGTCTCGGACCTGTCGCAGCTGGCGCCGGTGATGGCCCGCTTGCGTGAGGAGCCGCCGGCCGACCTCGGCGGCACCACCGTCACGAGCACCGTCGACCTGGCCGCCGGCTCGGAGGGGCTGCCGCCCACCGACGGCGTGCGCTTCCTGCTGGAGGACTCGACCCGCGTCATCGTGCGTCCCAGCGGCACCGAGCCCAAGCTCAAGGTCTACCTCGAGGCGGTCGTGCCGGTCGACGGTGCGGACGGCCTGGCGGACGCCCGCACCGAGGCCACCCGCCGGCTCGCGGCCGTGCGGGCGGCCATGGAGGAGCTGACCCGGGTCTGAGCAGGCGGGCGGCCCGGTGCCGACCGGGTCGCCCCTCGCTCAGCCCAGCAGCGCGAGGACGAGCAGGCCGACCGCGAGCACGAGGACGGTCGCCGAGGACCAGGACACGCGCTGCACCACCCGGGGGGCAGCCTCCCCGAGCTCCCCCCCGTCGAGGCGCCAGCGCTGCAGCGTGCGCTGCACCTCGTCGGCGACGCCCTGGGCCGTGACACCGGCCGAGCCGCGTCGGCGGGTGGTCTCGGCGAAGTCGTCGATCGAGCTGCGGCGCACCCACTCGCGGCGCACCGGCACCGCCCAGGAGCTGAAGCGGCGACCCGCGGTGTCGTGCAGCTCCAGGGACCAGCGGTCGGTGACCTCGCTGACGACCGCGAACGGCACGGCGGTGTCGGTGACGATGTTGGCGAGCACCACGCCGTCGGTCCGCAGCTCGACGTGCGGACGCAGGAAGAGGGCCCAGGCGACGGCGGCCACCGCGACGACGAGGGCCGCCGGCCAGGCCAGGCCGGCGTGCGAGCCCCTCACCATGTCGAGCACCGTGAGCCCCGACAGCACGACGGCCCCGCCCACCATCGTCCAGCCGATGACCCGGGCCGGCACCGTCCGGTAGACCTGGAGACGGTCACCGGTCAGGGGGCTGCTGGAGGCTCTCACGCTGCCCGAGTCTACGGTCGGGCCACCTCCTAGACTGGTCTGCCATGGATCCAGCCGCCCCGCCGCTCGCCCGGGTTCTCCTCGTCGCCGGCCCCAGCGGCTCCGGCAAGTCGCGGCTCGCCCGCCGGCTGCACGAGCAGCACGGCTGGCCGCTGCTGCAGCTGGACGACTTCTACCACGAGGGCGACGCCCCCGGGCTGCCGATGAGCCCGCTCGGCCTGGTGGACTGGGACGACGTGGGCTCCTGGGACCTCGAGGCGGCGGTCACGGCGATCGAGCGGCTGTGCCGCACGGGCCGGACCGACGTCCCGCGCTACGACATCTCGACCTCGAGCCGCACCGGGCAGCACGTCGTGGAGCTCGGCGGCGCACCCTTCGTGGTCGCCGAGGGCATCTTCGCCGCCGACGTCGTCGCCCCCCTCCGCGAGCGGGGTCTCCTCGAGCGGGCCTGGAGCGTGCACCACCACCCGTGGGTGACCTTCGCCCGGCGACTGGCGCGCGACCTGGCCGAGCACCGCAAGCCGCCGCTGACCCTCTGGCGGCGCGGCCACGTCCTGCGCCGCGCCGAGCCGGGTATCGTGGCGGCGCACCAGGCCCTGGGGGCCGAGCCGGTGCGGGCCAAGATCGCCGAGCGCCTGGCCGAGGAGCTGGGGAGCCAGGCCGCCGACGCGGGCCGGTCCCGACCGACAGGAGGAACCAGGGGATGACCGACAGGCCCGGCCAGCCGTCCGGCGAGGGGACGCCGGCACCACCGCCGGGCTGGTCCGCCCCTCCTCCCGGAGCGCCGACGACCCCCGCATGGGGTTCTCCCCCGCCGTCCACGGACCCGCAGCGGGCGGCGACGGGCGCCTCCTGGCAGCAGCCCGCTCCCCCACCGGGACCGGCCGGTCCGCCACCCTCGTGGCACCAGCTGCCGCCGGACGACCTCGCCCGCATGCACCAGCCCGGCATCATCCCGCTGCGCCCGCTCTTCGTGGGCGACATCTTCGGCGGCGCCCTGCAGACGATGCGCCGCAACCCGGCCGCCACCATCGGCACCGGCTTCCTCGTGCTGACCGTGCTGCTCGTGCCCTCCTACCTCGCCTCGCTCGCGGTGCTGCAGGTCGGCTCGCTGGCGGCGGAGGACCGCGGCGTGCTGGTCAGCCTGGTGGCGATGCTCTTCTCGGTCCTGGCCAGCGTCGCCCTGACCGGCATGATCGTGCACGTCGTCGGCGAGGCCGTCCTCGGCGACCGGGCCGGCCTCGGCGACACCTGGCGGGCCGTGCGCGGCAGGATCCCGGCCCTGATCGGCACCCTGGTGCTCATCTCGCTGCTGCTGGCCGCCGTCGCGGTCGTGGCCGTGCTCGCCTTCGTCCTGCTGGGCTGGCTGGCCTCCACCGCCGGTGACCTGGCCGTCGTCCTCGTCGTGGTCGTCGGCGTGATCGCCGTCCTGCTGCTCTTCGTGTGGGCCGGGGTGCGCCTCACCCTCGCCCCCGCGGCCGTCGTGCTGGAGCGGGTCGGGCCGTGGCGCGGCATCCGTCGGGCCTGGTCGCTGACGACCGGCAGGCAGGGCTGGCGCGTCATCGGCATCACCCTGCTGGCGAGCATCATCACCAACATCTTCACGACGGCCGTCCAGGTGCCCGCGACCCTCGGCATCTTCCTCCTCGGCGACATCGACGTGATGGCGGACGAGTCGCTCGTCGACCCGCTCCTCGTCGGCTTCGACCACCTGGTCCAGCTGGTCGTCGGTGCCTTCGTCGTGCCCTTCACCGCGGGCGTCACGGCCCTGCTCTACCTCGACCAGCGGATCCGGCGCGAGGGTCTGGAGACGTCGCTGCTGCAGGCGGCCCAGGCCCGGGCGGCCGCCCGGCGGTCCTGACGGCAGCGGTGGGCGCGGGCTGGGTGGTCGACCCCGACCGAGACGAGGCGCGACGCTGGCTCGAGGACGAGCTGAGCCGGCCGGAGTATGCCGTGCGCGAGTCCCTGCTCCTGCGCGCGTGGGCCTGGATCACCGATCACCTGCCCAGCCTCTCCCTGCCGGGCGCGCTGCCGCCGTGGGCGGCCTGGGCGCTGCTCGGCGTCGTCCTGCTGGCCGCGACGCTCGTCGTCATCGCCTCCTCGCGCGACCGCCGGCGTCAGGGGTCAATGTCGACCGCCGGGCGCAGCTCGGTGCTGGACGAGGTCGGCGTCCCCGCGGCGGAGTACCGCCGCCGGGCCGACGCAGCGACCGCCGCCGGCGACCACGGCACCGCGCTGCTGGAGGCCTACCGCGCCATCGCCGCGGGGGCCGTCGAGCGGGCGCTCACCGAGGACCGCCCCGGCCGCACCGCCCACGAGGTCGCGCTCGAGCTCGCCCCCGTCTTCCCCGCGGAGGCGGCCGCCCTGGCCGAGGCCGCCGACGCCTTCGACGCGGTCCGCTACGGCGGGCTCGGGGCCACCGCCGACCGGGCCGCCCGGGTGCGGCAGCTGGAGTCGCGGATCGCCCGGGCCCGGCCCGTCCTCGACGACGCGGCGGTGGCGCGATGAGCGCGCCTGCTGCCGCACCGCAGGCCGCGCCCGCCCCGTCGCCGCCGCACCGTCGGGCGACGGTCCTGCGCACCCGGCTGCGCCGCTGGGGCCCCTGGGTGGCGCTCCTGCTGGCCGCGACGGTGCTCGCCTCCCTGCTGTCCGGCAGCACGTCGGGCGAGCTGCTCGGCCCCGACAACCCCGGCCCGTCCGGCGCCCAGGCGCTCGCCCGCGTCCTCGACGACCACGGGGTCGACGTGCGCGTCGTCGACGGCACCACCGCCCTCCTCGACGAGCCCGTCGGTCCCGGCACCACGGTGCTGCTGCCGCACACGGCATACCTCGGGCCGGAGGCGGGCGAGACGCTGATGCGCCACGTCCGCGACGCCGACCGGCTGGTCGTGCTCGTCCCCGACGTGTCGACGGCTCCGGGACCCACGCTCGGGCTCGACGTGGTGACCTCGCCGGGCGACGGCCGGACGCTCGAGGCCGACTGCACCGACCCGCTGGTCCGCCCGGGCGACCGGGTGGTGACCTGGGACGTGCAGCTGCGCGCCAGCGGGTCGGACCGATCCAGCGTCACCGCCTGCTACCCGCCGGCCGTGGGCCACGGCGCAGGCGGTGCCCGCGAGGGTGCGCTGCTGACCTTCCCGGCCACCGCCGAGCGCCCGACGACCACGCTGGTCGGTTTCTCCTCCGCCCTGACCAACGACGCCGTCGCCGACGAGGCGCACGCGGCCCTCGGCCTGCGGCTCCTCGGCGGCAGCCCCACCCTCCTGTGGGTCGTGCCGCAGCCCGCCGACGCGGGCCTCGAGGCCGCTCCGGCGGGGCTGTGGGACGTCCTGCCGCGCAACCTCACCGCGGTCGTCGTGGTGCTGGGCGCCGCCGTCCTCGCCCTGGCCCTGGTGCAGGGCCGTCGCCTCGGCGCCGTCGTCGTCGAGCCGCTGCCCGCCGTCGTCTCGGCCGCCGAGGCCACCCGCAGCCGGGGTCGGCTCTACCGCCAGGCCCGCGACCGGAGCCACGCGCTCGCCGCGCTGCAGGATGGCGCGCGCAGCCGGCTCGCGCCGCGGCTCGGTCTGCCCGCCGGTGCCTCCGTCGACGAGCTGGTCGCTGCCGTGACCACCGCCTCCGGTCGCCCCGCCCGCGACGTGCGACGGCTCCTCACCGACCCGACCGCCCCCGACGACCCCACCTTCGTGACCACCGCCCGGGAGCTGCGCTCCCTCGAGGAAGGACTGCACGTATGACGGACTCCGGCACTCCGCCCCCGCCCGCCGACGACCCGCGGCCCGAGGCCCCTGACCTGCCCTCGCCGTCCGGGCCGCCGGTGCCGCAGGCACCCGTGCCCCGGCCCCCGGCTCCCGTGACCGACGCAGCCGGCGAGCGCGCCCGCGCCGCGCTGCACGCGCTGCGCGACGAGGTCGCCAAGGCGGTCGTCGGGCAGGAGCAGGCCGTCTCCGGGCTCGTGGTCGCCCTCCTGGCCGGCGGTCACGTGCTGCTCGAGGGCGTCCCCGGCACCGCCAAGACGCTGCTGGTGCGCACCCTCGCCGCGGCGCTCGACGTGCGCACCACCCGGGTGCAGTTCACCCCCGACCTCATGCCGGGTGACGTGACCGGTTCGCTGGTCTACGACGCCTCGCGCAGCGACTTCACCTTCCGCCCGGGCCCGGTCTTCACCAACCTGCTCCTCGCCGACGAGATCAACCGCACCCCGCCCAAGACCCAGTCGGCGCTGCTGGAGGCGATGGAGGAGCGGCAGGTGACCGTCGACGGCACGACGCACCGGCTGCCGACGCCCTTCCTGGTGGCGGCCACCCAGAACCCCGTCGAGTACGAGGGCACCTACCCGCTGCCCGAGGCCCAGCTCGACCGTTTCCTGCTCAAGGTGAACGTGCCCCTCCCGCCCCGCGAGGACGAGGTGCAGGTGCTGCGGCGGCACGCCGACGGCTTCGACCCGCGCGACCTGCAGGCCGCCGGCGTGCGCCCCGTCGCCTCGCCGCAGGACATCGCCGACGGCGCCGCGGCCGTGGCCCGCGTGCAGGTCTCCCCCGAGGTGCTGGGGTATGTCGTGGACCTGGCGCGCGCGACCCGCACCTCTCCCTCGCTGCAGCTGGGCGTCAGCCCCCGCGGGGCCACCGCGCTGCTGGGCACCGCCCGCGCGTGGGCGTGGCTCTCGGGCCGCGACTTCGTCACCCCCGACGACGTCAAGGCCCTGGCCCGCGCCACCCTCACGCACCGCGTCGCGCTGCGTCCCGAGGCCGAGCTCGAGGGTGTCACCGCCGAGTCGGTCCTGGAGTCCGTCCTCGGCGCCGTCCCCGTCCCCCGCTGACCGTGGTCCTGCGTCGTCCGGTCGTCGCGCTCGTCCTGCTGGGCGTGGTGCCGGCCCTGCTGTGGCCCGCCGCCGCCGGGTCGGCGGTCGCGCTGTGGCTCCTCGGGGTCGTGCTGCTGGTGGCCGTCGACGTGCTGCTCACGCCCTCTCCGCGGTCGGTCCGGATCGCACGCTCCCCCGACCCGCGGACGCGGCTGCACGAGCCGGTGACGACCACGCTCACCGTCACCTCCGGGGCCCGGCGCCCGGTGCGCGGCGAGCTGCGCGACGCGTGGGTGCCGTCGGCCGGGGCCGTCGAGGAACGGCATACCCTCGACCTGCCGCCGGGCGAGCGGCGCCGGCTGAGCACGGTGCTCGTGCCGTCCCGGCGCGGCGACCGCCCGGCGGCGGGCGTGACCGTCCGCCTGCACGGTCCGCTCGGCCTCGCCGGCCGACAGCGCACGATCGAGGTCCCCGGCGTGGTGCGCTCGCTGCCGCCCTTCCGGTCCCGACGCCACCTGCCCAGCCGGCTGGCCCGGCTGCGCCAGCTCGACGGCCGCTCGGCCGTCCGCACCCGCGGCCAGGGGACCGAGTTCGACTCCCTGCGCGACTACGTCGAGGGCGACGACGTCCGCTCCATCGACTGGCGCGCGACGGCCCGGCGCCAGCACGTCGTCGTCCGCACCTGGCAGCCCGAGCGCGACCGCCGCGTGGTCCTCGTGCTCGACACCTCGCGGACCAGCGCGGCACGGGTCGGCGACGAGCCACGCCTCGACGCCGCCATGGACGCCGCGCTGCTCCTCGCCGCGCTGGCCGAGCGGGCGGGCGACCGCGTCGACCTGCTCGCCGGCGACCGCGTCGTGCGCGCCCGCTCGGGCTCGGCGACCGGGCGCGCCGGTGGACCGGGTGGCCTGCTGCACGACATGGTGACCGCGATGGCCCCCCTCGAGCCGCGGCTCGTCGAGGCCGACTGGACCGCCCTGGCCTCGGCCGTCGCCACCGTTGCGGACCGGCGCGCGCTGGTCGTGCTGCTCACCCCGCTCGAGCCGGCCGCCGTCGAGGAGGGCCTGCTGCCGGTGCTCCCCACCCTGACGGCCCACCACCGCGTGGTCGTGGCCTCGGTCGCCGACCCCGCGCTCGAGGCGCTGGGCACCGACCTGTCCTCGATCGAGGCGGTCTACGACGCGGCCGCGGCCGAGCGCACCGCCGAGCTGCGGCGCCGCACCGCCCAGGGGCTCCGCACGCTCGGCGTCACCGTCGTCGACGAGCCCCCGGAGCGCCTGCCGGTGGCGCTGACCGACCACTACCTCGCGCTCAAGGCCCAGGGTCTGCTCTGAGGCTCCCAGGCCGCCGGACTACCATCGAGCGGTGTTCGCGTCCTCGGCCGGTGGTCCCCCTCCCAGCTCGACCGCCAGCACCAGGCACCCGCAGCCGGAGGACCTGACCCGTTTCGCGTGGCTGTCGATCGCCGCCGCGCTGGTCACGATCGGGCTGAAGTCGAGCGCCTGGCTGATGACCGGATCGGTCGGTCTCCTCTCCGACGCGGCCGAGTCGCTGGTCAACCTCGTCGCCGCCGTCGTGGCCCTCGTCGCGCTGCGCGTCGCGCTCCGCCCGCCGGACGCCAACCACCACTTCGGGCACAGCAAGGCCGAGTACTTCTCCGCCGCCGTCGAGGGTCTGATGATCTTCATCGCCGCGGCGCTCATCCTCATGACCTCGGTCCAGCGCTTCCTCGACCCCCAGCCGCTGGAGAACCTCGGGATCGGCCTCGCCGTCTCGGTCCTGGCCTCGGTGGTCAACGGCACCGTCGCCTGGATCCTCATCCGCGCCGGTCGCAAGCACCGCTCCATCGTGCTCACCGCCGACGGCCGCCACCTGCTCACCGACGTGTGGACCTCCGTCGGTGTCGTGGCGGGCGTCGGCCTGGTCTGGCTCACCGGCTGGGACCGCCTGGACCCGATCGTCGCCTTCGCCGTCGGCCTCAACATCCTCGTAACGGGATGGAACCTCATCCGCTCCTCCACCGCCGGTCTCATGGACGTGAGCCTGCCCAAGGAGGACAACGACAGGATCCGCGAGATCCTCGAGGGCTGGACCTCCGAGGAGGTGCAGTTCCACGCCGTCCGCACCCGCGAGTCCGGCCACCGCCGCTTCATGGAGATGCACCTGCTGGTTCCCGGTGAGTGGACGGTCAAGCGCGGCCACGACCTCAGCGAGGACATCATCGAGTCGCTCATGGAGGCCTATCCCGACCTCCGGGTCAGCTGCCACCTGGAGCCCATCGAGGACCCTCGGTCCTACGAGGACATGGGCGTCTGACGCCCCTGGCGCAGCGGTGCCCCATACCTCGGCTCCGCCGGATCAGGTATGCCGTCAGGCCCGGGACGGGGCGCTCGCGGCCTGCAGCTCCTCGCCCACGTCACCGGTCGCCCCGGCGCGCACGGCCCGGCGGCCGAGGGTGAAGACGTAGACGAAGAAGAACAGCAGGGCGAGCACGCCGATGCCGACGCGCGCCCAGGTGGGCAGCGGCGAGGGGGTGACGAAGCCCTCGATGACGCCGGAGACGAGCAGCACGAGGACCAGACCGAGCGAGACGCCGGCGGCGGTGCGGCCCTCGGCGGCGAGGTTGGCCAGCCGCGTCCGCGGCCCCGGCGCGACCCAGGCCCAGAACAGCCGCAGTCCGACCCCTGCGGCGACGAAGATCGCCATGAGCTCGAGCAGCCCGTGGGGGGTGAGCAGGCCCCAGAAGACCTCCGCGCGGCCGTGGCGGTGCATGAGGGAGCCGATGACCGCGACGTTGGCGATGTTCTGCCACAGCAGCCAGACGACCGGCACCCCGAGCACGCCCATCCCGATGCAGCGGGCCGCGACCCAGGCGTTGTTGACCCAGACCAGGGTGGAGAAGCTGCTGGCGGCGTGCTCGGAGTAGTAGGACTCGAACTGCACGTCGACGAGCAGCTGCACCTGCTCGGGGCTGAGCAGGGAGTTCTCGACGACGGGGTTCTGCGTGAGCCACCAGCCGAGCAGCAGGCCGACGACGACGTTGGCGAGGGCGGTGATCCCCCACCACCAGCGCAGCCGGTAGAGCGCCGCCGGGAAGTCCTCGGCCAGGAACCGCCCGACCGCCGACCACGACAGGGTCGGGACCCGGGAGGCGCGACCGCGTGCCCGGGCCAGCAGGGTGGACAGGTAGGACACGACCGTGGCGTCCGGGGCCGCCGACCGGACGGCCGACAGGTCGGTCGCCGTGCGCTGGTAGCCGTCGAGCAGCTCGTCGGCCTCGGCACCGGTCAGCCGCCGGCGGCGGGCGAGCTGGTCGAGACGCTCCCACGCGCCCCGACGCCGTCCCACCAGCGCGTCCAGGTCCATCCGGACACTGTATGCGGTGGCCTCCCCGGCACCGGCCGCTAGGCTGCGGGCATGGCGAGGCGGGGCATCTTCGACACCGACCGCTTCGTCACCGGCGAGGCCGTCGAGATCGACCTGCCCGCGGCCTCGCTGCCGTTGCGGATGGTCTCCGGCCTGATCGACCTGCTCGTCGTCGCCCTCGGCCTCTTCCTGCTGATCCTCGTCCTGCCCGACGGCCTGTTCCGTGGCGACCAGGCCCTCGCCCAGGCCTTCCTGGTCTTCCTGCTCGCCGTGGTCATGGCGGGGCTGCCGATCACCCTCGAGACGCTCCTGCACGGCCGCACCGTCGGCAAGCTCGTCACCGGGCTGCGCACGGTGCGCGACGACACCGGACCGATCGGGCTGCGGCACGCCACCATCCGCGCGCTCGTCGGCACCGTCGAGCTCTGGCTCACGCTGGGCTCGCTCGCGCTGATCGTCGCCACCACCAACGAGAAGGCGCGCCGCCTGGGCGACCTGCTCGCGGGCACCTACGTGGTGCGCGACCGGGTCCGGCTGCGCCTCGTGGAGCCGCCGTCGGGCAGCCCGTCCCTGCAGTCGTGGGCCACGGCCGCCGACATCGGGGTGCTGCCGGACGCGCTGGTCGTGGCGGTGCGCCAGTTCCTGCTGCGCGCTCCCTCGCTCGTGCCGCAGGCGCGGGCCGCGACGTCCGCCTCGCTGGCGGACGCCGTCCTGGCCCACGTCGCTCCCCCACCGCCGGCCGGTGCCGCCCCGGAGGACGTGCTGGCCGCCGTGCTCGGCGAGCGCCGACGCCGCGACGAGGAGCGGCTGGCGCGCGCCGACGCGCTGCGCGAGCGGCTGTTGCCCCGTTCCTAGACCAGGCGGCCCTCGTCGTAGGCGGGCTTGAGCACGCCCTCGATGATCTCCAGCCGTTCGTCGAACGGCAGGAAGGCCGACTTCATCGCGTTGACCGCCACCCGGCGCAGGTCGCGGTGGGTCCAGCCGGCCCGCTCCACCAGCAGGGTGGCCTCGCGGGTCATCGAGGTGGCGCTCATCAGGCGGTTGTCGGTGTTGAGCGTGACGCGGAACTGCAGGTCCTTGAGCAGCGTGACCGGATGCGTCTCGATGGACTCGGCGGCGCCCGTCTGCACGTTGCTGCTCGGGCACATCTCCAGCGGGATGCGCCGGTCACGCACGTAGGCCGCCAGCGGGCCCAGCTCGAAGGCGGCCGGGTCGGTGCGGGCGCGCTCGAGGGCCCCGGCGGGGTCGTCGGTGATCGGCGCACCGTCGAGGCGGATGTCGTCGACGATGCGCACGCCGTGCCCGAGCCGCTCGGCCCCGCACCACTGGATCGCCTCCCAGATGCTCGGCAGCCCGAAGGCCTCACCGGCGTGGATGGTGAAGTGGAAGTTCTCCTGGCGGAGGTACTCGAAGGCCGCCAGGTGGCGGGTCGGGGGAAAGCCGTCCTCGGCCCCGGCGATGTCGAAGCCGGCGACCTCGCGGTCGCGGTGGCGCACGGCCAGCTCGGCGATCTCGCGCGAGCGGGCGGCGTGGCGCATCGCGGTGAGCAGCGAGCGCACGCGGATGCGGTGGCCGGCGGCGGCAGCCTCCTCCTGGCCCTCGCGGAAGCCCGCGGTGACGGCGTCGACGACCTGGTCGAGCGTGAGCCCGCCCTCCAGGTGCTGCTCGGGGGCGTAGCGCACCTCGGCGTAGACCACCCCGTCCGCGGCGAGGTCGACGGCGCACTCGCGCGCCACCCGGTGCAGCGCGTCGGCGGTCTGCATCACGCCGACGGTGTGGGCGAAGGTCTCGAGGTAGCGCACCAGCGAGCCGGAGTCGGCGGACTCGGAGAACCAGTGCTCCAGGGCCAGGACCTCGTCGGCCGGGAGAGCGTCATAGCCCTGCTCGCGCGCGAGCTCGAGCACGGTCGCGGGGCGCACGCCGCCGTCGAGGTGGTCGTGCAGCAGCACCTTGGGCAGCACGGCGACGGGCAGCTCGGGGCTGGACGTCGTGGTCTGCGGCGTGGTCTCAGGCGTGGTCACGGTGGGCCCCCTCGGCGGTGAAGGCGGGCGAGCAGACCGCGATGTAGTCGGCGCCGGAGGCCCCGACCGAGTAGCGCACCCACTCCCCAGCCCGGGTGAGCACGGCCTCGCCGGCGGTGACGCTCATGGCGCCGTCCTCGGTCTCGACGATGATCTCGCCGGCCAGCACGTAGGTGATCTCGTCGAAGTCGGGCCGCTGGCCCGGCTCGTCCCACCCCGGCGGGGCAGTCATCCGCGCGACCGAGACCCCTTCGTGCCCGGTGCTCGCGGCACCCGCGAACTCCTGGATGAGCTTGTCACCGACACCGGTCACCCGCACGGGCCGCAGCTTCGTCGCCATGGGGCCGATTCTAGGATCCGATGCTGGTCGGCCCCTGACAGCCGCACCGATGCCGACGGGCCCGTCGTGGGCGCGGCGAGAACTAGCATGGACCCATGGCCACCTACACCCCCGGCAGCACCCTGACCGTCCAGGACGTCGCCGACCTCATCGACCACGCCCTCCTCAAGCCCGAGCTCACTCCCCAGGAGGTCGAGGCATCCTGTCGCGCGCTCGCCGAGCAGGAGATCTGGTCGGTCTGCGTCCGGCCCAGCGACGTCGCCCTCGCCAGGCAGGCGGTCGAGGGCCACTCGACCCGGGTGTGCACCGTCATCGGCTTCCCGCACGGCACGACCACGACCACCGCCAAGGTCGCCGAGGCCCGACAGGCCCTCGAGGACGGCGCCACCGAGCTCGACATGGTGCTCAACATCGGCCGCCTGCGCGGCGGCGACCTCGACGCGGTCCGCGACGACATCGCGGCGGTCGTCGAGGTCGGCCACGCGGCCGGCGCGCTGGTCAAGGTGATCTTCGAGACCGCCCTGCTGGACGACGAGCAGATCGCCACCGCGGCGCGCCTGAGCACCGAGGCCGGCGCCGACTTCGTCAAGACCTCCACCGGCTTCGCCGGCGGCGGCGCGACGCTGCCGGACGTGCGGATCATGCGCGCCAACGCCGACCCCGACGTGCAGGTCAAGGCCTCCGGCGGGGTCCGCGACATCGACACCCTGCTGGCCATGTGCGCCGAGGGCGTCACCCGCATCGGCACCTCCTCGACCGAGGCCCTGCTGGAGGGTGCCCGCGAGCGCGCAGAGGCCGGGACGCTGGTCGTGCCCGAGCCCGGCGCGGACGTGGCCTCCGCCGACGGTCAGGGCTACTGACCCGCGATCGACCTACCGGGCCAGCACCCCCGGGACCGGACGAGCCCGGCGCCTCTCGAGGCGCCGGGCTCGTCGTGTGAGCCGATCCCGACGGTCAGCTGATCCGGTCGATCACGATGTCGGACGGCCCGGCGACCTCGTCGGCCGCGCCGATCGACACCGCGCCCTCGAGCGCGCTGACCGCCCGGTCGAAGCGCTCGGGGGTGTCCGTGTGCAGGGTGAGCAGCGGCTGGCCGGCGCGCACCTCGTCGCCCGGCTTGGCGTGCATCTCCACGCCTGCGGCGGCCTGCACCGGGTCCTCCTTGCGCGCCCGGCCGGCGCCGAGGCGCCAGGCCGCGATGCCGACGGCGAGCGCGTCGAGGCGGGTGAGCACGCCGTCGGACTCCGCCGTGACGACGTGCGTCTCCCTGGCGGTCGGCAGCGGCGCGTCGGGGTCACCGCCCTGGGCCGAGATCATCCGGCGCCAGACGTCCATCGCCCGGCCGTCGGCCAGCGCGTCGGCGGGGTCGACGTCGGTGACGCCGGCGCCCTCCACCATCTCGCGGGCCAGCGCCAGCGTGAGGTCGACGACGTCCTGGGGCCCGCCGCCGGCCAGCACCTCGACCGACTCGCGCACCTCCAGGCCGTTGCCCGCGGTGAGGCCGAGCGGGGTCGACATGTCGGTCAGCAGGGCGACGGTGTGCACGCCCGCGTCCTTGCCCAGGGCGACCATCGTCTCGGCGAGCTCGCGGGCGTCGTCGAGGGTCTTCATGAAGGCGCCCGAGCCGACCTTGACGTCGAGGACGAGCGCGCCGGTGCCCTCGGCGATCTTCTTGCTCATGATCGAGGAGGCGATCAGCGGGATGGCCTCGACCGTGCCCGTGACGTCGCGCAGCGCGTAGAGGCGCTTGTCCGCCGGGGCCAGGCCGGAGCCGGCCGCGCAGATGACGGCGCCCACGTCGTCGAGCTGGGCGAGCATCTCCTCGTTGGTCAGGTCGGCGCGCCAGCCGGGGATCGCCTCGAGCTTGTCGAGGGTGCCGCCGGTGTGGCCGAGGCCGCGACCGGAGAGCTGGGGCACGGCGACGCCGCAGGCCGCCACGAGGGGCGCCAGCGGAAGCGTGATCTTGTCGCCGACGCCGCCGGTCGAGTGCTTGTCGGCGGTGGGGCGGGACAGCGAGGAGAAGTCCATCCGCTCGCCGCTGGCGATCATCGCCGCGGTCCAGTCGGAGATCTCCCGGCGGGTCATGCCGTTGAGCAGGATGGCCATGGCCAGGGCGGACATCTGCTCGTCGGCCACCACCTCACGGGTGTAGGCGTCCACCACCCAGGCGATCTCCTCGGGGCTCAGCTCCCCCTTGTCGCGCTTGGTGCGGATGATGTCGACGGCGTCGAAGGACTCACTCATGGCGACCAGTCTGGCCCATCGGCAGCTCGGAGCGCAGCCGGCGGTGCCCCTGCGCGTGACCGGCGCCCGACCGGCCACGTCCTGCCCCGCGACGAGCCGCTCGACGGACCGACCTCCTCCTGACCCGGCCTTCGTTCATGGCGGTCCCGGCGCGCCCGTGTGGCATCCTGAGCCGCGTGCAGATCGCAGACATCATGGCCCTCGTCGTGCCCCCCGTGACGGACCTGCTCCGCCGCAGCCGCGCCCGCGAGGGTGCCGCCGGGGAGCAGCCGATGTTCCCGACGGTCGTGGCCGTGCGCAACGGCCGCGTCGTCGCCGCTGTGTCGACGCCCCGCATGGCCGCGACGCTGTCGTGCGCCTCCACGCTCTCCGTCGGGGTCGGGGCCGACGCCCTCGTTCTGGCCGCCCAGGCCGAGGTCGACGGCGCCCCTGCGCTGACCTACTCGGTGATGACCCGTGACCGCCGCGCCAAGTTCGCCGTGCAGCGCCTCCAGCTGGACGAGGGCCGCACGCTCGTCGCCGAGCCGGTCGACGGCGGCGACCCCCAGGACGCGACCGTCCTGCGCGTCCTGGCCGAGGCGATGGCGCAGGAGCCGATGTCCGTCGACCGCGTCGCACGCAAGGACCGGGGCGGCACCTTCGGCGAGGACCTCTTCCTGCCGCCGGAGAAGGGCCGCGTCGTGGTCGACGCCGGCACCGTCCGCAGCCTGCAGAAGCGCGTCAAGGAGATCGCCGGCCTGGCCCTCTACGTGCCGCGCAGCCCGGAGGCCGGGCGCCTCGCGATCGAGGCCGGCCTCCCCCGCACCTGTCTCGTCGAGGCCGGCGCCTGGTCCGCCGTGCGCGTCGCCGAGCCCGGGGACGACGCCCAGGACTGAGCGGCTCCGCACCGCTCTCTCCGCCCGCTGCCCCCTGCCCGTCCTGTCCTCCGGCCGCGCCGGACAAGGTTGTGCCGGTCGGACGACTTGACCTTCACGTCATGCAGGACTGTGCCGGTCGGACGACGTCCGCGACGTCGCACCAGCGGCACAACCTGGTATGGCGTTCCCGCGCCGAACGGCAGCCCGCCGCGCATGACACCGCGGACGCGACCTGCCCGCCCGAGCTCGAGCACGGGCGGATGTCGCAGATCGCGTGCCGGGCGCAGTGCCCGGACGGCCCTCAGGTCAGGTGGCCCGCGCCGAACGCCTGCGGGAGCACCTGGTCCATCGGCAGCACGCCCTCCGGCGTGAGCAGGAGGCACTCCGCTCCCCCGTGCTCCCACAGCAGCTGGCGGCAGCGACCGCACGGCATGAGCGGCTGGCCGTCGCCGCCGACGCAGGAGACGGCGACGAGCCGACCTCCGCCGGTGGCCGCGAGCTCGGAGACCATGCCGCACTCGGCGCACAGCGTCAGGCCGTAGCTGGCGTTCTCGACGTTGCAGCCGCGCACGACGCGCCCGTCGTCGACCAGGCCCGCGACCCCGACGGGGAAGTGCGAGTAGGGGACGTAGGCCCGCGTCATGATGTCCGCGGCCTGCGCCTGGAGGGCCTCCCAGTCGACCTCCGGGCCCTCGGACCCGGCGGCCGAACCGGCGGCCACGTGCGCGTCGTCGTGCGTCACGGCATACCTCAGCTCTTGGTGTAGGGGATGCCCTCGGCCGCCGGCGGGCGAACCCGGCCGACGAAGCCCGCCACCGCGAAGATCGTGATGACGTAGGGCAGCATCAGCAGGATCTCCGACGGGACGCCGCTGCCGATGGTCGACAGGACGTTGCCGAGGTTCTTGGAGAAGCCGAACAGGAGCGCGGCCATGACCGCGCCGTAGGGGTTCCACTTGCCCAGGATCATCGCGGCCAGCGCGATGAAGCCGTTGCCGGCCGACATCTCCCGACCGAACGCCAGACCCGAGCCGACGGTGAAGAACGCGCCGCCCAGGCCGGCGATCGCGCCGCCGAGGATGGTGTTCCAGACCCGGCGGGTGTTGACCTTGATGCCGACCGTGTCGGCGGCCTTGGGGTGCTCGCCCACCGCGCGGGTGCGCAGGCCCCAGCGACTGCGGAAGAGCATGAACTGCAGCCCGAAGATCAGGGCGTACATGAGGTAGACGAGGATCGTCTGGTTGAAGAGCACCGGGCCGAGGACCGGGATCTCCGACAGCAGCGGGATGCGGATGCGCGGCAGGGGCATGCGGGTGTTCCACAGCGCCTTGTTGTCCGACAGGACGGTGGCGAAGAGGAAGCCGGTCAGACCGATGATCAGCGTGTTGAGCACGACGCCGACGATGATCTGGTTGACCCGGTAGCTCACCGCGAACCAGGCCAGGACCGCACCGACGAGGGCGCCCGCGACCGGGGCGGCGACCAGGCCGGCGTAGCCGGTGCCGGTCGCGGAGGCCACGACGGCCGCGGCGAAGGCACCGAAGAGCAGCTGCCCCTCGATCGCGATGTTGATGATGCCGGAGCGCTCGCAGATGACGCCGGAGAGGGCGCCGAAGACGAGCGGCACGGACAGCGCCAGGGCGCCCGCGAGGAGCGAGACCATCGGGATGACCGAGGTGCGGCCGGATCCGGCGTAGGTGAGGAAGGCCAGCACGAAGGACAGGCCGACCACGACGTGCAGCCAGGCCGGGGCCGGCCGGTGCGAGCGCACCAGCAGGAAGGCCCAGACCGCGGCGGCCGCCATGACTACGGTGAGGACCACGATCGTCAGCAGCGAGGGGACCGGCGCGTTGGGGATGGCGAAGAACTCGCGCCCACCGGTGAACTGGAAGGTGGTGCGGGCACCGGCGTCGACGCCCGGCAGGAAGCCCAGCAGCGCGGCGAGCGCGGCGAGGGCGTAGACGATCGGCGTCTTCCAGCTGACCTTGAGCAGCGGGGCGGCGTCGGCGGCGGGTGCCTCGGGCTTCGGCTCCGCGGGCGCCGGGGTCACGGGCGTGCTCACGCGGTCACCTCCTTGGTCGTGGTGGAACGACTGGGTCGGCGCACCCGCGGACCGGGGGCCGGCAGGCGGAAGACCGCGCGCACCAGCGGCGGCGCCGCGATGAGCAGCACGATGAGCGACTGGACGACGAGCACGATGTCGATCGGCGTCGCCGTCTGCGACTGCATGAGGAAGCCCCCGGCCTTGAGGGCGCCGAAGAGCAGCCCGGCGAAGAAGGTGCCGAGCGGTCGGGAACGTCCGAGCAGCGCCACGGTGATCGCGTCGAAGCCGTAGGACGCCGCGACACCCGCCGTCAGCGAGCGCTCGGTGCCCAGCACCTGCCCGGTCGCCGCGAGACCCGCGAGCGCACCGGCGATGAGCATGGTGATGACCGTGACCCGGCCGACCGACATACCGGCGGTGCGGGCGGCGGCGGGGTTGGCGCCGGCGGCGCGCAGCTCGAAGCCGATCGTCGAGCGCTCCAGCAGCCACCACACGAAGACGGTGGCGAGGATCGCGACCACGAAGCCCCAGTGCAGGCGGAAGGTGTTGCCGGGGACCAGCCAGTCCGGGACGAGCAGGGGGTAGGTCGCGTCCGCGGACACCGCGGGGCTGCGCTGCCCGGTGCGGCCGGGGTTGAAGGTCGGCTGCTTGAGCACGTAGCTGATGAGGTAGACCGCGATGTAGTTGAGCATGATCGTGACGATCACCTCGTTGGCCCCGAAGCGGGCCTTGAGGAGGCCCGGGATGCCGGCGTAGACGGCACCACCGATCGCGCCACCGAGCATCGCCACCAGCAGGTGGATGCCGACCGGCAGGTCGAAGGCGAAGCCGAGCCAGGCGGCCACGATGGCGCCGACGATGATCTGGCCCTGCGCACCGATGTTGAACAGACCGGCGCGGAAGCCGACGGCGATGCCCAGACCGGCGAGGATCAGAGGCACGGAGAAGACCAGCGACTCGGTGAGCGGCTTGATCATCCCGGCGAAGGTGGCGGCCTTCCAGTCGAAGACCGAGCCGCGGAACATCGCCACGTAGGCGTCCCAGACGGCCGACCACGCGGCGCCGAGGGTGTCGGTGGGCCGGCTGAAGAAGTAGCCGGCCGCCTCGCGGGTGTCCTGGTCGGCGAAGGCGATGAGCAGCCCGCCGATGACGAGCGCGAGCACGAAGGCCAGCACCGACATGAGCGCGCTGCCGGAGAGGATCTGCTGCAGGACCGAGGGCCGCTCGGTCTCCCGGTGGGTCGGACCGCCCGGGCTCTGGGTGGCGCCCTCGGTGCCGGTGAGGGCCGGCGGCGCCGCCGCGGTGGCCTGCTCCTCCCCCGCGTCCGACCCCTCGGACATGCTGTGCTGGTGGTGGTCGGTCACGGGGTCTCCTCCTCCAGGTCGGCCTGGCCGAGCACGGAGTGGTGCTCCGCGGCCTGGGCACGCGCCTCGTCCATGGGCACGCCGGCCATCATCAGGCCGAGCATGTCGCGGTTGACGCCGCCCTCCTCGGCGGCCACGTCGACGATGCCGACGATCCGGCCGCGGTACATCACCGCGATCCGGTCGGCGAGGTTGAGGACCTCGTCGAGCTCGGTCGAGACGATGATGCACGGCGTGCCCTCGTCGCGCTCGCGCACGACCCGCTTGTGGACGAACTCGATCGAGCCGACGTCCAGACCACGGGTCGGCTGGGAGGCCACGAAGAGCCGCAGCGGCCGCGACATCTCGCGGGCCAGCACGACCTTCTGGGCGTTGCCGCCGGAGAGGGTGGAGATCGGGTCCTGCACGTCGGTGTAGCGGACGTCGAACTCCTCGGTGCGGTGCACGGCGTTGGCGGCCACCTTGGCCGGGCTCATCGTGATGCCGCGCGCGAAGGGCTCGGTGTCGTAGATGTCGAGGATGAGGTTCTCGGCGATGGAGAAGCTCGAGATGACACCGTCGGTGGAGCGGTCCTCGGGGACGAAGCCCAGGCCGGCGCGCAGCCGCTCGCGGACCGACAGCGGGAGCAGGTCCTTGCCGTCGAGCGTGATGCGGCCCGAGTGCGCCTGCTCCAGCCCGAGGATCGTCTCGGCGAGCTCGGTCTGGCCGTTGCCCTGGACACCGGCGATGCAGAGGATCTCGCCGGAGCGGACCTCGAAGGAGACGTCGTCGACGAGCACCGAGCCGGTGGGCCCGACGACCGTGAGGTTCTCCACCTGGAAGGCGGCCTCGCCGGGGTTGGCCGGGGCCTTGTCGACGGTCAGGCTGACGGAGCGGCCGACCATGAGCGAGGCGAGATCGGTCTCGGTCGAGGTCGGGCTGGCCTCGCCGACGACCTTGCCGCGCCGGATGACGGTGATCCGGTCGGCGATCGCGCGCACCTCGCGCAGCTTGTGGGTGATGAAGACGATGGAGGTGCCGGCCTCCTTGAGCTCGCGCATGATGCCGATGAGCTCGTCGGTCTCCTGCGGCGTCAGCACCGCGGTGGGCTCGTCGAGGATGAGCACCTGCGCGTCACGGGAGAGCGCCTTGATGATCTCCACGCGCTGCTGGACGCCGACCGGGAGGTCCTCGACGAGCGCGTCGGGGTCGACGTCGAAGCCGAAGCGCTCGGAGATCTCGCGGACCCGCTTGCGGGCCTCGTCGAGGCGCAGCGCCCCCAGCGTGCCGGTGGGCTCGTAGCCCAGGGCCACCGACTCCGCGACGGTGAACACCGGGACGAGCATGAAGTGCTGGTGGACCATGCCGATGCCGGCGGCGACCGCGTCGCCCGGGCCCTTGAAGGTGACCGGCCGGTCGTCGAGCAGGATCTGTCCGTCGTCCGGGTCGTAGAGCCCGTAGAGGACGTTCATCAACGTGCTCTTGCCCGCGCCGTTCTCGCCGAGGAGGGCGTGGATCTCGCCCGGTTCGACGACCAGGTCGATGTGGTCGTTGGCCACCAGGGGGCCGAACACCTTGGTGATGCCCCGCAGCTCGAGCTTCATGGCAGTACCTGCTTCATACACACCTCACGGGCGGTGGACGACGGGCGAGGACCCGCCTGTTGGGAGGACAGCGTAGCGGCCCGGCCCCGAGGGGCCGGGCCGCTGCACGGTGTGTCAGGACAGACCGTGGGTCAGTCCGTCAGCCCTGGTCAGGGGGCGTTCGGCGTCTCGATCACGAGCTCGCCGGAGATGATCTGCTGCTTGTACTCCTCGATCTTGTCGACGAGCTCCTGCGGGACCTCGCTCTCGAAGTCGTGGAACGGGGCCAGGCCGACGCCCTCGTTCTCCAGCGTGCCGACGTAGGGCTCGTTGGTGAAGTTGCCGTTGGCGGCCTCGCGGACGGTGTCCTGGACGGCGGCGCCGATGCCCTTCATCACGGAGGTGAGCATGTACTCGCCGTACTCGGAAGCGGTGAGGTAGCCGTCGGAATCGACCCAGATCAGCTTGGCGCCGTCGGCCTCGGAGACGGCGGCGGCGGCACCCAGGCCGACCGGGCCGGCGACCGGCATGATGACGTCCGCGCCCTGGGCGAGGAACTGCTCGGTCAGGGTCTGGCCCTGCGACTGGTTCTCGAAGTCACCGGAGAAGGAGCCCGTCTGGGCCTCCTTGTCCCAGCCGAGGACCTTGACGTCGGTGCCGTTGTCCTCGTTGTACTTCGCGACGCCGTCGGCGAAGCCGTCCATGAAGATCGCGACGGAGGGGATCTGCAGGCCACCGAAGGTGGCGACGGTGCCGGACTCGCTCACGCCCGCGGCCAGGTAGCCGGCGAGGAAGGATGCCTCGGCGGTGTTGAACAGCAGCGGCTTGGCGTTGTCGATCTCGACGGGCGCGAAGTTCTCGTCCGAGAAGCCGGAGTCGATCAGCGCGAAGTTGCTGTCGGGGTTCTGCTCGGCCGCCTGCTGGATGGCGTCCTCGAGCAGGAAGCCGACGCCGATCGTCAGGTCGCAACCCTGGGTGACCAGGTTGCCGACGTTGGTGGCGTAGTCGGCGTCGGACTGGGACTCGACCTCGGTGGTCTCGATGCCCAGCTCCTCGGCGATCGCGTCGAGACCCTCCTTGCCGGACTGGTTGAAGGACTGGTCGTCGAAACCGCCGGAGTCGGAGACCATGCAGGCCTGGAAGTCGCTGACGTCGCCGCCGGCGGTGCCTTCGGTGTCGTCGGTCTCCTCCGCGGTGCTGTCAGGGCCGGAGTCGGCGGTGGTGGGGGTGTCGCCCGAGGTGTCGTCGGGGGCGTCGCCGCATGCGGCCAGCGCAAGAGAGGCGGCCGCACCCAGGGCCGCAAGCTTCAGAACCGAACGCACGTGGAACTCCTTCGTGAGCTGTGATAAGGCGTGCGATTCGATGCTACCGCCCCGTACCTGCTGGTAGGGACCGTCTCCGGGCTATGTGACCAATCTGTGACACGGCGTCGTACTTCGGCCGCCGGGGGACCCCGCGAGGGACCCTCCGGGCAGGCTCGGGGACCCCGCCGGCAGGGGTGCTCGACGTCCGGTCAGACGAGGCCGTCGGGGCCCACGGAGGTGAGCACGGCCCCGGCGAGCAGCCGCGCCGCGACGAGCGGGCTGCGCTCGTCCACGACGAGGTCGGCCTGGTGCAGCTCGTGGGTGCGCCCGCCCGGGGTGCGGGTGCCGAGGCGGGCCATCGCGCCGGGCACCTCGGTGAGGTACCAGCCGAGGTCCTCCCCGCCCATGGACTGCTTGGTCGGGACGACCGACTGGGGACCGAGCAGGCTCATCGCGGCACGCGAGAGGGCCACGACCGCGCCGTTGTCGTTGTCCACCGGCGGGACACCCTTGGTGTGGCGGACGGTGGCCTTCACGCCGTAGGGGGCCACGACCGCACGGACGACCTCCTCGACGAGGTCGCCGGTGGCGTCCCAGGTCTCGGAGTCGAGGATGCGCAGGGTGCCGATGGCCTCGGCCTGCGTCGGGATGATGTTGGGCGCCGAGCCGCTGCGCACGATGCCCCAGACCAGGGTCGCGGCCGAGCGGGGGTCGAGTCGGCGCGAGAGCACGGCGGGCACGTCGGTGACGACCTTGCCCAGGGCGTAGGTGAGGTCCTGGGTCAGGTGCGGGCGGGAGGTGTGGCCGCCCGACCCGGTGAGGACGACGTGGACCGAGTCGGAGGCCGCGGTGATCGGGCCGACGCGCAGCCCGACGGTGCCGACGTCCACGGTGGGGTCGCAGTGCACGGCCAGCAGCCGGTCGACGCCCTGCAGTCCGCCGTGCTTCATGACGGCGAGCGCCCCTCCGGGCATGCTCTCCTCGGCCGGCTGGAAGATCAGCCGCACCGCGATCCCGCGCTGGACGAGCTCGTCCTCGACCGCCTTGAGCGCCAGGCCCGCGCCCAGGACGCCGGCGGTGTGCACGTCGTGGCCGCAGGCGTGGCACACGCCCGGGGTGGCCGAGGCGAAGGGCAGCCCGGTGACCTCGTCGAGAGGGAGCGCGTCCAGGTCGGCGCGCAGCGCGATACGCACCTTCGGCTCCGGGGCGCCGAGGTCGGCGAGCACACCGGTGCCGGGCAGCGGGGTGACCGCGATGCCGGCGTCGGTGAGCCGGTCGGTCAGCAGCGAGGTGGTGCGCAGCTCGTGCCAGGACAGCTCGGGGTGCCGGTGCAGGTCGCGCCGCAGCTCCAGGAGCTCCTCGGACCGGGCGTCCACCTCGGCGCTGAGCCGCTGCAGGAGGTCACCGGCGCGCCCGGACGACGCGGTCCCGGGGGCGGGGCGGCTCGGCAGGCGGGTGGTCTCGGCGGTCACGGGCTCACTTCACGGCAGGGTCGTCGGGCGTCGGGCTGGGGGTCGGGCGGCGCCGCGGACGCTGCCACGGGGCCCGGTCGAGCGTCGGCGCCGACCTGTCGGTGCGGCGCGCGGCCCCGCGACGTCGGCGTGCGGCGTCTTCCAGGGTACATCGGCGTGCCCGCCTCCCCCGGCCGGACGACGGCGGCGGATGGTATGACGTGCCGCCGGGCACGTCATACCCTCCGGCGTCAGAAGGTCTCGCGCGGGGTGTGCTGGCCCCAGACCTCGCGCAGCGCGTCGGCGACCTCGCCACCGGTGGCGCGGGCGCGGAGGGCCTCGCGCATCGGCGGGAGGACGTTGTCGGTGCCCTTCGCGGCGGTGCGGAGCTCCTCGAGGTGGCGGGCGACCGCGTCGTTGTCGCGCTCGGCGCGCAGCCGCTCGAGGCGCTCGGCCTGCTGGGCCTCGATGGCCGGGTCGACGCGGAGCGGCTCGTAGTGCTCCTCCTCGTCGATCGTGTAGCGGTTCTGGCCGACGACGACGCGCTTGCCGTCGTCGATCTGCAGGGCGGTCTCGTAGGCGGAGCGCTCGATCTCGCTCTTCTGGAAGCCCTGCTCGATGGCGTGGACGGCGCCGCCGCGGTCGTCGACGGCGCGGATGAGCTCCATCGCCGCCTCCTCGAGGTCGTCGGTGAGCGACTCCACGACGTAGGAGCCGGCGAACGGGTCGACGGTGCGGGTGACGTCGGTCTCGTAGGCGAGCACCTGCTGGGTGCGCAGCGCCAGACGGGCGGCCTTGGCCGTGGGCAGCGCGATCGCCTCGTCGAAGCTGTTGGTGTGCAGCGACTGGGTGCCGCCGAGCACGGCCGCCAGGCCCTGCAGGGCGACGCGGACCAGGTTGACCTCGGGCTGCTGGGCGGTGAGCTGCACACCGGCGGTCTGGGTGTGGAAGCGCAGCATCATCGACTTGGGGTTCTGCGCCCCGAACTCCTCCTTCATGATCCGCGCCCAGATGCGGCGGGCCGCGCGGAACTTCGCGACCTCCTCCAGCAGCGTGGTGCGCGCGACGAAGAAGAAGGACAGGCGGGGGGCGAAGTCGTCGACCGCCAGGCCGGCGTCGACCGCGGCCTGGACGTAGGCCTTGGCGTTGGCCAGCGTGAAGGCGATCTCCTGCGCGGGCGTCGCCCCGGCCTCGGCCATGTGGTAGCCGGAGATCGAGATGGTGTTCCACCGCGGGATCTCCTCGCGGCAGTAGGCGAAGATGTTGCTGATCAGGCGCAGCGACTCGGCCGGCGGGTAGATGTAGGTCCCCCGGGCGATGTACTCCTTGAGCACGTCGTTCTGGATCGTGCCGGTGAGCTTGCTGGCGGGGATGCCGTTGCTCTCGGCGACCAGCTGGTACATGAGCAGCAGCGAGGCCGCCGGCGCGTTGATCGTCATCGAGGTGGAGACCTCGTCGAGCGGCAGCCCGTCGAAGAGCACCTGCATGTCCTCGACGGAGTCGATGGCCACGCCGACCTTGCCGACCTCGCCGGAGGCGAGCGGGTGGTCGGAGTCGTAGCCCATCTGGGTGGGCAGGTCGAAGGCCACCGAGAGGCCGCCGGTGCCGTTGGCCACCAGCTCCTTGTAGCGGGCGTTGGACTCCGCGGCGGTGCCGAACCCGGCGTACTGGCGCATCGTCCAGGGCCGCCCGGTGTACATCGTCGGGTAGACCCCGCGCGTGAACGGGTAGTCGCCCGGTGCCCCGAGCGCGGTCCGGGGGTCGAAGCCCTCGAGGTCCTCCGGTCCGTAGACGGCCTTGATGGGCAGCCCGGACTCCGTCGTCGACTCAGCCATGGGGGCAGCCTACTGCGGCGCCGGCGAGCCCCCTCGACCGCTCCGGCCCGCCGCGGCCGTCGCCTCCACGGCGTCGGCCACGAGGGTGGGCCCGGCGTAGACGAGTCCGGTGTAGAGCTGCACGAGGCTGGCACCGGCGTCGATCAGCGCGCGGGCGTCGTCACCCGTCATGACCCCGCCCACGCCGATGACGGGCAGCGAGGTGCGGGAGGCCACGTGGGACACGACCTCGCGGGCGCGCAGCGTCAGCGGTGCGCCCGACAGGCCCCCGGCCTCCGCCTCGGCCCTCGTGCGCTCGCGGGGGTCGACGCCCTCGCGCGACAGCGTGGTGTTGGTCGCGATGACCCCGCTCGCGCCGGCGGCGATCGCCACCTCCAGGGCCTCGTCGAGGGCGCTGTCGGTGAGGTCGGGCGCGAGCTTGACCAGGACCGGGGTGCCGCCCGCAGCCCCGATCACGGCGGTGAGCAGCTCGGACAGCGGCCCGGCGTCCTGCAGCGAGCGCAGGCCGGGGGTGTTGGGGCTGGAGACGTTGACCGCGAGGTAGTCCGCCAGGCCCTCCAGCGCCGCCACCGACGTCAGGTAGTCGCCGACCGCCTCCTCGACGGGCGTGACCTTGCTCTTGCCGATGCTCACGCCGACCGGGATCGACACCAGGCCGGCCTCGCGCGCGGCGCGGAGGCGGCGGGCCAGGGCGTGCACGCCCTGGTTGTTGAAGCCCATCCGGTTGACGACGGCGCGGGTGTGGGGCAGCCGGAAGAGCCGGGGCCGCGGGTTGCCGGGCTGGGCCAGCGCGGTGACGGTGCCGAGCTCGACGTGCCCGAAGCCGAGCGCGCCCCACGTCGCCACCCCGCGACCGTCCTTGTCCATGCCGGCCGCCAGACCGATGCGGTGCGGGAAGCGCAGCCCGAGCAGCTCGACCCCGGCGTCCTCCCCCACGACCGGTCCCACGGCATACCCGCCCGCGGCGGCGAGCACGCGACCCGGCCAGGCGGCGCCGAGCAGCTGGGCGGCGACGACGGTGCCGTGGTGGGCGGTCTCGGCGTCGGTGCGCCCGAGCAGGGGCCGGACCGCGCCGGAGTAGGCCGTGCTCGCAGCGGCACGGGCGGCCCGCCGCACCCGGGCGGCGGGGTTCGTCGAGGTCAGCGGGTCGGACGACGGGGCCATGCCGCCAACCCTAGACTGGGCCGCGTGGCACTGACCGGACCGGACCCGAGCGACCTGGACGGCTTCACCGCCGTGGTCCCGGCCGGTGGTGCCGGGACACGGTTGTGGCCGCTCTCCCGCGCGTCCTCCCCCAAGTTCCTGCACGACCTCGCCGGCACCGGCCGCTCGATGCTGCAGGCGACGGTCGACCGGCTGCGCCCCCTGGCCGGTGAGCGGGTGATGGTCGTCACCGGGGTGCGCCACGCCACCGCCGTGCGCGAGCAGCTGCCCGACCTGCTCCCGGAGAACCTGCTCCTCGAGCCCGCGCCCCGCGACTCCATGCCGGCCATCGGTCTGGCCGCCGCGGTGCTGGAGCGGCGCGACCCCGACGCGGTGCTCGGCTCCTTCGCGGCCGACCACGTCGTCGGCGACCTCGACGTCTTCGCCGACCGCGTGCGGCAGGCGGTCGCGGTCGCCCGCACCGGTTCGCTCGTGACGCTCGGGATCACCCCGACCTATCCCGCGACCGGCTTCGGCTACATCCGCGTCGGCGACGCGCGCACGGTCCCCGGCGCCCCCGACGCCCACCACGTCGAGGCCTTCGTCGAGAAGCCCGACGAGGCGACCGCCCGCGGCTATCTCGAGGGGGGCAGCCACCTGTGGAACGCCGGCATCTTCGTGGTCCGCGCCTCGGTTCTGCTCGAGCTGCTCGAGGCCTCCGACCCCCGGATGGTCGATGAGCTGCGCCAGATCGCGGCGCATCCCACCTCGCTGGCCGAGCGCTGGCCCGCGCTGCGCCGCATCTCGATCGACCACGCCGTCGCCGAGCCGGCGGCCCGGGCCGGCCGGGTCGCCGTCGTGCCGGCGCCCTTCGCCTGGGACGACGTGGGCGACTTCGCGGCGCTCGCCACGATCCTCGCCGAGACCGGCGACCCGGGTGCGCTGACGGTCCTGGGTGACCGGCACCTCGTCGTCAACGAGGGGTCCACCGGGATCGTGGCCGCGCACGGAGGCCGGACCGTCGTCACCCTGGGCGTGCCCGACGTGGTCGTGGTCGACACCCCGGACGCGCTCCTGGTCACCACCCGTGAGCACTGCCAGGACGTCAAGGGCGTCGTGGCCACGCTCCAGAGGCTGGGACGGGAGGACCTGACCTGACGGCCCGCCAGCCGTCCAGCACCTCCCCCGCGCGGTCGGCCCGGGAGGTGGGCCGCCGTCTGCGCGACGGTCTCGGTCACCCGTTGGCCGGGCGGCGCGCCCCCGGGACCGGCACGACGGCGACGAGCGCGGGCGGTCGTCCCGAGCGGGTGCGCGTGGCCATCGTCACCGAGTCGTTCCTGCCGGCGCTCAACGGCGTGACGACCAGCGTCTGCAAGGTGCTGGAGAACCTGCGGGCCCGTGGTCACGACGCCCTGGTCGTCGCTCCCGGCACCAGCCCGTGGAGCCCGACCGCCACCCCCGAGCGCTACGCCGGCTTCCCCGTCCACACCGTGACCAGCGTCCCCGTGCGCCAGTTCCGGGTGGGCCTGCCGTCCTACGAGCTCGAGACGGTCCTGCACCGCTTCCGTCCCGACGTGATGCACGTGGCGTCGCCCTTCGTGCTGGGGGTGCGCGGGCTGACCGCCGCCCGGGCCCTCGACATCCCGTCGGTGGCCATCTACCAGACCGACATGCCCTCCTACATCCGGCAGCACTCGGGGCCGGCGGGCAACCTCACCGCCCGGGCGGCCTGGCGCTGGATCCGCCGCATCCACCAGCAGGCCGACCTCACGCTGGCGCCGAGCACCTCGGCCCTGGAGGACCTGCGCGCCCACGACGTGGCGCGGGTCGCGCTGTGGGGCCGCGGGGTGGACGCCGACCTCTTCCACCCCGACCACCGCACCGACCCGGAGACCGAGGCGCTGCGCCGGAGCCTGGCACCGAACGGCGAGGTGCTGCTCGGCTACGTCGGACGGCTGGCCCCGGAGAAGGAGCTGCACCGCCTCGCCGAGATCGCCCGCCTGCCGGGCGCCCGGCTCGTGCTGGTCGGCGAGGGCCCCAGCCGCGAGCAGCTGGAGGCATCGCTCCCGGGCGCCGCCTTCCTCGGCCGGCGCGAGGGGCTCGACCTGGCCCGGGCCTACGGCGCCTTCGACCTCTTCGTGCACACCGGCACCCGCGAGACCTTCGGGCAGACCCTGCAGGAGGCCGCGGCGGCGGGCCTGCCGGTGGTGGCCCCGGCCCGTGGCGGCCCCCTCGACCTCGTCGACGTCGGGGTGACCGGCGACCTCTTCGACCCGGACCGCCCGGGCGACCTGGCCGCCACGGTCGCCCCGCTCGCGGCCCGGGAGGCGGGCGACCGCCGCAGGGCGATGGGCCAGGAGGCGCGGCGCCGGGTCGTGGAGCGGTCCTGGCCCGCGCTCGTGGACCAGCTGCTCGACCACTACGTCACGGCGATGGGCGGCGCCACGGTCTCGGTGGCCTGACGGCCTCCGCTCAGCCCTCCAGCGCGAACTCCGCCTCCACGCGCCAGACCCCGTCGCCGGAGTGCAGGTAGAGGCGGAAGGCGTCGGCCGTGAAGGCGCAGCTGAACGCCTCGAGGTCGGAGAAGGCGCGCTCCAGGACCGGCTCCGGCCGGTCGTGGGCGATCGTCACGTGCGGGTGGTAGGGGAACTCCAGGGCCCGGTCGACCGGACCACTGCGGACGGCGCGCTCGAGCCGCTCGCAGCTGGACACGCCCTGCGCGACCTGGACGTAGACCACGTCCGAGACCGGGCGGAAGGTGCCGGTGCCGCGCAGCAGCACCTCGAAGGCGGCATGGCCGGCCGCCACCCGGGCCAGGTGCTGGCGCAGCGGGTCCACCTGCTCGGGGGCCACCGGCGTCGGCGGCATGAGGGTGATGTGGGTGGGGATGTGCTGGGCCCGGTCCTCGCCGTAGGCCACCCGCAGCTGCTGGAGATAGCTCCCCCACGGCTCGGGGACCGGCAGGGCCACCCCGACCACGGGCGAGGTCGTCGGGTCGGGCTGGTCGGCCTGGCCAGGGCTGGTCACGCTCGTCACCCTACCTGCCGTCCGGAGAGGCCGGCGGATCCCGCCGGTCAGTCGCGGGGCAGCCGCAGGACCTGGCCGGGGTAGATCAGGTCGGGGTTGTCGATGCCGTTGGCCTCGGCCAGCCGGTCG
The DNA here is from genome assembly GCF_006716885.1 of Ornithinimicrobium humiphilum. Classification (NCBI taxonomy): domain Bacteria; kingdom Bacillati; phylum Actinomycetota; class Actinomycetes; order Micrococcales; family Ornithinimicrobiaceae; genus Ornithinimicrobium; species Ornithinimicrobium humiphilum. The sequence goes on from NZ_VFPU01000001.1 coordinate 2,485,950, forward strand.
CGGTCGACGCCGTGGCGCTCGGCGACGGCGGCGAGGGTGTCGCCGCGGACCACCGTGTGGGTGCCGGCGTCGTCGCTCGCGGGGCCGGGGCCCGCCTCGCGGCCGGCCGACTCCTCGACGGCGGCCTGCGCGACGTCTCCCGCGACGGGGCCCGTGGTCCCCGCGGGAGTCGGGCCCCCCGCGGCGGCCTCTGCGGGGGCCCGCTCGACCGACGCCCTCGGGGCCTGCTCGGCGCCGCTCTCCTGCTCGCGCTCCCGGCGCGCGCGGTCGGCCCCGGTCAGCGCGTCCTTGACCCTGTCGAAGAACCCCACGCCGATGCTCCCTTCCTCCACGACCCGGCGCGCTCGCGCCCGCGCGGGCGCACGCCCGGCCGGTCGCCGGTCACGTTAGTCGGCGCCGGGGTGACGTGCCACTCCCCCGGCCCCGGAGGGCGGACCGGCTCGGGAGCACGGTCCCGGCGGTGCTAGCGTCGGCTAGCAGAACCGGGGCTGTCGCGTGCTCCGGGACGCACCCGATCCACCCGTCCCCGAACGAAGGGCACCGCACATGAGCACTCCCGTCAAGGTGGCCGTCACCGGCGCCGCCGGTCAGATCGGCTACAGCCTCCTCTTCCGGATCGCCTCCGGCGAGCTGCTGGGCAAGGACACCCCGGTCGAGCTGCGGCTGCTGGAGATCACGCCGGCGCTCAAGGCGCTCGAGGGCGTCGTCATGGAGCTGGACGACTGCGCCTTCCCCGCGCTGGCCGGCGTCGAGATCGGCGACGACCCCAACGTCATCTTCGACGGTGCCAACGTCGCGCTGCTCGTGGGCGCCCGCCCGCGCACCAAGGGCATGGAGCGGGGCGACCTGCTCGAGGCCAACGGTGCGATCTTCACCGCCCAGGGCCGGGCCCTCAACGACCACGCGGCCGACGACATCCGCATCACGGTGACCGGCAACCCGGCCAACACCAACGCGCTCATCGCGATGAGCAACGCCCCCGACATCCCGACGGAGCGCTTCTCCGCGCTGACCCGCCTGGACCACAACCGGGCCATTGCCCAGCTCGCGGCCAAGGTCGGCGCGCCCGTCACCGACATCCGTCACATGACCATCTGGGGCAACCACTCCGCCACCCAGTACCCCGACCTCTTCCACGCCGAGGTCGGCGGCCGCAACGCCGCCGAGGTCGTGGGCGACCAGGACTGGTTGGAGAACACCTTCATCCCGACCGTCGCCAAGCGCGGCGCCGCGATCATCGAGGCCCGCGGGTCCTCCTCCGCCGCCTCCGCGGCCTCCGCCACCATCGACCACACCCGCGACTGGCTGCTCGGCTCCGCCGAGGGCGACTGGGTGTCGATGGCGGTCCGCTCGGACGGCTCCTACGGCGTCGCCGAGGGCCTCATCAGCTCCTTCCCGGTGACCACCTCCGGCGGCAGCTACGAGATCGTCCAGGGCCTGGAGATCGACGACTTCTCCCGCGGCAAGATCGACGCCTCGGTGGCCGAGCTCGCCGAGGAGCGCGAGGCCGTCACCTCGCTCGGCCTCATCGGCTGACACCGGCACCCGCTGGTCGGACGGGCCCCCTCCCGCTCGGGAGGGGGCCCGTCCTGCGTCCAGGCGTATGCCGTGCCGCAGGGAGCGGCGACGTGCCGGGCGCCGCTCGGTGGGGGCGGTCAGCCCAGACGCAGCGTCGAGGCGAGCACGGCCACGGCCGCGCCCAGCAGCGCCATCGCGGTCACGTCGACCCAGCGCCCGCGGACGGCGAGGCCGCCGGCCCGCGCGTCCGGCAGCACCGCCCGCAGCAGCGCCAGCACGCCCATGGTCGCGCCGACGGCATAGCCGTAGAGGCGGAGGTTCTCGGTGACCAGCAGCACGCCGGCGACCGCCAGGCCGATCACGCCGACCCACCAGACGCCGAGCGGCTGCCGCGGCGCGGCGGCCCGGCGCTCGGCCTCCGGGTCGTCGTCGAGGGGGCCGTGCTCGGACCCCGGGAGCACGTCGCCGTCGTCGGTCACGCCGGTGCGACCGTCACCCCGGCGGCCCGCTCGGCGGCCTCCACGACGTTGGTGAGCAGCATCGCCCGCGTCATCGGTCCGGCGCCGCCCGGGTTGGGCGAGAGCCAGCCGGCGACCTCGGCGACGTCGGGGTGGACGTCACCGGCGATCTTGCCGTCGCGCCGCGCGACCCCCACGTCGACGACCGCCGCACCGGGCCGGACCATGTCCGGGGTGATGAGGTCGGGGACGCCGGCAGCCGCGACGACGACGTCGGCCCGCCGCGTGTGGGCGGCCAGGTCGCGGGTGCCGGTGTGGCACAGCGTCACCGTGGCGTTCTCGGAGCGACGGGTCAGGATCAGCCCGAGCGGGCGCCCCACCGTCAGGCCGCGGCCCACGACGACCACCTCGGCGCCGTCGAGCGGCACGTCGTAGCGGCGGAGCAGCTCCACGACGCCGACCGGGGTGCAGGGCAGCGGCGCCGGCGTGTTCATCACCAGCGAGCCCAGGTTGACCGGGTGCAGGCCGTCCACGTCCTTGAGCGGGTCGACCCGCGAGAGGATCGCGAACTCGTCCAGGCCGGTCGGCTGCTGCACGAGGAAGGCGGTGCACGCCGGGTCGGCGTTGAGCCGGTCGACCACGGCCAGCACGTCCTCGAGGGTGCTGCCGGCCGGCAGGTCCTCGCGCAGGCTGGCGATGCCGATCTCGGCGCAGTCGCGGTGCTTGGCCCCGACGTACCAGCTGCTCGCCGGGTCGTCGCCGACCAGCACCGTGCCGAGGCCGGGGACGACGCCCCGCTCCGCCAGCACCTGCAGACGGGCCCGCAGCTCGTCCTTGATCGTGGCCAGGACGGCCTTGCCGTCCAGGATCGTCGCGCTCATGTCGTCGACTCTATCGACCGGTCAGTGCGCGAAGTGGCGGGTGCCGGTGAAGTACATCGTCACGCCCGCGGCAGCCGCGGCGGCGACGACCTCCTCGTCCCGGATCGAACCGCCCGGGGCCACGACCGCGCGCACCCCGGCGTCCAGCAGCACCTGCAGGCCGTCGGCGAAGGGGAAGAAGGCGTCGGAGGCGGCGACCGAGCCCGCGGCCCGCTCCCCCGCCCGGTCGACCGCGAGGTGGCAGGAGTCGACCCGGTTGACCTGCCCCATACCGATGCCGACGCTGGCGCCCTCGGAGGCCAGCAGGATCGCGTTGGACTTGGTGGCGCGCACGGCCCGCCAGGCGAACTGCAGGTCGGCCAGGGTGGCCTCGTCGGCGGGCTCGCCGGTCACGAGTCGCCAGCGGGAGGCGTCGTCGCCGCCGTCCACGACCTCGGCCTCGACGGTGTCGAGGACCTGCATGAGCAGGCCGCCGGAGATCGGGCGGATCTCGGTGCCGGCGCGGGCCGGGGACGCGGCGCGCAGCAGGCGCAGGTTCTTCTTGGTCCGGAGCAGCTCGAGCGCGTCGGCGTCGTAGTCGGGGGCGACGACGACCTCGGTGAAGATGTCCTTGAGCTGCTCGGCCATCGCCAGCGTCACGGGGCGGTTGGTCGCGACGATGCCGCCGAAGGCGGACACGGGGTCGCAGGCGTGGGCCCTGCGGTGGGCCTCGGCGACGTCCGCGCCGACCGCGATGCCGCAGGGGTTGGCGTGCTTGATGATCGCGACGGTCGGCTGGTCGCCGTGGTCGTGCGCGGCGCGCCGGGCGGCGTCGGCGTCGATGTAGTTGTTGTAGGACATCTCCTTGCCGTTCAGCTGCTCCGCCTGGGCCAGGCCCGGGACCGGCGCGAAGCCGTCGACGTAGAGGGCGGCCGCCTGGTGCGGGTTCTCGCCGTAGCGCAGCACGGCCTTCTTGTCCCAGGTCGCGCCGACCCAGGCCGGGAAGCCCGTGCCCTCGCTCGTGTCGCTGACCACGTTGCCCATCCAGGAGGCGACGGCGACGTCGTAGGTGGCCGTGTGCACGAAGGCCTCGGCCGCGAGCCGGCGGCGCGCGTCGAGCGTGAAGCCCCCGGCCGTCACGGCCTCCACCACCTGCGGGTAGGCCGTGGGGCTGGTGACCACGGCGACGCTGCGGTGGTTCTTGGCGGCGGCGCGCACCATCGAGGGACCGCCGATGTCGATCTGCTCGACGCACTCGTCCTGGCCCGCGCCCGACATCACGGTGTCGGTGAAGGGGTAGAGGTTGCAGACCACGAGGTCGAAGGGCTCGACGCCGAGCTCCTCGAGCTGCGCGACGTGGTCGGCGTTGGTGGTGTCGGCCAGGATGCCCGCGTGCACCCGGGGGTGCAGGGTCTTGACGCGGCCGTCGAGGCACTCGGGGAAGCCGGTCAGCTCCTCGACGCGGGTGACGGGCACGCCGGCGGCCTCGACCCGCGAGGCGGTGGACCCGGTGGAGACGACGGCGACGCCGGCGGCGTGCAGGGCCGTGACGAGCTCCTCCAGCCCGGTCTTGTCGTAGACGGACACCAGGGCGCGGCGGACGGGGCGGCGGTCGGGAACGGACACGGGGGCTCCTCGGAGGTCGGCAGCTCGGGATGGGCACCCAGGCGGGCGATGCCCACGATCGTCACTCCCCGGTGGTGTCCCACCCGCGCCAGTCGTGTGGGGCCAGTCTAGTCGCCCGTCGGGGCCCCGACGTCCCGCCGGCCCAGCAGCCGCGGCAGCTCCTCGACGAGCAGGGCCCGCTCGACGGTCTTGATGCGTTCGTGGAGGCTCTCCTCGGTGTCCTCCGGCAGCACCTCGACCGCCCGCTGGGCGATGATCGGGCCGGTGTCCACGCCCGCGTCCACCTCGTGCAGGGTGCAGCCGGTGACCGTGACCCCGTAGGCGAGGGCGTCACGCACCGCGTGGGCGCCCGGAAAGCTGGGCAGCAGCGCCGGGTGGGTGTTGACGACCGGAAAGCGGCCCAGGACCTCCGGGCCGAGGATCTTCAGAAAGCCCGCCGAGACGACGAGGGCGGGCCCGTGGGCGGCGATCGCGTCGGCCAGTGCCGCGTCCCAGGCCGCCCGGTCGGGGTGGGCGCGCAGGGGCACGACGAAGGTCGCGATGCCGCGGGAGCGGGCACGCTCCAGGCCCGCGATGCCGTCGCGGTCCGCACCGACGGCGACGACCTCGACGGGATAGGCGGGGTCGTCGGTCGCGTCGAGCAGGGCCTGCAGCAGGGTTCCCGATCCGGAGACGAGCACGACGACGGGCGCGCGGGCGGCGAGGTTCACGCCCGGAAGTCTAGGCGTGCAGGGGCACCGGGAGACGTCAGCGGACCCGGACCCGGCGGCGGGCCAGCAGGTGGCTGGCGCTGGCGGCCAGCACCGCCCCGCCCCCGACCTCGAGCAGGAGGAGGCCGGCCATGAGCAGCGGGGCGACGCCGACGGTGCCCAGCAGGCCGGGCGTCAGTCCGCCCGTGGCCAGCCAGCCCAGCAGCAGACCGGTCGCGGCGACCAGGAGCGAGCCCAGGAGGGCGATCTGCGTCTTGGTCCACCAGGTGGACAGCCGCGAGGCCGCACGGGCGGCCCGGTGGCCCAGCCAGCATCCCGCGAGGACGGGCACGAGCACGCCGCCCCACAGGAGGGGCGGCAGCGTGCCGGGCTCCGGCAGGGCTCCGAGCACGGGTAGGAGGGGGAGGTCGCCGGCGCTGGAGGAGGACCAGCCCACGTGGACGGTCCCGACCGTGACGCCGGCCCCCGTCAGCCACCCGAGGGCCCACACCATGAGGTTGGGCAGCGCGAGCAGCTGGCCGAGGGTGAGCACGGAGGTGCCCACCACCCCGGCGTCGAGGGCGCCGTAGAGGGTGAGGACGCGCTCCCAGCGGACGAGCAGCAGCCCGAGGACGAGGAGCAGGGTGGCGGCCGTCAGCCCGACCAGGGCCTCGCCCGCGGCGGGCAGCGCCCGGCGCAGCAGCACGGGGGTGCGCGCCTCCACCCAGCGCAGCCCGCCGGAGACGGCGGGGTGCTGCTCGCGCCGGTGCTCGGCCCACCACACCAGGACGACGGCGACCAGCGGCACGAGCACCGCCCCCGTCACCAGGCTGGGGAGGAAGACCGGCGCGAGGCCGAAGCTGGTGGCGTGGCCGACGACCAGCCCCGCGACGAGGTAGCCGAGCACGAAGGCCGAGGCGTCGGACCCGCCCAGGGCGTGCCACGCGGCACGCCAGCCGCCGATGACGGGCACCCGGGCGAACATCTCGTCCCGGTTGAGGACCACCTGCCGCGCGGCCCACCAGCAGATGAGCAGCGGCAGCGCCGTGAGCAGGAGCGGGGCCAGCACGACGTCGGCGTCAGGGGTGCGGATCTCGGCGCGGTGCGCCAGCGCCCAGACGTCGACCGCCGCACCCAGCGTCTGCCAGAAGCCCGCCGTGCTGCGCTCGTCGGCGATCCAGGCCACCACCGTGGGCAGGGCCACGGCCACCACGCCCAGGAGGACGCAGACCACGCCGGCGAGCGCGGCGACCGCGAGCTCCGCCACGCGGGCGAGGGTCAGGGACGACAGGGAGGACCGCCCGGGCTGCGGGGCGGCGCTCCCCCCGGGAGCCGGCTCGGTTCGCTGCAGCAAGGTCATGACCGTCCCATGGTCACCCGGCCTCGCCCGGCGTCCCGGGAGGCGCGCCGGACGCGCCGACGGGCGGCACCCGCGGTCGCGGGTGCCGCCCGTCGGCGACGTGCGTCGTGCGCGCTCAGCCGAGCGAGGCGATGACCTGACGCATGAGCTCGGCGGTCTCGGACGGGGTCTTGCCGACCTTGACGCCGGCGGCCTCGAGGGCCTCCTTCTTGGCGGCCGCGGTGCCCGAGGAGCCGGAGACGATGGCGCCGGCGTGGCCCATGGTCTTGCCCTCGGGGGCGGTGAAGCCCGCGACGTAACCGACGACCGGCTTGGTCACGTGCTCCTTGATGTAGGCCGCGGCCCGCTCCTCGGCGTCGCCGCCGATCTCGCCGATCATGACGATCGCGTCGGTCTCGGGGTCGTCCTGGAACGCCTGGAGGCAGTCGATGTGCGTGGTGCCGATGATCGGGTCACCACCGATGCCGACGGCGGTGGAGAAGCCGATCTCGCGCAGCTCGTACATCATCTGGTAGGTCAGCGTGCCGGACTTGGACACCAGGCCGATGCGGCCGGGGCCGGCGATGTCGGCCGGGATGATGCCGGCGTTGGACTTGCCGGGGCTGATGAGGCCGGGGCAGTTCGGGCCGACGATGCGGGTCGTGCCCTTGTCGCGGGCGTAGGCCCAGAACTCGGCGGTGTCGCGCACCGCGATGCCCTCGGTGATCACCACGAGGAGCGGGATCTGGGCGTCGACCGCCTCGATCACCGCGTCCTTGGCGAACTTCGGCGGGACGAAGACGACCGACACGTTCGCGCCGGTGGCCTCCATCGCCTCGGCCACGGAGCCGAAGACGGGGACGGACGCGCCGCCCTCGAACTCGACCTGCTGGCCCGCCTTGCGGGGGTTGACACCGCCGACCACCTGGGTGCCGGAGGTGAGCATCCGCTGGGTGTGCTTCATACCCTCGGAGCCGGTCATGCCCTGGACGATGACCTTGGAGCTGTCGTCGAGGAAGATTGCCATAGGAGTCTCTAGTCCTTCGTTCGGTCTCGTCGGGGGGCTTACTTGGCGGCCAGCTCGGCGGCCTTGCGGGCGGCGCCGTCCATGGTCTCCTCGATGGTGACGAGGGGGTGGTTGGCCTCGGCGAGGATCCGTCGGCCCTCCTCCACGTTGTTGCCGTCCAGGCGGACGACCAGCGGCTTGGTGGCGTCGTCGCCCAGGATGTCCAGCGCCGCGACGATGCCGTTGGCGACCGCGTCGCAGGCGGTGATGCCGCCGAAGACGTTGACGAAGACCGACTTCACCTGGCTGTCGCCGAGGATGACGTGCAGGCCGTTGGCCATGACCTCGGCCGAGGCGCCACCACCGATGTCGAGGAAGTTGGCCGGCTTGGCGACGCCGCCGGTGTAGTCCTCGCCGGCGTAGGCGACGACGTCGAGGGTGGACATGACCAGACCCGCGCCGTTGCCGATGATGCCGACGTTGCCGTCGAGCTTGACGTAGTTGAGACCGAGCTCCTTGGCCTGCGCCTCGAGCGGGTCGGTGGCGGCCTTATCCTCGAGCTCGGCGTGGTCCGGGTGGCGGAAGTCGGCGTTGCCGTCGAGGGTGACCTTGCCGTCGAGCGCGACGATCTCGCCGTCCTCGGTCTTGACGAGGGGGTTGACCTCGACCAGCGTGGCGTCCTCGTCGCGGTAGACCTGCCACAGCTTCTGCAGGACCGGGACGATCTTGGCGGCGGTCTCGGTGTCGAAGCCGGCCTGCTCCACGATCTGCCGGGCCTTGGCCTCGTCGATGCCGGTGTTGGCGTCGACCTCGACGCGGGCGAGGGCCTCGGGGCGCTCCACGGCGAGCTGCTCGATCTCCATGCCGCCCTCCTTGGAGCACATGGCCAGCAGCGAGCGGTTGGCGCGGTCGAGCAGCACGGAGAAGTAGTACTCCTCGGCGATCCTGGCACCCTGGGCGATCATCACGCGGCCCACGGTGTGGCCCTTGATGTCCATGCCGAGGATGGCGGCGGCGTGCTGCTCGGCCTCCTCGGGGCTCTTGGCGACCTTGACGCCGCCGGCCTTGCCACGGCCACCCGTCTTCACCTGCGCCTTGACGACGGTGACGCCGCCCGAGAGCTCGCCGATCCGCTCGGCGGCCGCACGCGCCTCCTCCGGGGTGTCGGCGGTGGCGCCGGCCAGCACGGGGACGCCGTGCTTCTCGAACATGTCACGCGCTTGGTACTCGAACAGGTCCACGTGTCAGTTTCCCATCGTGTTGTGGTGAGGTGAGGTGGCGAAAGGTGGCCCGGACGCCGACGTCCGGCCCGGCCTGGGGCCGGACCGGACGGAGGGTCAGTCTGTGTCGCGCCCGAGGTGCTCGTGCACCCAGGCGGTGATGTCGCTCGTGCTCGTCCCGGGGGTGAACACCTCGGCGACGCCCATCTCCTTGAGGAGCGGGATGTCGTCGGCCGGGATGATCCCCCCGCCGAAGACGACCACGTCGCTCGCGTCGTTCTCGGCGAGCAGGTCCACGACCCGCTTGAAGAGCGTCAGGTGCGCCCCCGAGAGGACCGAGAGGCCGACGGCGTCGGCATCCTCGGCGATGGCGGCGGCCACGATCTGCTCGGGGGTCTGGTGGAGGCCGGTGTAGATCACCTCGACGCCGGCGTCGCGCAGGGCGCGCGCCACCACCTTCGCTCCCCGGTCGTGGCCGTCCAGGCCGGGCTTGGCCACGACGACCCGCAGCGGTGAAGAGGACATGGCTCCGAGAATATCGCAGCCCGCGGACCCGTCCTGCCCGCGGTCCCCGGCTCCCTCCCGGCCGGCTACAGCTTGACCAGGGGGGCGACACGGACGAGCAGCCGCTTGACCCCGGCCTCGCCGAAGTCGACGTGCGCCATCGTGTGCTTGCCCGTGCCCTCCACGCGCACGACGGTGCCCAGACCGAAGGAGTCGTGGCTGACGCGGTCGCCGGCCGACAGGGCCTCGAGCTCGGCGTCCTCGGCCTCCGAGCGCTGCCGCCGGGGCGCGCTGCCCCGCGGGTCGAGGCGCACCACCTCGGGGCGCCCGCCGGTGGCTCCGCCACGACCCCGGCCGCCGTAGCCGCCGCCCCAGCCCAGGCCCTCCGCCGCCGAGCGGCGCCCGCCGAAGCTGGACCGGTCGGCATCGGTGCGCTCCCAGGTGACCAGCTCGTCGGGGATCTCGTCGAGGAAGCGCGAGGGCGGGTAGTACTGCGGGGCGCCGAAGGCGGCGCGGCTGGCCGCGCGAGAGAGGTGGAGCTGCTCCCGGGCACGGGTGATGCCGACGTAGGCCAGCCGGCGCTCCTCCTCCAGCTCCTCGGGGTCGTCGAGGCTGCGCTGGTGCGGAAAGGTGCCGTCCTCCAGCCCGGTGAGGAAGACGACCGGGAACTCCAGGCCCTTGGCGGTGTGGAGGGTCATGAGGGTGACCACCCCGCTGGCGTCGTCGCCCTCCGGGATCTCGTCGGCGTCGGCGACCAGCGAGACCTGCTCGAGGAAGTCGACGAGGCCGCCCTCGGGGTAGTTCTCGTCGAACTCGCGCGCCACGGCCACGAGCTCGGCGAGGTTCTCCACCCGGGTCTCGTCCTGGGGGTCGGAGCTGGCCCGCAGCTCGGCGAGGTAGCCGGTGCGGTCGAGGATGGCCTCGAGCAGGTCTCCGACGCCGGTCTCGTCGTCGGCGGCCAGGGCCCCCAGCTCCTCCAGCAGAGCGGTGAAGCCCGAGATCGCGGCCACCGACCGGCTGGCGATGGCGGGGGCGTCCGCGGCCCGGCCGAGCGCCGCGACGAACGGGATGCGCTCGCGCTCGGCGAGCGCGGTCACCGCACCCACCGCCCGGTCGCCGATGCCGCGCTTGGGGGTGTTGAGGATGCGCCGCAGGTTGACGTCGTCGGCCGGGTTGGCCAGCACGCGCAGGTAGGCCAGGGCGTCCTTGACCTCGCGGCGCTCGTAGAAGCGGGTGCCGCCGACCACCTTGTAGGGCAGCCCGGTGCGGACCAGCACCTCCTCCAGCGCCCGGGACTGGGCGTTGGTGCGGTAGAAGACCGCCACGTCGCCGGGGCGCACGCCGCGCTCGTCGGCGAGCTGGTCGATGCGCCGGGCGACGAAGGAGGCCTCGTCGTGCTCGCTGTCGGCCACGTAGCCGATGATCGCGGGCCCCTCCCCCGCGTCGGTCCACAGGTTCTTGTCGCGGCGCCGGGGGTTGCGGGCGATGACGGCGTTGGCGGCGCGCAGGATCGTGGCGGTGCTGCGGTAGTTCTGCTCCAGCAGGATGGTCCGCGCGTCGGGGTAGTCCTCCTCGAACTCCACGATGTTGCGGATCGTCGCGCCCCGGAAGGCGTAGATCGACTGGTCGGCGTCGCCGACGACGCAGAGCTCGGCCGGCGGGAGCGCGCGGTCGCCGCCGTCGACGATGTCGCCCTCGTGCCCGACGAGCTCGCGGACGAGGACGTACTGGGCGTGGTTGGTGTCCTGGTACTCGTCGACCATGACGTGCCGGAACCGTCGGCGGTAGTGCTCGCGCACGTCCGGGAACGCCTGGAGCAGGTGGACGGTCGTGGAGATGATGTCGTCGAAGTCGAGGGCGTTGGCGGCGCGCAGCCGGCGCTGGTAGAGCGTGTAGGCCTCGGCGACCTTCTGCTCGTAGGCGTTGCTGCCGACGCGGGCGGCGAAGGTCTCCTCGTCGACGAGCTCGTTCTTGGCCGCCGACACCTTGGCCAGGAAGGCCCGCGCCGGATAGCGCTTCGGGTCCAGGTCGAGGTCCCGGATCACCATGCCCATGAGGCGCTGGCTGTCGGCGGCGTCGTAGATGGAGAACGACGAGCGCAGCCCGGCCGTCTGCGCCTCGCGGCGCAGGATCCGCACGCAGGCGGAGTGGAAGGTGGACACCCACATCGCCGCGGCGCGCGGCCCGACGAGCGCCGCGACGCGCTCGCGCATCTCGGCCGCGGCCTTGTTGGTGAAGGTGATCGCCAGGATCTGCCCGGGGTGCACGTGGCGCTCGGCCAGCAGGTAGGCGATGCGGTGCGTGAGCACCCGCGTCTTGCCCGAGCCGGCTCCCGCGACGATGAGCAGCGGGCTGCCCTCGTGGACGACCGCCTCGCGCTGGGGCCCGTTGAGCCCGGCGAGCAGCTCGGCCACGTCGGGGCCGCGGGACCCGGCGGCGCGCCCGCTCCCCCGCGCCGGCGGCTCCTGCCCCTCGGCCAGCGCCCAGGCGGGCACGCCCCGCTCGTCGACCGCCTCGTCGGGGTGACCGCTGGCCTGGGCAGCCGTCATCGAGGGCATCGGGAGGTCGAAGGAGAGGTGGTCGAAGAGGCTGCTCATCACCTCCCATCCTAGGCGGGCGCGCCGACGCCCCTGGTGCGCGCCGACGCGAGCGCCGCCTACGCTGGGGCCGTGACCTCTCGTCCTCCCGCCCGGGGTGAGCGCCCGTGACCGGTGGCTCCTCGGCCTACCTCGACCCGCCCACCGTCGCCATCCTGGTGGGCGGTCTCGCGCTCGCCCTCCTGTGCCTGGTGAGCGGACTCAACGGCCGCCCGCCGACGCGGCTGACGCTGGCGCTGACGGTCGTGCTGGAGGCCGGCGTGGTGGCCTACTGCGCCTGGTACCTCGTGCGGCAGCTGTCGGGCGAGTCCCCGGTGGGCCCGGCCTGGGAGCTGTGGTCCTACCTCCTGACCATCCTGCTGCTGCCCGTCCTGGCGCTGGTCTGGGCCCGTCAGGAGCCGACCCGCTGGAGCACCTTCGTGCTGGCCACGACCGCCTTCATCGTGGGGGTCATGGGCGCCCGCAGCGCCCAGATCTGGTACGGCGTGGGGCTGATGACGACGTGAAGGCCCCCGCCGCCCACGAGGGCGACCGCAAGCACGGCCCCGGCCGCGTGATCCTGGCCCTCTACCTCGTCTTCGTCATCGGCACCGTCACGCGGTCCGTCGCCCAGATCTCCAGCCGCTGGCACGAGGCCCCGCTGGCCTACGGGCTGTCCGCCTTCGCCGCCGCGGTCTACGTCGTCATCCTCGTCTCGCTGTCGATGCGCGGACGCACGGCCTGGTGGGTCAGCGTCGTCGCGCTGCTCGTCGAGCTCGTCGGGGTGGTCGTCGTCGGCACCTGGAGCGTCGTCGCCCCGGAGATGTTCCCGGACGCCACGGTGTGGTCGGTCTACGGCAAGGGCTACCTCTTCCTCCCGCTCGTCCTCCCCCTCGCCGGCCTGTGGTGGCTGGTCTCGCCCCGGGGCGCGCGGGCCGGGACCGAGGCCGCGGCCGGGTGAGCGAGACCGCACCCGCCCTCCCCCGGATCGGCCTCCGGGAGGTGCTGCAGTCGGTGGTGGGGCTGGTCCTCGTCGCGCTGCTCATCGCCTACGGCCTCCCCTACCTGCTCGACACCTCCTGGGCGGCGATCGGGGCGCAGCTGGGGCGCGTGCGCCCCGGCACCGCGCTGCTCATGGCGGCCCTGCTCGTCGCCGGCCTGTTCTGCTACACCTGGGTCGTCCTCGGCTCGCTGCCCGGGGTGGGGCACGTGCAGGCCCTCAAGATCAACGCGGTGTCGGCGACGATCGCCAACCTGATCCCGCTGGGTGCCGCCGTGGGGGTGGCGGTCTCGTGGATGATGCTGCGTACCTGGGGCTTCTCCAAGTCCGCGATCTCCAGCTCCTTCCTCGTCACCGCGGTCTGGAACGTCCTGGCGCGCGTCCTCCTCCCGGTCGTCGGCTGTCTGGTGCTCGTCGCCGGACCGATCGACGCCCCCCGCGTGGTCATCACGGGCGCCGCGCTGGCCGGGGCGATCGGCACCGCGGTGGTGGTCGTCTGCGTGGTCATGATCGCCTCCGACCGGGTGGCCGCGGTGGTCGCGCGGGTGCTCCACGCGGTGCTCTCGCCGTTCAGCCGCAGGATCCGCGAAGGACGTCGCCTGGAGGCGCTCGTGGCCGACCAGCGCGCCCGGGCGGAGTCGGTCGTGCGCACCGGCTGGCTGCCGATGACGCTGGGCATGCTCGGGCAGTTCGTCCTCCTCTTCGGCCTCTACTGGGTGGCCGCTCGGGTCGTCGGCCTCGACCTGCCGGTGGCCGAGCTCATCTGCGCCTACACCTTCCGCCAGTTCCTCACCGTCCTCGCCGTCACCCCGGGCGGGCTGGGCGTGACCGAGGTCGGCACCGCCGGCCTGCTGGTGCTCTTCGGGGCCGACGGCGGTGCCGCGTCCGCGACCGCCCTGCTCTACGCGATCTACGCCCACCTCGTCGTGGTGCCCTTCGGGCTGGCCGCCCTCACCGCCTGGTGGACGGGCACCGGCCGGCGCGCCGTCGCGGAGGGCCGCCTGACCTGAGGGGGCTCTCGAGAACCGGTTGGCCCGGCGGTGGACGGCGACGGAGACTGTCCGCCATGACGACCCCGGCGGTGGCCCCGCTCTCCGTGACCGACGTCCCCCCGGTCCCGACGGGCACCGACCCCTCCCCCGACATCGTCGCCTGCGTCGAGATGTGGCGCGCCGCCCACCTCGACCTCCTGGGGCACCTCGACCTCACCGAGTCCCCCGGCACGCTCGCGGCGGGCCTCGCGCAGCAGGAGTACGAGGCCAAGCAGCTGCTGCTCGCCCGCGAGGGCGACCGGGTCGTCGGCAGCTGCCTGCTGCGACGCCCACGACGGGAGAGCACCGAGGTGGCCCGCGGCGGCATGAGCGTGCTGCCCGGCGCCGACCCCTCGGTGGTCCTGCGCGCACTGTGGGAGGCGGCACGACCGGCCCTCGTGGCCGACGGGCGCACCACCGTGCAGCTGTGGTCGATGAGCCGGGCCGTGCGCCCCCACGCCCCCGACGTCCTGGTGCCGGGCACCGGCGTGGGGGCGGTCGAGCACGACGGCTACGCCGCCACCCTCCTCGACCTCGGCTTCGTGCTGGAGCAGGTCGAGCGCCACAGCCAGCTCGAGGTCGACGAGGGTCTCGAGCGCGCGGCGGGGCTCGAGCACGAGGTGCTGCGCCACGCCGACGGGTACGACGTGGTCAGCTGGGCCGGGCCGGCGCCGGACTCCCTCGCCGCCGGGCTCGCGGCCGCCTGCTCGCGGATGTCGACCGACGTCCCCATGGGAGCCCTGGAGGTCGACGAGGAGGCCTGGGACGTCGACCGGCTCCGCTACGTCGAGAGCACGCTGGCGGCCCGCGGCATGCTGCGCGTGACCACGGTGGCCCTGGAGGGGCGGACCGGTGAGGTCGCCGCATACTCCTGCCTCGACCACCACCCGGGGCTGCCGGAGGTCGCCTGGCAGGAGGACACCCTCGTGCTGGCCGAGCACCGCGGCCACCGGCTCGGGACCCTGGTGAAGATCGCCAACCTCCGGGCGCTGCGCGAGCACGCGGCCGGCGTCCTGCGCGTCCACACCTGGAACGCCGGCGAGAACGCCTGGATGCTGCGGATCAACGAGGCCCTGGGCTTCCGGGAGGCCTCGGCCGAGGCTGCCTGGCAGCTCACCGGGCTGCACTGAACGCGGCGCGGTCGGGGGCCGGGCTCTCAGCCCAGCAGGCGCCGGACCTGACGCTCGTGCGCCTCGCGGGCGACGGTGTCGTCGACGTCCGCAGGCGCCCACGTGCCGGTGGCCCGGCGGGCGGCGATCTCGAGCAGCCCGTCGGCCAGCCACGGGTTGGCGGGCAGGACCGGACCGTGGAGGTAGGACCCGACCACGTTGTGCGTGCGGGCGCCCTCGGTGCCGTCGGAGCCGTTGTTGCCGTGGCCCTGCCGGACGCGGCCGAAGGGCTGCTGGCCCTCGCCGAGCACGGTGGAGCCCGAGTGGTTCTCGTAGCCCACGACCGGGCCGAAGTCGGTGTCGAGGACGACCGGGCCGATCATCCGCTTCTCGTTGCCGCGGGTGGTGACGTCGAGGATGCCCAGGCCGGGCAGCCTGGCGCCCTCGACCGTGACGAAGGCCTCGCCGAAGAGCTGGTACATGCCGCAGATCATGAGCATCGGGACACCGTCGGCCGCCAGCTCGCGGAGCCGGTCGGCGATCCGGGCCAGGTCCTCCTGGACCCGGGCCTGGCCGCTGTCCTGCCCGCCACCGCCGAGCACGAGGTGCACCTGGTCGGGCCAGGGCGAGCCGGGGTGGTGGTCGTGGACGACGGGCGAGTAGCCGTGCCAGCGCAGCCGGGCGGCCAGGCAGCGGGTGTTGCCGAGATCGCCGTAGATGCTCATCTCGCGCGGGTAGAGGTGGACGAGGTGCACCTCGCCCTTGTCGGCCGGGACCTCGGCCAGGGCGGCGACGTCGCCGGGCAGCTGCTGGTCGGAGCTCATGCGGGGTCCTCCCCGAAACGGGCCAGCCCGAAGCGGTCGGCCAGGCGCCGGCGCAGGTGCATCATCGCGGTGTAGGTGCAGAAGATCCTGGTGGGCTCCCCCTCGTGCTCGCGCAGGAAGCGGTCGAGCGCGGCGTCGAGGTCGGTCTCGACGGCCCCGACGTCGACGCCGTCGTAGCGCAGCCGGAGGGCCATGTCCCACGCCCGGACCCCGGAGGTCAGCGCCACCCCGCGCTCGCGCAGCGGCTCGAAGGAGACGTCGTAGAGCCAGGAGACGTCGCGGCCGTCGGCGTAGTTGTCGTTGATCGCGATCATGGTCGCCGCGGGCTCGCCGCCGTAGGTGCCCAGCGCCACGGTGAACCCTGCGGGGTTCTTGACGAGGACGAGCTCGAGCGGGGCGCCGTCGACGTCGATGACCTCGCCGCGCCCGAAGGGCGGGTTGACCGACTCCAGGGCCTCGGCCGCCACCCGCGGGTCGAACCGGTCGTCCAGCAGCTGGCGGGCGGTGGTCGTCGCGGCGGTGGCGTTGATCATCGCGGCCAGGCCGCGCTGGCGCAGCGTCAGCGGCCCGACGTCGCGGCCGTCGCCGAAGCGGACCGTCAGGCTGCGGCCGTCCTCCGACGGCAGGAGCAGGCCGTCGGTGGCGCCCAGCTGGGGCCGGTCGGCGGGGTCCTCGAAGCGGACGTCGGCCTCCTGCAGCTCGGGCAGGCGATCGGCGATGCTCGGGTCGACCCCGAACCAGCCGACCCGCACGCCCTCGCCCAGCACGTCCCGGACGCGCGAGATGAAGGAGTCGTCGACGTTGAGCACGACGCCGGCGGTGGTGCGCTCCCCCAGCGTCGTGAGCAGCCGCGCCGTGTGGTCGATCTCGGCGAACCGGTCGAGCTGGTCGCGGGCCACGTTGAGCAGCAGCGCGTGGGTGGGCAGCACCTGGTCGGCGAAGTGGATCGCGTGCGCCTCGTCCAGCTCCACCACCGCGATGTCGGCGTCCAGCCGCCCGCGCAGCGAGATCTCGCCGAGCATCGAGGAGATCACCCCGCGGGTGAAGTTGGAGCCCGTCGGGTTGGTGAAGACCCGCAGCCCGTGCGCCCGCAGCACGGCCACGAGCATCTTGGTGGTCGTCGTCTTGCCGTTGGTGCCGGACACCACGACCACGCCCTCCGGCAACGACCCGAGGGTATGGCGCAGCACGGCCGGGTCGACCTTCTCGGTCACCAGGCCGGGCAGCGCCGAGCCACCGCCGCGCAGACGCGTGGCGAGCCGGGCGAGCCGGCCCGCGGCGAGCGCGGCGGTGGTGCGCAGCGGCATACCGCTCACTCCCACTCGATCGTGCCCGGCGGCTTGCTCGTCACGTCGAGCACGACGCGGTTGACGTCCTCGACCTCGTTGGTGATGCGCGAGGAGATGCGCGCCAGGATCTCGTAGGGCACGCGGGTCCAGTCGGCCGTCATGGCGTCCTCGCTGGAGACCGGGCGCAGCACGATGGGGTGGCCGTAGGTGCGGCCGTCGCCCTGCACGCCCACCGAGCGGACGTCCGCGAGCAGCACCACCGGGCACTGCCAGATGTCGCGGTCGAGGCCGGCGCGGGTCAGCTCCTCGCGGGCGATCGCGTCGGCGCGGCGCAGGATCGCCAGTCGATCGGCGGTCACCTCGCCGACGATCCGGATGCCCAGGCCCGGGCCCGGGAAGGGCTGGCGCCAGACGATCGCCTCGGGCACGCCGAGCTCGATGCCGACCTGGCGCACCTCGTCCTTGAAAAGGGTGCGCAGCGGCTCGATGAGCTTGAACTGCAGGTCGTCGGGCAGGCCGCCGACGTTGTGGTGGCTCTTGATGTTGGCCGTGCCGGCACCGCCGCCGGACTCCACCACGTCGGGGTAGAGGGTGCCCTGGACGAGCCACTTGACCGGGTGGTCGCCGGAGGCCTCGGCGTCCGCTCCCCCGTGGGCGCGGACCACGTCGCGGGCGGCCTGCTCGAAGACGCGGATGAACTCCCGGCCGATGATCTTGCGCTTCTGCTCGGGGTCGGTGACCCCGGCGAGCGCCGAGAGGAAGCGCTCGCGCGCGTCGACGACGACGAGGTCGACCCCGGTGGCGGCGACGAAGTCCTTCTCGACCTGCTCGGCCTCGCCCTCGCGGAGCAGCCCGTGGTCGACGAACACGCAGGTGAGCTGGTCACCGACGGCGCGCTGCACCAGGGCCGCCGCGACCGAGGAGTCGACGCCGCCGGAGAGCCCGCAGATGACCCGGTCCTCGCCGACGGTCTCGCGGATCTCCTCGACGAGCTGGTCGACGACGTTGCCGCTGGTCCACGTCGGGTCGATGCCGGCGCCGCGGCGCAGGAAGTTGGTCAGGACCTGCTGGCCGTGGGTCGTGTGCAGCACCTCGGGGTGCCACTGCACGCCGTAGAGGCGACGCTCGTCGTCCTCGAAGGCGGCGACCGGGGCGCCCGGGGTGGAGGCGGTCACCTTCGTGCCGGCGGGGGCGGCGTGCACGGCGTCGCCGTGCGACATCCAGACCACCTGCTCGCCCGGCTGGTCGGCGAAGAGGGTGCTGCTCTCGCTGGAGATGTTGGCCCGGGTCTCGCCGTACTCGCGCTGACCGGTGCGGGCGACCTGCCCGCCCAGCACCTGCGACATGGCCTGGAAGCCGTAGCAGATCCCGAAGACCGGCACGCCGGAGGTGACGACCGCGGCGTCCAGGCCGGGCGCGTCCTCGGCGTAGACCGAGGAAGGCCCTCCGGAGAGGATGATCGCGGCGGGGTCCTTGGCGAGGATCTCCTCGGGCGGGGTGGTGTGGGGGACGATCTCGCTGTAGACGTTGGCCTCGCGGACGCGGCGCGCGATGAGCTGGGCGTACTGCGCGCCGAAGTCGACGACGAGGACGGGACGGGAGTCGAGCGGCTGGGTCACGCGACAACCCTATCCGCGTCGGCCCCGGCGGCGATCTGCGCCCGCGCCTGCTGCTGCACCCGGTGCTCGACCCAGAACGACAGGAAGGGCACGCAGCCGGCGAGCATGACGCCGACCATCCTGCCCATCCCCCAGCGCAGCTCGAAGCCGAGCAGCGCCACCGCGACGAGGTAGAGCATGTAGAACCACCCGTGGGGCGCCGGCCACCAGGCCAGCAGGCGGTTGTCGAAGCCGTAGCGCAGCACCATGTGCGCGACCAGCAGCAGCAGGCCGACTCCGACGGCGAAGGCCATCACGCGGAAGAACGTGAGCTTGGCACGGGCGGACATGTGGGGGTTCTCCTCGGGGCTGGGAGCAGGGGGACGTGGGGCGGCGACGGGGTTCGCGTGCTACGAGGGCACCGGGGCGCGGTCGTCCGCGGTGCCGGCAGGGGTATGAGGTGCAGCGCCCGCGGGCGGGCCACCATTCCCGGGCGGTCCGGCCTGCGGGCCCTCGGGGGTCGCGCCCGGACGCTCGCCACGGGCCGCCTGCCGCAAGAAGCGGACGTACATGTAGACGGCGAAGCCGGCGAAGGTGAACCACTGCAGGCCGTAGCCGAAGTTGCGCCAGACGATCCCGCTGTCGCCGAAGACCGGCGGCGGGACGCGTCGCACGTCGGCGGAGGTGACGGCCGGCTCCTCGTCGACGAGGAAGACGAAGGCGTTGTAGACCGGGTCGTCCCAGGCGTTGACGAGATCGGCGGTGTCGATGGCCGCGCGTTGCCCCTCGGGCAGCCGGCCGAGGTCGCCGGCCTCCCCGGGCGACTCGCTGGGAGCCAGGGCGCCCGTCACCCGGACGGAGCCCGCGGGCGGCTCGTCGGCGTCCGCGGGGTCGGTCACGAAGCCGCGCACGACCGGCAGCAGCGCCGCCTCGCCCGGGTCCTGCGTCCGCACGGGGGTCACGACCCAGTAGCCGGACTCCCCTTCGAGCAGCCGGCCGGGCACGAGGAACTGGAGCTCGGCGGCATACTCCCCCTCGGTGGTGACCGACAGCCCGGCACCGTCGGAGGGGAAGGGCTGCTGGGGGCCGGTGACCTCGGCGAGCGGCTCGGTGGGGCGGGCGGCCTGGGCCTGCGCGTGCTCGCGCGAGGCCTCGTTGGAGCTCACGCCGATCTGCCACATGCCGAGCTGGTAGAACGACACCACGACCACGACCAGCAGCGCCAGCAGGGCCAGCCAGCCGGGCTTGAGGGCGGTGCGGATCACCCCTCCAGGGTAGGTGATCACCCGGGGTGCTCCTGGCCCGGGCGGACGGGCCGGGGGCCAGGACCGGCGTGCCTACTCCAGCAGGCGGCTCTGGTCGTCGAAGACGTAGACCGCGCCGTTGTAGCAGGCGACCCACACGGTGTTGGTGACCGGGTCGTAGTCGATGCCGATCGGGTCCGCGTCCACGTCGACCTTGTCGATCACCGTCATGTCGGAGGTGCGGATCTTGGATACGGTGGCCTCGTCGTAGTTGACGACGTAGAGGGCCGTCTCGTCCGGGGACATCGTCACCGAGCGGGGCTCCAGGCCCGGGGAGACCTCGTCGACGATCGTGTCGGTCGCGGTGTCGATCTTGTAGATCGTGTTGGCCGAGCTGACCGTCATGTAGAGGGTCTTCCCGTCCGCGGTCACGTTGAGGTGCCGGGGCCGCAGGGTGGTGTTCATGACGAGCTCGCTGGTGCCGGCCGCGATGTCGATCTTGAACAGCGACTGGGCGTACATCGCCACGACGTAGGCGGTGTTGTTGTCGGGCAGGATCGCGATGCCGCGGGGCGACTCGTTGACGTCGATGACCTTGACCTCCTCGGCCTTCTCGACGTCGACGACCGAGATGCTCGCGTCGCACCAGTTGCTCACCAGGATGGTGCTCTGGTCGGGCGTGATCTCGAGGTACTTGGGCACGGCACCGACCTTGATGACCTGGTCCCAGGCCATCTCCTCGGCGTCGAAGCGGTAGAGGAAGGAGGGGCCGACCCCGCTGTCGCGGGTGCAGGCGTCGAAGCCCTCGACGCCGAAGTTCTGGCCGTACATCGTGTACTGCGAGACGTAGGCGTAACGCCCGTCCTTGGTCCACACGGCCTCGACCGGCGAGCCCTGCGAGATCCCCGGGTGGCCCTCGACGCCGAACTCCGCCAGGTCGACGGCGTCGTCCAGCACCGCGACCTGCTCCCGCGTCGTCGAGTCGAAGACCGTCGAGGAGTGGGAGTACATCATGTTGTTGGCGATCATCAGGCCGTGCCCGGAGGCCATGATCGACTTCGGCGTCATGCCGCCGGTGAGGTAGTCGACCGGCTCCAGGGCGGTGGTGTCGCTGGGCAGCGCGTTGGGGACCGGGTCCTTCTGCCAGACGGGGTCCTTCTCCGGCTCCGGCTCGGGCTCGGCGGTCTGCGACGCCTCCTCCGTCCGGGACGCGGCGTCGTCGCCGGAGCTCTCCCCGGTGCCGGCGGCCGGCGGAGAGGCCTGCCCACCCTCGGTGCCCGCGGCGGCGGCGCGGTCGCCGTCACCGGGGCCCCAGCTGCCGATCCAGACTCCCACGCCGGCGACGACGGCGAGAACGAAGGCCAGGAGGCCGCCCAGCACGGCACGCCGACGACGCACGTGCACGGGGTCCTGGCTCACCCGCAGGCCGCCGCGGCGGCCCTCCCGGTGCCGTCCGCGCATCGCGCGGACGTCGAGCTCGGCGTCGTCGTCCTCCCAGCGGTCCACCGGACCGCGACGCCGCCCGTCGGCGTCACCGGGCGCCATACGGTGCCACCACCACTTCCACGCGCTGGAACTCCTTGAGGTCGGTGTAGCCCGTCGTCGCCATCGCGCGGCGCAGGGCGCCCATGAGGTTGGTGGAGCCGTCGGCGCCCGCCGCCGGGCCGAGGAGGATCTGCTCCAGCGAGCCCACGGTGCCGACGTCGACCCGCTCGCCGCGCGGCAGCTCGGGGTGGTGCGCCTCGCTCCCCCAGTGGTAGCCGCGGCCCGGGGCCTCCGTCGCGCGGGCCAGCGCCGCGCCGAGCATGACCGAGTCGGCGCCGCAGGCGATGGCCTTGACGATCTCGCCGGAGGTGCTCGTGCCGCCGTCGGCGATGACGTGCACGTAGCGGCCGCCCGACTCGTCGAGGTAGTCGCGACGGGCCGCGGCGACGTCGGCGATGGCGGTGGCGGCGGGCGTGTGGATGCCCAACGTGGTGCGGGTGCGGTGCGCGGAGCCGCCGCCGAAGCCCACGAGCACGCCCGCCGCGCCGGTGCGCATGAGGTGCAGGGCCGCGGTGTAGGTGCCCGCGCCGCCGACGATGACCGGCACGTCGAGCTCGTAGATGAAGCGCTTGAGGTTGAGCGGCTCGGCCTGGCTCGAGACGTGCTCGGCCGAGACCGTCGTTCCGCGGATGACGAAGAGGTCGACGCCGGCCTCGACGACGTCGCGCCAGAACTGCTGGGTGCGCTGCGGCGACAGGGCGCCGGCCACGGTCACGCCGGCCTCGCGGACCTGCCGCAGCCGCTCGGTGATGAGCTCGGGACGCACCGGCGCGGAGTAGAGCTCGCGCATCCGGGCGGTCGTGCGCTCGTCCGGGAGCTCGGCGAGCTCCTGCAGGGCGGGCAGGGGGTCCTCGTAGCGCGTCCACAGGCCCTCGAGGTCGAGGACGCCGAGGCCGCCGAGGCGGCCCATCTGGATCGCCGTCTCGGGCGAGACGACGGAGTCCATCGGCGCCGCCATCACGGGCAGCTCGAAGTGGTAGGCGTCGATCTGCCAGGAGATGGAGACGTCCTGCGGGTCCCTCGTCCGGCGCGACGGGACCACCGCGATGTCGTCGAAGGTGAAGGCGCGGCGTCCCCGCTTGCCCCGGCCGATCTCGATCTCAGTCACCCGGACAGGCTACCGAGCCTTCCTGGTGCTCCGGCACACCAGCACCGGCGGGCCGCGATCAGCGGTAGTTCGGGGCCTCCGCCGTCATCTCGATGTCGTGCGGGTGCGACTCCTGCAGGCTGGCCTGGGTGACCCGCACGAACTGCGCCTTCTCCTGCAGCTCGGGCACGGTCCGCGCGCCGACGTAGAACATCGCCTGGCGCAGACCGCCGGTCATCTGGTGCAGCACCGCGCTGACCGTGCCGCGGTAGGGCACCCGACCCTCGACGCCCTCGGGCACCAGCTGGTCGTCGCTGGAGACCTCGGCCTGGAAGTAGCGGTCCTTGGAGAAGGACTTCTTGCCGCGCGAGCTCATGGCGCCGAGCGACCCCATGCCGCGATAGCTCTTGTACTGCTTGCCGTTGACGAAGATCAGCTCGCCGGGGCTCTCCTCGGAGCCGGCCAGCATCGAGCCCATCATCACCGACTCGGCACCGGCGGCGAGGGCCTTGGGGATGTCGCCGGACCACTTCAGCCCACCGTCGGCGATGACCGGGACACCGTGCTCGCGGGTCGCCGCCGCGGCGGCGTGGACGGCGGTGAGCTGGGGGGCGCCCACGCCGGTCACGACGCGGGTGGTGCAGATGGCGCCCGGGCCCACGCCCACCTTGACGGCGTCCGCACCGGCCTCGACGAACGCGAGCGCCCCGGCCGCGGTCGCGACGTTGCCGCCGACGACCTGGACGTGGCGGGTGGCAGGGTCGCTCTTGAGGCGCCTGACCATGTCGATGAGCAGCCGCACGTGCCCGTGCGCGGTGTCGGCCACCAGGACGTCGACACCGGCGTCGACGAGCGTGGTGGCGCGCTCCCAGGCGTCGCCGAAGTAGCCGATGGCGGCGCCGACGAGCAGCCGACCCTCGGCGTCGTTGCTGGCGTGGGGGAACTGCTCGGACTTCACGAAGTCCTTGACGGTGATGAGACCCGCGAGCCGGCCGGCCTCGTCGACGAGGGGCAGCCGCTCCCGCTTGTGGGCGCGCAGGATCGCGGTGGCCTCCTCGCGGGAGACGTCGGCCGGCGCGGTCACCAGCGGCGTCGGGGTCATGATGTCGCGCACCAGCGTGTGCTCCCACTCGGCGACGGGGGTGAAGCGCAGGTCGCGGTTGGTGCAGATGCCCAGCAGCGTGCCGTCCTCGGCGACGACCGGCAGGCCCGAGACGCGGTACTGCCCGCAGACGCGGTCGAGGTCCTCGAGGGTGGCGTCCGGCCCGATGGTCACGGGGTTGGTGATGCGCCCCGTCTGCGTGCGCTTGACGAGGTCGACCTGCATCGCCTGGTCCTCGATCGAGAGGTTGCGGTGCAGGATGCCGATGCCGCCCTGGCGGGCCATCGCGATCGCCATCCGGGCCTCGGTGACGGTGTCCATGGCTGCCGAGACCAGGGGCAGGCGGAGGGAGATCTCGCGGGTCAGCCGACTGGTGGTGTCGATCTCGTCCGGCGCCATGTCCGTCTCGCCCGGCAGCAGCAGGACGTCGTCGTAGGTGAGCCCCAGCGGGGCGAACGCGGCGGGCACGGACGGGTGGGCACTGTGGTCAGCCGGGAGCATGAGGCGATCGTAGTCGCAGGGGGTGAGAGGCTCCTGAGCGCGGTCAGGGAGAGACCGGAGCGTCCTCGACCCCGCCGGTCTCGTCCTCGACGGCCTGACCGTCGAAGACGGCGGTGTCCGTCCCGGGCTCGCCGCCCTCGCCGGGCGGCGTCTTCTTCGCCTGGCCGGGCGGGGTGCCGCCCTGGCCGGGAGGCGTGGTGGCCTGGCCGGGCGGGGTGCCACCCTGGCCCGGAGGCGTGCCGCCGTGCCCGGGAGGCGTGCCGCCGCGACCGGGCGGGGTGGCGCCCTGGCCGGGAGGCGTGGTGGCCTGGCCGGGCGGGGTGCCACCCTGGCCCGGAGGCGTGCCGCCGTGCCCGGGAGGCGTGCCGCCGTGCCCGGGCGGGGTGGCGCCCTGGCCGGGAGGCGTGGTGGCCTGGCCGGGCGGGGTGCCACCCTGGCCCGGAGGCGTGCCGCCGTGACCGGGCGGGGTCGTGGCCTGACCGGGCGGCTGCACCTGGCCCTTGCCGGAGCCCGCGTTGGCGTCGCTGCCGGAGGAACCCGCGCCCTCGCCGGTGCCCGGCTGGGCCAGGTCGGATCCGGTGTCGGTCGCCGACGGGGTCTGGCCCGACGGACTGTCGGCCGTTGCCGCCTCGGAGGTGGGGTCGGCGGACCGGGTCGGGTCGGCCGCCGGCTGGTCGACGCCGGCACGCATGTGGGCCGGGGTCCGGCCGTCCTCGGACGTCGCCTGGTCACCGTCACCGCCGGTGTCCCCCTCGGCCTCCACGAGCGGCTCGCCCGGCGTGCCGGCGGGGCCGTCGCCGTCGGCGCCCGGCACCAGGGCCACGACGACCCGACCGACGTCGGTCAGCGCGGGGATGTCGGCGCCGCTGAGGGCGGCGGCGACCGAGGACCCGGTCAGCATCGCGACCGTGAGCGCGCCCCCGCCCAGGGTGCGACGCACCCGGCGACGGCGACGGGCCGCGGGGCCCAGCACGGGCGGCGCGGCAGGCACGGCGGCGTCGATCTCGGCGGTCCAGGCGGCCAGCATCGCGGCCACGTCGTCGCCCGGGGGGACCGCCCCGGGGCTGCGCGAGCCGAGCGCGTCGAGGAGCCGGTCGGTCCGGCGGAGGTCCATCACGAGGCCATACCCTCCCATCGCGCTCGCAGCTCGGTGAGCGCCCGGTGCTGGGCGACCCTCACGCTCCCGGGAGTCATCCCGAGGGCGTCCGCGGTCTCGGCGGCGCTGAGACCGACGCCGACGCGGAGCACCAAGATCTCACGGTGCCGCTCGGACAGGGTTTCCAGGAGGGCCCAGGCGCGGGAAGCCTCGTCACGGTGCACGACGTCGGACTCGGCGGAGGCGACGTGGCTGTCGAAGACCGGGGACGCGGAGTGGTCGGCCGGGACGGGACCGCGGGCGTGGGCCCGCTGGGCGTCGGCGACCTTGCGGGCGGCGAGACGGTAGACGAAGGCCTCGAAGGGCACCCCGCGGTCGTCGTAGGTCGGGAGGGCGGTGAGGACACCCATCCCCACCTCCTGGGCCACGTCCTTGGCGATCTCGGCCGCGGCCGGATAGGTCCCGAGGCGGGCGCGGGCGTAGCGGAGCGCGATCTGAAGCACCGTGGCCAGCAGGTCCTCCCGGGCCTGGCGGTCACCGGTGCGGGCCTTGTGCACGAGGTCGCGGAGGTCCTTCGTCGGCGCGGCCGGGACGGCGTGGGGCCCGGACTCGTGCACGTCGCGGGCGAGGACCGGGCGCGACGGGGCGGACGCCACCATCGGGAAGGTGGGACCCACGGGCACGGGTTCAGATCTCATCAACCGAACGGCGGACGTGCGCCACGCCACCACGTGCCCCACCCCTATTCCTCCGAGCCGCACGGGACCGGCCTGCTCGTCACGGCGCAGGCTGAACTAGAGAATGACACACGGACGGCCCCCTGGGAAGGGGTCGGGACGGACTTCCCGTCCCGCCGGCCGAGGCCTCCCCCGGGCGGGGCACCTGTCACTAGGGTGATATCCACCGGCCGGAGAGAGAGGTGCGCGCCGTGGCGGAGACGGTAGCCCCGCAGCCCGGGCCCGTAGCGGACCTGTGGGAGTGGCAGTTCCGGGGCGCGTGCCGCACGGCCAGCCCTGAGGTCTTCTTCCACCCCGAGGGCGAGCGCGGACCGGCCCGCGCAGCCGTGACGAGCGCGCCAAGGTGGTCTGCGCCACCTGCCCCGTGCTGGAGCGCTGCCGCGCCCACGCCCTCGCGGCGCGCGAGCCCTACGGCGTGTGGGGCGGCATGACGGAGGAGGAGCGGATGGCCTGGTACGCCGAGGAGGACGCGCGGGGCCGGGACTGAGCCCGACCTCGCCCGGACGCGGGCGAGGCCCCCGCCGGGATCCGGCAGGGGCCTCGCTCGAGGTGCGGGTCGGGATCACCGACCCGCGAGAGGTCAGTGGCTGTGGCCGTGGCCGTTGTCCTCGTCCTCCTCGGGCTTCTCGACCACCAGGGTGTCGGTGGTCAGCACCATGGAGGCGATCGACGCGGCGTTGCGCAGCGCGGAGCGCGTCACCTTGACCGGGTCGATGACCCCCTGCGCCATGAGGTCGCCGTACTCGCCCGTGGCGGCGTTGAGGCCCTGACCCGCCGGCAGCTCGGCAACACGGGTCGTGGCGACGTAGCCCTGCAGACCGGCGTTCTCGGCGATCCAGCGCAGCGGCTCCGCGGCGGCGCGCCGCACGACCTGCGCACCCGTCGCCTCGTCACCGCTCAGCTCCAGCTCGTCGACGGCCGCGGAGGCGTGGAGCAGGGCCGAGCCGCCACCGGCGACGATGCCCTCCTCGATGGCCGCACGGGTCGCCGAGACGGCGTCCTCGATGCGGTGCTTCTTCTCCTTGAGCTCCACCTCGGTGTGCGCGCCGACCTTGATGACGCAGACGCCGCCGGCGAGCTTGGCGATGCGCTCCTGCAGCTTCTCGCGGTCCCAGTCGCTGTCGGTCGAGGCGGCCTCGGCCTGCAGCTGGGCGACGCGGTCGCTGACGGTCTGCTCGTCGCCGCCACCGTCCACGATCGTGGTGGAGTCCTTGGTCGAGACGATGCGGCGGGCGGTGCCCAGCACCTCGAGGCCGACCTGGTCGAGCTTGAGACCGACCTCCTCGGCGACGACCTGGCCGCCGGTGAGGATGGCCATGTCCTGCAGCATCGCCTTGCGGCGGTCGCCGAAGCCCGGGGCCTTGACGGCCACGGCGTTGAAGGTGCCACGAATCTTGTTGACGACGAGCGTCGACAGGGCCTCGCCCTCGACGTCCTCGGCGATGATCAGCAGCGGCTTGTTGGCCTGGACGACCTTCTCGAGCAGCGGCAGCAGGTCGGCGACGGCCGAGATCTTGCCCTGGTGCAGCAGCACGTAAGCGTCCTCGAGGACGGCCTCCATGCGCTCGGCGTCGGTGACGAAGTAGGGCGAGAGGTAGCCCTTGTCGAACTGCATACCCTCGGTGAAGTCGAGCTCCAGCGCGGTGGTGGAGGACTCCTCGACGGTGATGACGCCGTCCTTGCCGACCTTGTCGAAGGCGTCGGCGAGCAGCTCGCCGATCTCCGGGTCCTGCGCGGACAGGCCGGCGACCTGGGCGATCTCGTCGCGGCCCTCGAGCTCGCGGGCGGTGGCGAGCAGGCGCTCGCTGATCGCGTTGACGGCCTGGTCGATGCCGCGCTTCAGGCCGGACGGGGCCGCACCGGCGGCCACGTTGCGCAGGCCCTCCTTGACCATGGCCTGGGCCAGGACGGTCGCGGTGGTGGTGCCGTCACCGGCGATGTCGTTGGTCTTGGTGGCGACCTCCTTGGCGAGCTGGGCGCCGAGGTTCTCGTAGGGGTCGTCGAGCTCGACCTCGCGGGCGATCGTCACACCGTCGTTGGTGATGGTGGGCGCGCCCCACTTCTTGTCGAGCACGACGTTGCGACCCTTCGGGCCGAGCGTCACCTTGACCGCGTTGGCCAGCGCGTCGACGCCGCGCTCGAGGGCCTTGCGGGCGTTGTCGTTGAACTCAAGCTGCTTCGCCATCGGCGGACAGCTCCTTTCGGGGAGGTATGGGTGGTGCACGTGAGCGCCCCGCCTCACCGCGCCGTACGGGCGGGTGCGACGGGGCGGCTCGAAGAACGTCAGGCTGTTCAGCCCACGATCGCCAGGACGTCGCGCGCCGAGAGGATCAGGTACTCGGTGCCGCCGTACTTGACCTCGGTGCCGCCGTACTTGCTGTAGATGACGCGGTCACCGACCTTGACGTCCATGGGGACGCGCTCGTCGCCGTCCTCGTTCCAGCGGCCCGGGCCCACGGCCAGGACCTCGCCCTCCTGGGGCTTCTCCTTGGCGGTGTCCGGGATGACGAGACCGGAGGCGGTGGTCTGCTCGGCCTCGACGGCCTGGACGACGATGCGGTCCTCGAGCGGCTTGATGGAAACCGACACGGTTACCTTCCCTTCGTGGGCCGACCGGGCTGGCCGGTCGGCGTGGTCGTTGTGCGGTCACCCGGTCGCGGGTGCCGGTCGCCGTCGCGGGGGTCGACCGGGCTCGCCGCTGGCACTTGCGTGCCCCGAGTGCTAAGACGAATCTAGGCAGGGAGTTAGCACTCGGTCAAGCCGAGTGCCAGGGGGCGTGTCAGAGCATCGCCTCGAGCGGCCGCAGGCTGCGCTCCAGGACCCGGTAGTACCAGGGCCGGCCCCGCCACCGGTCGAGCGTCATCTCCTCGCAACGCTCCAGGTCACGACGGAAGACGGTCTCCATCCGCTCGGCCTGGTCGCGGCTGATGATCTCGAGGTTGATCTCGTAGTTGCCCCGCAGCGACAGCCGGTCGATGTTGGCCGTCCCGACCGTCGCCCAGCGTCCGTCCACGGTCGCCGTCTTGGCGTGCACCATGACGTCCTTGTAGAGGTGCAGGTGCACCCCGCCCTCGAGCAGCTCGCTCCAGTAGTAGCGGGCCACGATGTCGGCCAGCACGTGGTTGGAGTGCTCGGGCATGATCACGCGCACGTCGACGCCCCGCTTCGCCGCGCGGAGCAGGCCCTCGAGCACCTCCGGGTCGGGGATGAAGTAGCCCTGGGTGATCCAGATCCGGTGCATCGCCCGGTCGATCGCCTCCAGGTAGAGGGCGCGGACGGGGTAGACGAGCCGGCTCGGCTCGTTGCGGGCCGCGTGCAGCGGCGAACCCCACCGCTCGGTGCCGGAGTCGACCAGCTCGGGCTGGGCGGGCCGGCGGTGCCGGTTCCAGAAGTCGACGAAGGCGTTCTGCAGCTCCCAGACCCCCGGCCCCTCGACCCGCACGTGGGTGTCGCGCCACTTCGTGGCGTAGAGCTCACCGATGTTGTAGCCGCCGACGAAGCCGACCAGGCCGTCGACGACGAGGATCTTGCGGTGGTCGCGACCCGTGCGCCGCAGGTCCAGGAGCGGCAGACCGGGCCTGAGCACCGGGAACTGCATGACGTGCACCGAGCCCGGGAACCGGATGAAGGAGCGCGGGACGACGAGGTTGGCGAAGCCGTCGAAGACGACGCAGACCGTCACGCCGCGCTCCGCCGCCCGGATGACGGCGTCCTTGAACTCCTGACCGACGGAGTCGCCCTTCCAGATGTAGGAGGCGAGGTAGACGTAGTCCTGCGCGGCGTCGATCGCGGCGATCATGTCGTCGTAGAGCGCCCGGCCGTAGGTGTAGGTCGTGATGCGGTCGTCCTCGACGTCCACGTGCAGCGGAGGGTCGGCGGGGGCGGACGGGTCGTCGCCCTCGTCCCGGCGCTTGCGGATGGCGTCGGCGGCGACCACGCCGGCGGCGAGCGAGAGCTGGCCGAGGACGGCCCAGCCGGCCGTCCTCAGGGTGACCCGACGCACGCTGCGCAGCAGGTCACGGGCGTCGGTGGTGAGCAGGTCGGTGGGCACGGGAGCCAATCTACTGGTGGTCGCCTCCCCCGCTCCCCCGGTCGGCCCGCGTGATCGACAATGGGACGGTGACAGGACCGGACGAGGACGCCCCCTCCCCCGCCGACCTGCTCCGCCGGCTGGCGGGTGACGAGGGGCGCGAGCTCCTCGCCTCGCTGCCGCCCTACCGCGACGACGAGGTCCTGGCGCTGACCGCCCGGCTCCGGGCCAGGGGTCTGGACGCGGCTCTGGTCTCCGCCGCCCTGACGCAGGCCCGCCTGCGGGCCCGCGCGCGGGTCCGCCTCGGCCCGCTGGCCGACCGGCTGCTCCTGACCGCCGACGGCCTCGAGCAGGCCACCCGGCCCGCGGTCGCCCGCCGGCACGCGGCGCGCTTCGCCGACGCCGGGGTCGACCACGTCTGGGACCTCGGGTCGGGACTGGGTCTCGACTCCCTCGCGCTGGCCGGGGCCGGCCTGGCCGTGACGGCGGTCGAGCGTGACGAGGAGGTCGCCGCGGCCGCGACGGCCAACCTCGCCCCCTACCCGCGGGCCCGGGTGCTGCGGGCCGACGTGCACGACATTCCGGTGGCCGACGGGGACGGCGCCTGGCTCGACCCGGCCCGCCGCACGGCCGGCGTCGCCGACGCGCAGGGCCGCACCCGCCGGCTCTTCCGGCTCTCCGACCTCTCGCCGTCCTGGGAGCACGTCCTCGGGGTGGCCGCCCGGGCCACGGCGACCGGGGCCAAGCTCTCGCCCGGCTTCTCCGTGGGCGACCTTCCGGCGGGTACGGAGGCGGAGTGGGTCTCCCTCGACGGGGACGTCGTCGAGTGCGTCGTCTGGTGGGGCGCCGCGGTGCGCCTCCCAGGCGGGAGCGCGGTCGTCGGCACGTCGGGCCCCGAGGACGCCTCCTGGGAGGTGGTGCGGCCCGCCGAGGACGCCCCGCCCCCGCTGACGCCCGGGGAGCAGCCGGATGCCTGGCTGGCCGAGCCCGACGGCGCGGTCCTGGCCGCCGGCCTGGCGGGAGCGCTGGCCGCCACGGTCGACGGGCGTGAGCTCGACGGCGGGGTGGGTTATGTCACGGCCCCCGCACCGGTCGAGCTGTCCTGGGCGCGTTGGTTCGCGGTGGAGGAGGTCCTGCCGCTGCACGCACGCCCCGTGCGCGCCTGGCTGCGCGAGCGCGGCGTCGGCCGGGTGACCCTGAAGAAGCGCGGGGTCCCCACGGACGTCGAGCGCTTCCGCACCGAGCTGCGGCTGCGCGGTGGTCGCGGTGCCCCGGAGGCCACCCTCGTGCTCACCCGGATCGCCGGCGCGCCGTCGGCCGTGGTGGTGCGCCCCCAGGGGCGCGCCCCCGGACCCCCGGCCTAGGAGCGGACCTGCTCCACCGGCTGGGACGAGTCGGCGGGCAGGTCGAGGCGGGAGGCCTCGCGCCCCTTCGTCACCATCTCGGCGCCGAGCGCGGCCACCATCGCCCCGTTGTCGGTGCACAGGCCCGGCCGCGGGACGCGCAGCCGGATCCCCGCGGCGTCGCAGCGCTCCTGGGCCATCGCCCGCAGCCTGGAGTTGGCCGCCACGCCGCCGCCGATGAGCAGGTCGTCGACCCCGTGCTCCTGGCAGGCCAGCACCGCCTTGCGGGTGAGCACGTCCACGACCGCCTCCTGGAAGCTCGCCGCGACGTCGGCCACGGGCACCGGCTCCCCGCTCTCCTGGCGCGCCTGGACCCACCGGGCCACGGCGGTCTTCAGGCCGGAGAAGGAGTAGTCGAAGCGGTGGCGCTGCATGTCCCTGCCCGCTGTCAGCCCGCGCGGGAAGTCGATCGCGAGCTGGTTGCCCTCCCGGGCCGCCCGGTCGATGTGCGGACCGCCCGGGAAGGGCAGGCCCAGCAGCCGGGCGACCTTGTCGAAGGCCTCCCCCGCGGCGTCGTCGATCGTCGACCCCAGCGACCGGATGTCGTGGGTGACGTCGGGCACGAGCAGCAGGTTGGAGTGACCGCCGCTGACGAGCAGGCCCATGGTGGGCTCGGGCAGCGGACCGTGCTCCACCACGTCGACCGCCACGTGGGCGGCCAGGTGGTTGACGCCGTAGATCGGCTTGCCGAGGCCCAGCGCGAGCGCCTTGGCGGCGGCGACACCCACGAGGAGCGCGCCCGCGAGACCGGGCCCCGCGGTCACCGAGACGGCGTCGAGGTCCTCGAGCCGTACACCGGCGTCGGCGCAGGCACGTTCGATCGTCGGGACCATCGCCTCGAGGTGAGCGCGGCTGGCCACCTCGGGCACGACACCGCCGAAGCGCGCGTGCTCGTCCACGCTGCTCGCGACCGTGTCGACGAGCAGCGTCTGCCCGCGCACGATGCC
This sequence comes from Ornithinimicrobium humiphilum, assembly GCF_006716885.1. NCBI lineage: Bacteria > Bacillati > Actinomycetota > Actinomycetes > Micrococcales > Ornithinimicrobiaceae > Ornithinimicrobium > Ornithinimicrobium humiphilum. The sequence goes on from NZ_VFPU01000001.1 coordinate 2,518,289, forward strand.
GACGCCCGTCTCGTCGCAGCTGGTCTCGATGCCCAGCACCAGGGGTCCGTCGGTCGTCATCGGGTCAGCTCCTTGCGCAGGACGAGGGCGTCCACGGCGGGAGCGCCCTGGGCGGATCGGTAGTAGCCACGCCGGGTGTGCACGAGCTGGTAGCCCCGCGTGGCGTAGAGGCCGCGGGCCGGCTCGTTGTCGGCGCGGACCTCGAGCAGGACGCCCGACGCCCCCGCCGCGGCGGCGGTCTCGTGGAGGAGGTCCAGCAGGCGCGCACCCAGGCCCGTCCCGCGGTGCTCCGGGCCGACGGCGATCGTCATCACCTCGGCGTCCTCGCCCGCGGTGCTGAGCCCGGCGTAGCCGGCGATCGTGCCGTCCGCGTCGTCGGCCGTCGCGACCCAGTAGGCCCGCTGCGGACGCTGCGCGAACTCGGACCAGAAGAGCCCCTCGGACCAGGCGTCGACGGGGAAGCACTCGGCCTCGAGACGGGCCATGCCCGCCAGGTCGCGCCAGCCCGCCTCGCGCACCCTCACGACGGCGTTCCCGGCCGCGCAGCCGTCGCCATCGCGGTGCCGGGGGCGGCCACGGCGTCGGGCCGGCGCAGGTAGAGGGGCTCAGGGTCGAGCAGACCGGTCGCGGCGTCCGGGTGGGAGCCGTTGAGCAGGCGCACGGCGAGGTCGGCGAGCACGCCCGGGTCGACGTCTCGCGGCCCGTCGGGGAGCCGGTGCGGCAGGTGCTCGGCGTAGAGCTCGGCGCCCCGCCCGACGACCGGCAGGGCCCGGACGTCGTCGGGAAGGTCGGCGGCGCGGGCGACGCCGGGACCGTCCAGCCTCCTCGCCCCCTCCGGCGTGACGTCGTAGACCGCCCAGTAGACCTCCTTGCGGCGGGCGTCGGTCGCCACGAGCAGACGCCCGAGGTGGGCGCCCGAGGTGGCCACCTCGTGGGCGAGCGCGTCGAGGGAGCAGACGCCGGCCGGCGGGGCCAGGCGGAGGGCGTGCGCGAGCACGAGACCGGTGACCACGCCCACGCGCAGACCGGTGAAGGGGCCGGGGCCGACGCCGCAGACGATGCCCGTCAGCTCCTCGCGGTCCACCCCGGCACGCTCGAGCACCTCGGCGACGCCGGGGGCGAGCAGCTCCCCGTGCCGGCGGGCGTCCTCGTGCACGACCGTGGCCACCACCCCGGTGCCGTCGTGCAGGGCGGCACCGATGGCCGTGGTCGAGGTGTCGATCGCGAGAAGCACGGGCTCAGGCTACGACGCCCGCTCGGAGGCCGCCGCCCGTGAGCCCGGGAGCAGCTGGCGCAGACGCCCCAGGTCGGTGCTGCCGAGCACCCCGGTGCGCACCAGGTGCCGGATGAGCGCGTCCACGACGTCGGGGTCGTACTCGTAGGGCGTCGCACGCAGGATCCGCTCCACGGCCTCGGCCGGGCTGTGCGCGCCGCTCAGCCGGGTGCCGGTCCCGGTCAGGTCGTCGTAGGCGGAGATCACCCGGACCACGCGGGACGCCATCGCCACGTCTCCCCGCTCGACCGCCCAGTGGTGGGGCACCCCGACGTCCGCGACCAGGGGAGCGAGCCGGGAGAGCTCGGCGGTGCGGGCCAGGACCGCCGCACCGGTGGCGGCGATGCGTCGCTGGTCGCGCAGCGAGATCTCCACCGTCGCACCGCCCGGGATCGGGCGCCACAGGCCGACCTGGCCGACGTCGTGCAGGAGGGCGGTCGCCTCCACGTCCGGCAGGTCCGCGTCGTCCACCCCGGCCTCGCGTGCGACGGGCACCGCCAGTCGGGCGACCCGCACGGCGTGCCCCGGTGCCGTGAGGCCTGCCTGGTCGGTGAGCCGCGACAGGGCGAAGAGGGTCTGGCGCTGAGCCTCGCGGATCCGGCGCTGCCTCGCCACCGCGGGCTGGAGCAGGGCCATCGGCACGAGGAAGAGCACGAAGGTGGGCCAGCCGAGGTCGCTCAGGGAGAGCGCCATCACGGCCGCGGTCGAGGCGGTCGCGAGGGCCAGCGGACCGTGACGCACCAGGTGCCCGCCGACGGTGGCGCGCAGCGATCCGCGCTCGCGCAGCGCCTCGTAGGCCGCCCGGGCCACGACGGGCACGCCGACTGCCACGACGGCGACCACGAGCAGCAGGAGCGCCATCAGGGGCGCCGGGTCCCCCTCCTGGGTGGTGGCCCGCTCCAGCAGGCTGCGGGCGCCTCCCGGGCCGATCCGGGCCAGGACCCCGGCGACGACGACCGTGGACACCGTTCGGGCCAGGTCGTGACGCAGCGAGCCCCAGCGCCGGCGCGCGACCCCGACGCCCACGGTGGCCAGGCAGGCGAGCGCGAGCGGGCCGAGGAGCCCGAGCAGGGAGTTGGGGTCCCCCTCGCCGGACGGCCACCCCGTGGAGACCACGAGCGCCACGGCGGTGGCCTGGGCCAGCGGTGCGTCGCGGACCACCCCCGGCACCGCGATGCGCCAGGCCTCGCCGACGACCATCGCCAGGAGGGCGACGACCGCGATCTGCAGCGTCACGGCACCCTCACCCCCGGGTCGGGCTGCCACTCGGCGAAGGTGTCGCTCACCGACGGATGGTCGTGGTCCCACCGCGGGCGTGCCGCGCGGGCGTCGGGACCGGCGGCACGGACCTGCTCGGGTGCGTGGGGGTCGGCTGCCGCCTCCTCGACCACGGGCTGCGCCCCCGCGCGCGAGAGGACCTCCGCGAGGGCGTCGACGACCTGCGGGTCGAACTGCGTGCCGGCCCGGCTCCGGATCTCGGCGAGCGCCTCCTCGCGCGGGACCGGGGTGCCGGCGCCGTCCGTCGTGAGCGCGTCGTAGGCGTCGGCGACGGCGATGATGCGGGCCGCGAGCGGGATGGTCTCCCCCTCGAGGCCGGCGGGATAGCCGCGGCCGTCGAAGCGCTCGTGGTGGTGGGCGATGGCGGGCAGCGCGCCGGTGAGGAAGTCCATGCCCTTCAGCACCGCGACCCCCGCCTCCGGGTGACCGCTGATGGCGCTGAGGTAGGCGATGTCGTCGGGCTCGACGTCGGTGGGCAGCTCGGGCCGCACCGCCACGAGGCCGATGTCGTGGAGGAGGGCGGCGTAGCGCAGGTCCTCGGCCTGCTGCCCCCCGAGGTCCAGGATGCCGGCCATCCGGTCGGCCAGGTCCGCCACCCGGGCGCTGTGGCCCACCGACACGGGGTCCGCCTCCTCCAGGGCGGCGACGAACGTCGTGACCGTCTCCTGGTGCTCGCGGCGCGCCAGGGCCTCGCGCCCGATGGACCAGTGCGCGACGACGAGCGGCCCCAGCACGAAGAGCGCGCTGAGGGCACCGAGGTCGGGGCCCACCCACAGGACCACGAAGAGGAACCCCACGACGAGATGCGTGAGGGTGCCCCAGCCGAGGGTGCGGAGCGCCTCGCCCGCCACGGTGAGCACGTGGCTGCCGCGGACCGCGTTGGCCATCAGCCCGATCGAGACCGCGTTGAGGAGCGTCATCGCGCCGTGGGCCACGGCCAGGGGCAGCCCGGCGTCCAGGAGCGGACGGTCGAGCTCGACGTCGGTCGCGAGCCCGTCGGCGAGCAGCAGGTAGACCACGCCTCCCACCGCCCCGATGGCGGCCGCCATCGCGGCGTTGAACAGCCGGGTCCGCAGCCGCTGCTGACGCACGTCGCAGAGGTAGGCGAACATGCCGACCAGCGCCGCCCCGACCGGGCCGACGAGCGCGACCGCGGCCGCGAGCACGACGGAACTGACCGAGACGCCGAGGTGCGGCCCGAGGTTGCGCTCCCGCAGGAGGACGCCGCCCAGGCCGAGCACCGCGAGCGGGAGCACCACGCCCGGCTCGAGCCGGGCCCCTTCCCCCAGGAGGTGCCAGCCCCACCAGCAGAAACCCCCGGCCACCGTGGCCAGGAGCGTGATGACGAGGCCTACTCGAACGGAAGAGGGGCGAAGGGCGGTCCGCCCTTCGCCCCTCTGTCGCTGGTCGCTCGTCAGTCCTCCCAGTTGAGGATGCCGTCGGAGATGGCGGTGAACGGAGCGGAGAACGAGAAGCCGGAGAGCAGGTTCAGGAGCTGCAGCACGATGACTTCCTTTCGTGCGTGCCACGGGATAGGCACTTCGGTCGGGGTTGCCGGCGCGTGTCGGCCGTGTCCCAACTGTCCCACAGCGCGCGCACAGGGGTCGAGACGAAGAGGCGTCTGACGTGGAAATTTGGACAAGTCTTTACGTTACGTGTGATCTGTATCACAGCGGGTTCGGATGGGCGCCGACGCGTGTGCGATGATGGGTCGGATCGTCTCCGGCGGGCCCTGTGGTGCCGAGCCGGAGCTGGACTCCGCAGACACCACGACCCCCGGGAGGCAAGTATGAGCAAGCGTGCACGCAAGCGTCGCGACCGCAAGAAGAAGGGCGCCAACCACGGGCGCAAGCCCAACGCCTGAGCGTTCGCGACAGCAGACGAGAAGGGCCGGTCCGCACCTGGTGCGGACCGGCCCTTCTGTCGTGCCTGGTGTCAGCCCTGCTCGGGCCGGCGCTGCTCCACCACCGTGACGGAGGTGGCGGTGGCCGTGATGCGGGTCAGGATCTGGCTCCGGAGGGTGTCCGGCGCCTGCTCGCAGGCGCAGGCCCGGCGCACGAGCGCCTTCACCAGCAGGTCGCGCTCGTACTCGGCGAGGCAGCGACCGCACTGGTCGAGATGCGCCTCGATCCGTGCCCGGTCGACCGGTCCGGCCTCGTTGTCGACGTACTCGAACAGGCGCAGGACCACGTCGGCGCAGTCGGCCGCGCCCTTCTCCTCGTGCCGGCTCATCGGGTGCCCTCCTTGACGAACCCGCGCTCGCGGGCGTAGTCGGTGAGCAGCTCGCGCAGCTGCTTGCGGCCGCGGTGCAGCCGGGACATCACGGTGCCGATGGGGGTGTCCATGATCTCGGCGATCTCCTTGTAGGAGAAGCCCTCCACGTCGGCGAGGTAGACCGCGAGGCGGAAGTCCTCGCCGATGGAGGCGAGCGCGCGCGTCACGTCGCTGTCCGGCAGGTGGTCGAGCGCCTCGGCCTCGGCCGACCGCAGCCCGGAGGACGTGTGCGACGCGGCGCGCGCCAGCTGGTAGTCCTCGACCTCGGCCGCGTCGGACTCCAGCGGCTGGCGCTGCTTCTTGCGGTAGCTGTTGATGTAGGAGTTGGTGAGGATGCGGTACATCCACGCCTTCAGGTTGGTCCCCGGCCGGTACTGGTGGAAGGCCGCGAACGCCTTGGCGTAGGTCTCCTGGACCAGGTCCTCGGCGTCCGTGGGGTTGCGGGTCGTGCGCAAGGCGGCGCTGTACATCTGGTCGAGCAGCGGCATCGCCTCGCGCTCGAACCGGGCGGCCCGCTCCTCGGGAGTCTCCGTCGCCACGTCCACGGTGGCGTCGGCCTCCGCCACGGCCTGGGCCTCGAGCTCCTCGATGGTCGGCTGGTCGGTAGTCATTGTCGACCAGCCTAGCCCGGAACCCTGGACGAGGGCGCTGGCGCCGACGCGTTCGCCGGGGGTGACTGCGGTGATGAGCAAGGGTGCCTCCTGCACGGTGGGGACGCAGGTGAGAACGGCACCGGGTGCGGCTTCATTCCCCGTCGGCGGGTGGCCCGAGGGCCCGGGCCACCGCGTCAGCCCAGATGCGGGTGCCCGCCTCGTTGGGGTGCACGGGGTCGGCCAGCAGGTCCGCGAGGGGCCGGCCGCTCTCCGAGAAGGCCCGCGCCACGTCGACGATCCCCAGCCCCTCCTGCGTCGCCCAGTCGGCCACCGCCTCCCGCACGTCCGCCCCCTCGCCGTCCAGACGGGGCTGCTGGAGGATCACGACGACGGGGACGTCCCTGCCCGCGCTCCCCCGCACCGCGTCCAGCGCCTCGGCGAGCTCGGCGGCGATCTCGGACGCGGGCGAGTTGTGCCCGTAGTTGAGCAGGACGAGGTCCGGCCGCTCGGGAAGGAGCGCACCGGCGTGCTCGGCGACGTAGCCGGCACGCGCGCCGGTGTGGTGGCCGCTGTAGATGGTCACCGCCCCCGCTGCCGGGCCCGCTCCCCCGTCGGAGACGAGCCGGGGCTCGATGTAGCCCGCCTCGGTCCACTCGTTCCACGACACGACGGTGACCGGCCGGTCCGTGCCGAGGTCCCGGGCCCACGTGTAGGTCCACTCCCACGTCTCGTTGCCCGTGGAGTCCCCCAGTGCGGCCACCACGACCGGGGCCCCCGAGGCCAGCACGGCGCGGGCGGCACCCAGGGGGTCGCCCGCGGGGCGGGGCGCGTCGGGATCCTCGGTGGGGACGGGCTCCCCCGTCGACCGCGCAGGATCGGCCGTGGCGGGGGTGGTCTCCACGCCCGAGGGCAGGTCCCGGAGGTCCACCCCGGTCCCGGGCAGCGCGGTGCGGAGCAGCGTCAGGGCGACCAGCCCCACGGTCAGGACCGCGAGCCCGATCAGCCCCAGGTCCTTCCGACGCACAGCGGTGTCCCTTCGTCCCTCACCCCCGTGCGGTTGGCCGGGTCCCAGCGTACCGCCACGGAAGTGGGACCATAAGAGGGTGAACCCCGTACCCCGGCACCACCTCAAGCCGCTGAACCAGCCGCTCAAGCTGCAGAACGTGCTCTACGAGATCCGGGGGCCGGTCGCGGCCAGGGCCGCCCAGCTCGAGGCCGAGGGGCACCGGATCCTCAAGCTCAACATCGGCAACCCGGCACCCTTCGGCTTCGAGGCGCCGGACACGATCCTCCAGGACATGATCGCCGCCCTGCCCACGGCGCAGGGCTACTCCGACTCCAAGGGCATCCTTCCCGCGCGGCGCGCGATCGTCTCCCGCTACCAGGAGGTCCCCGGCTTCCCGGCGCTCGACGTCGACCGTGTCTACCTGGGCAACGGCGTGTCCGAGCTGATCATGATGACGCTCCAGGCGCTCCTCGACGACGGCGACGAGGTGCTGATCCCCTCCCCCGACTACCCGCTGTGGACCGCCGCGACGAGCCTCGCGGGCGGGACCCCCGTCCACTACCTCTGCGACGAGGAGGACGGCTGGAACCCCTCGGTGGAGGACATCCGCGCCAAGGTGACGCCGCGCACCAAGGCCATCGTCGTCATCAACCCCAACAACCCCACGGGGGCCGTCTACTCGAAGGCGGTCCTCGAGCAGCTCGTCGAGGTGGCCCGGGAGCACTCGCTGCTGCTGCTGGCCGACGAGATCTACGACCGGATCCTCTACGACGGGGCGAAGCACACCTCGCTGGCCACGCTCGCGCCCGACCTGCTCTGCCTGACCTACAACGGCCTGTCGAAGACCTACCGGGTCGCCGGCTACCGGGCCGGATGGGTCGCGATCACCGGGCCGACCGCCCACGCGGCGGGCTTCCTCCAGGGCATCGAGCTGCTGGCCTCCACCCGCCTGTGCCCCAACGTGCCCGCCCAGCACGCCATCCAGGTGGCGGTCTCGGGACACCAGAGCATCGAGGAACTGGTGGCCCCGGGCGGCCGGCTGACCGAGCAGCGGGACATCGCCGTGCGGATGCTCTCCGCCATGGACGGCGTGTCGGTGGCCCGGCCGCAGGGAGCGCTCTACGTCTTCCCGCGGCTCGACCCCGAGGTGCACGAGATCCGCGACGACGAGAGGCTCGTCCTCGACCTGCTGGAGCAGGAGAAGATCCTGGTCGTGCACGGCACCGGCTTCAACTGGCCGACCCCGGACCACCTGCGGATCGTCACGCTGCCCTGGGGCACCGACCTGCAGGCGGCGCTGGAGCGGATGGGCAACTTCCTGGCGAGCTACGTGCAGTGACGGTGCCCTGATGTGCGGCAGGTATGCAGCCACGGCCCACCCCGACGAGCTGGTCGAGGACTACGAGGTCGACCTGGACGCCACCGCCGAGCCCTCGCGCAGCGTCCTGAAGAATCCCCAGCAGCCGCCGCCGGGCGCCCCCGACCACAACGTCGCCCCGAGCAAGCAGGCGCCGGTCGTCCTGACGAGGGCGCCCAGGGGCGCCGAGGACGCCGCACCGCTGCGGCAGCTGCGGCTGCTCACCTGGGGCCTGGTGCCGTCCTGGGCCAAGGACCCCTCCGTCGGCGCGCGGATGACCAACGCCCGGGTCGAGAGCGTGCTGGACAAGCCCGCCTTCGCCCGCGCCGCGGCCGGGCGGCGCTGTCTCGTCCCGGTCACCGGCTGGTACGAGTGGCAGGCGAGCCCGGTCGCGACCGACGCCAAGGGGCGGCCGCGCAAGCAGCCGTTCTTCATCACCCGGGCCGACGACGCCCCGCTGGCGCTCGCCGGGCTCTACGAGTTCTGGAAGGAGCCCGACGCCCCCGCCGAGGACCCGCTGTCGTGGATCGTCTCCTACACGATCCTGACGACCTCGGCCGAGCCCGGCCTCGACCGCATCCACGACCGTCAGCCGGTCGCGCTCGACCCCGCCCTGTGGGACGACTGGCTCGACCCGGCGCTCACGTCGCCCGACGAGGTCCGCTCGCTGCTGGACGCCTCGCACGTGCCCGGTCGGTTCCGCGCCTGGGCCGTCAGCACGGCCGTCAACTCCTCGCGCAGCAACGGCCCCGCGCTCCTGGACCCGCTCCCGCGCGACCAGCTGGTCGGCGCGGTCGACCCGGCGACGGGCGAGGTCCTCGGCGGATGATCCCGGACGAGGCACGGGACGCACCGCGCACGGACGTGACCACGGGCGAGGGCACCGCCCAGGTGCGCGTGATCCCCGCCGCCGGCGCGACCGCACCCAGGGGCACCCTCCTGCTCGGGCACGGCGCGGGCGGCTCGCGCGACGCCGCCGACGTGCTCGCCCTGGGTGGGCTGGTCGAGGAGGGCTGGACGGTCGTGCTCGTCGACCAGCCCTGGCGCGTGGCCGGTCGCCGGGTGGCGTCGCGCCCGGCCAGCCTGGACCTGGCCTGGCAGGACGTCATGGTCGCGCTGGCAGACCCCGGCTGGCAGGAGACCTACGCCCCGCTGCCCCGCCCGTGGGTCGTCGGCGGGCGCAGCGCAGGAGCACGGGTGGCCTGCCGGACCAGCGTCGCGGGGGCGGGGCCCGCGGTGGCCGCCGTGGTCTGCCTGGCCTTTCCCCTGCACCCACCGGGCAAGCCGGAGCGCAGCAGGGCCGAGGAGCTCCTCCTGCCCCTGGCGGCGGGGTTGCCCACCCTCGTGGTCCAGGGCACCCGCGACCCCTTCGGGGGACCTGAGGAGATCGCCGCCGCGGTCGGGAGCGAGCGCGAGCGGCTGACCCTGGTCCCCGTCCCCGGCGCCCACTCACCCAGCCGCGACCTGGCCACCGTCCGGGCCGCGGTCTCCGACCTCCTCTCCGCGCTACCGTGAGAGCCCCCTCCCGCGAAGGATCTGCTCGATGACCGACCCGTTGCCCTGGCCCGCACCGTCCGCCTCCGGACCGGTCGACGCCGTCGTGACGGTCCCCGGGAGCAAGTCGCTGACCAATCGCTGGCTCGTGCTCGCCGCCCTCGCCGAGGGCACGAGCACCCTGCGCCGACCGCTGCGGTCCCGCGACAGCGAGCGCATGGTCGACGCGCTGCGCGCCCTGGGGGTCGAGGTCGACGACCGCGACGACCAGGCGTGGTTCGTCACCCCGCCCGTCGCCCTGCACGGGGACGTGGACGTCGACTGCGGCCAGGCCGGCACGGTGATGCGCTTCGTGCCTCCGGTCGCGGCCCTGGCCGCGGGGCCCGTCCGCTTCGACGGCCACCCCACCGCCCGGCTGCGGCCCGTCGGACCGGTCCTCGAGGCGCTGCGCGGGCTGGGCGCCGACGTGGAGGACGGCGGTCGTGGCACCCTCCCCTACACCGTGGACGGTCGGGGCGGCCTGCGCGGCGGCACCGTGGAGATCGACGCCTCGGCGAGCTCGCAGTTCGTCTCGGCCCTGCTGCTCGCGGGCGCCCGCTTCGAGCAGGGGCTCCTGCTGCGCCACACCGGCGCCTCGCTGCCCAGCCTCCCCCACGTGGAGATGACCCTCCAGGTGCTCGAGCAGGTCGGGGTGCGGGTCCACCGGCCCGACCAGCACTCCTGGCGCGTCGAGCCCGGGCCGGTCGCGGCCTTCGACGTCGTCGTCGAGCCCGATCTGTCCTCGGCGGCACCCTTCCTCGCGCTGGCGGCGGTGACCGGTGGCACGGTGACCGTCAGGGACTGGCCGACCACGACGACGCAGCCCGGCGACGGCCTGCGCCGGATCCTCCAAGGGATGGGCGCCACCACCTCCTTGTCGCCGGAGGGCCTGCTCGTGCAGGGGGCCGGCGACGGCCGGCTCACGGGCGTCGACCTCGACCTCTCCGCCGTCGGGGAGCTGACCCCCGTCGTGGCGGCCCTGGCCACCCTCGCCGACGGGCCGAGCCGGCTCCGCGGCATCGCCCACCTGCGAGGTCACGAGACCGACCGGCTGGCGGCGCTCGTCACCGAGATCGGCCGCTTGGGGGGCCGGGCCCGGGAGACCGACGACGGCCTGGTCGTGGAGCCGACCGGGCTCTCGGGAGCCCTGCTGCGCACCTACCACGACCACCGGATGGCGATGTTCGCCGCCGTGGTGGGGGCCGTGGTCCCCGGGGTCGAGATCGAGGACGTGACCACGGCCGACAAGACCTTCCCCGACTTCCACCTGGCCTGGGCCGGGGCCGTCGCCACCGGCCGGGACGCGGGGGACGACCGCCCGTGAGCCGCTACGACCACCTGGACGAGTCGGTCGTCCGCACGCGCCCCTCGCGGCGCGGAAGCCGTCCCCGCACCAAGGAGCGGCCCGCCCACGAGGACGCCGTCGTCGGCATGGTCGTCGGGGTGGACCGCGGCCGTTACACGACCCGGGTCGGCGAGCGCACCGTCGTGGCCATGCGGGCGCGCGAGCTGGGCAGGACCCGCATCGTGGTCGGCGACCGCGTCGCCATGGTCGGCGACACCTCGGGGCAGCCCGACACGCTGGCCCGCATCGTCCGCATCGAGGAGCGGGAGACGGTGCTGCGGCGGAGCGCGGACGACTCCGACACCGTCGAGCGCATCATCGTCGCCAACGCCGACCAGCTCGTCGTCGTCACCGCGCTGGCCAACCCCGAGCCCCGGCCCCGGATGGTGGACCGGTGCCTCGTCGCCGCCTACGACGCGGGCCTCGACCCCCTGCTGGTCCTGACGAAGGCCGACCTGGCCGATCCCGGCCCGTTCCTGGAGCACTACCGCTCGCTCGACGTCCCCCACGTCATCACCCGGGCCGCCGGCCCTGCGTCCGACGGGCGCGAGAGCCTGGACCCCGCGTCCGTCGAGGAGGTCCGCGCCCACCTGGTGGACCGCGTCAGCGTGCTGGTCGGGCACTCCGGGGTGGGCAAGTCCACCCTCGTCAACGCGCTCGTGCCGGAGGCCGGGCGTGCGACGGGATCGGTGAACGAGGTCACCGGGCGGGGACGCCATACCTCGACCTCGGCCGTGGCCCTGCCCCTGCCGGAGGGTGGCTGGGTCGTGGACACCCCCGGCGTGCGGTCCTTCGGTCTCGGGCACGTCGACCCCGCGACCTTCGTCGAGCACTTCGACGACCTCGCGCCCGGCACGGCCGGCTGCCCGCGCGGGTGCAGCCACGACGAGCCCGACTGCGCCCTGGACGAGTGGGTCGCGCAGGGCCATGCCGGGCCGTCGGGACCGGGGCGGCTGGAGTCCCTGCGTCGCCTGCTGCGCAGCCGTTCCGGCGACGAGCGCGGCTGAGTGGGGCCGTCCCCGGCGAGGATCCCGGGCGGGGCCGCGACCTGCGGCTACGGTGGGCCGGTGGCCACCTTCGACGACGACCTCCGCCTCGCGCACGTCCTCGCCGACGCCGTCGAGCGCACGGCGCTGGACCTCTTCGGCTCGCTCGACCTCAAGGTCTCCGTCACCGACGACGGGGCCCTGACGACGCAGGCCACCGAGCGGCTCGAGGAGCTGCTGCGCCACCAGCTGCAGCGCACGCGCCCCCGCGACCGGGTCGAGGGCCGGGTGCTCGAGCCCACCGGCCAGGGCGACCGGCGCTGGGTCCTGGACGCCCTCGACGGCACGGCCAACTACGTGCGCGGCGTCCCGGTCTGGGCCACCCTCATCTCCCTGGTCGTCGAGGACCAGCCGGTGCTCGGCCTGGTCGCGGCGCCGTCGCTGGCCCGGCGCTGGTGGGCGGGCACGGGATCGGGCGCCTGGACCGGTCGTCAGCTCAGCCGGGCGCGGCAGGTCGCGGTCTCCGACACCTCGGTCCTCGAGCACGCCTCGGTCTCGGTCGACGAGGTCGCCTCCTGGCTGTTCGGCCCCCACGGGCAGGGCTTCGCCCAGCTCTCCGACCGGGTATGGCGCACGCGGGCCTACGGCGACTTCTGGAGCCACGCCCTCACGGCCGAGGGGGCCACCGACGTCGCACTGGCGGCGAGCATGGACCGCTACCAGCTCTCCACGCTCAACGCGCTCGTGCGCGAGGCGGGCGGGCGGATGACCGACCCGTGGGGCGCCGAGGTGGTCGGACCCGGCACGGGCACCACCTCGACCCCGGTGGTCGTCACCAACGGCGTGCTCCACGACGCCGTGCTGGGCGCGCTGGCGCCGTCGACGGGCGCTCAGGGCTGACCGTCCGTCAGTCCACGACGACGACCGGCCCCATGCCCAGGTCGGCGACGCCCTCGGCGTGCTCCGGGTCGCCCACCAGGACGAGGGTCCACGCCGGGCCGGAGCGCACCTCGTCCCAGGCCGCGGCGACCTGCTCGACGGTGAGCTCGCGCAGCTGGTCGATGGTCCGCGTCACCTGGTCCGGCTCGAGGCCGTCGCTGACGAGGGCGACGACCTCCTCCGCCACGGCGTCGGCGGTGCCGTAGCGACCGGGCGCCGTGCGGGCCAGGAAGTCGGCCGCCTCGCGCACCTCGCGCCCGGTCAGCTCCGAGCCCGGGGTGTCCAGGATCAGGAGCAGCTCGCGCAGCGCGTCGAGCGTGGCGTCGGCGCGCACCGACCCCCCGACCACGGTGAGACCGCCCGAGGCACGCGGCCGGAAGCCCGCGCGCATGCCGTAGGTGTAGCCGCGCTCCTCGCGCAGGACGCGGTCGATGCGCGCGTGGGGCGATCCGCCCAGCAGCATGCCGAGAGCCTGGAAGGTGCCCCACCCGTGCGCCGTGCGCCGGTCGGGGCCGGGCCGGCCGAGGTAGACCTCCGTCTGGGCCAGACCCGGACGCGGGACGAGCACGACGCGGCCGGCGTCCGGAGCCCGTCGGGCCTGTCCGGGGCGCTCGCCCGCTCGACCGGACCCCGCCCAGGCCCCGAGCGTGGCGGCCAGGAGGCCCTCGGGGTCGGGGACCGTGGAGAGGTCGCCCGCCAGCACCACGGCACCGCCGGCCGGGCCGAGGAGCCGGTGACGCTCGAGCAGCAGCTCGCGGGTCACGGGGGCGACCGTGCCCCTGGTGCCGCCGACGGGCAGGTGCGGCCGGTCACGGTCGTCGTAGTAGGTGCGCGCGAACTCGAGGGCGGCGCGCGAGCCCGGGTCGGCCTCGTCGTGGGCGATGTCCACCAGCCGGTGCCGCACCAGGCGGGCCACCTCGGCCTGCGGGAAGCTCGCCTCGGCGAGGCACTCGGCCATCAGCTCCGCCGCCGTGGCCAGGTGGCGGGAGGTGACCTCCAGGCCGAGGTGGACCCCCCGCTCGCCCGCGCCGGCGCCCCAGGCGATGCCGTGCCGCTCGGCCAGCTCGGCGATCTCCTCGCTGGTGCGGGCGGACGTCCCCTCGTCCAGGGCGCGCGCCATGAGCAGGGTCGAGCCCTCGGTCCCCCGCGCCTCCGAGGAGACGGGGAGGGGCAGGCTCAGGCGGAGCGAGAGCACGTGCTGGCCGGGCAGGTCGACGAGCAGGAGGCGCAGGCCGTTGGGCAGCTGCGACTCCGCGGGCACCGGGAAGGTCCAGGCGCGGGGCGGTCGGACGACCGGGCGCTCCAGGACGCGGCTCATCGCTCGACCCCGTCCGGGGCGTGGGCCACGACGGCCTCGACGTCACCGGCCATCTCGTCCTGCGCGTCCAGGCTCTCCGCCGGGCGGCGGTAGCGCAGGGTCGCGGCGGCGGTCGGGGCCAGCCAGCGGGCGGCGGCAGCCCGCACCTGCTCGCCGGTCACCTCCAGGACGTCGTCGAGGTAGCGGTTGACCTGGCCGGGGTCGCCGTGGACGGACGTCGCCCGGCTGAGGAGGTCGGCTCGCTCGTCGAAGCTGGCCATCGCCTCGAGCCACGAGCGTTCGGTGTCGGCACGGGAGGCCTCGAGCTCCGCCTCCAGGGGGCCGCCGGCGGCAAGGGCCTCGAGCTCCTCGTGCACGGCCGCCTCCACGATCGCCGGGTCGACCCCGTCCGAGACGTCGAGGACGACCAGCCCCAGCGAGGTGCCGCCCGCGAGCCCGAGGGCGGTGGCGTGCACGCCGCTGGCCGTCTCCTCGCGCCGCAGCAGGCGCAGGTGGAGCCGCGAGACGCCGAGCCCGGCCAGCGCGTCGAGCGCCAGGGCGCAGGGCAGAAACTCCGGGTCGGTCACCGCCGGCAGCCGGAAGGCGAGGTAGAGCCGCTCGCTGGGCACCTCCTCCACGACGTCGAGCTCGACCGGGGCGGCGAGCGGCCCCAGCGGCGCCGCCGGGGCGCGGCGAGGTGCCGACCCGTCCTCCAGGTGCCCGAGGTAGCGCTCGGCCAGTGCGAACGCCTCGTCGGCGGAGACGTCACCGACGAGGGTGAGGATGCTCCGCCGGGGCCCGTAGTGGGTGGTGTAGAAGGCGTGGACGTCGTCGAGCGTCGCGGCCTGCAGGTCGGCCATGTCCCCGATCGTGGTGTGCCGGTAGGGGTGGCCCTCGGGGAAGAGCAGCCGGCACGCGTGGGCGAGGGCCTGGCCGTAGGGGACGGTGTCGTAGCGCTGGCGCTTCTCCTCGACGACGACGTCGCGCTGGTTGTCGAGGTTGGCCTGCGTCACGGCGGGCAGCAGGTGCCCGTGCCGGTCGGCCTCCAGCCACAGCGCCAGCTCGAGCGCGCCCGTCGGCACCGACTCGACGTAGGTGGTGCGGTCGAAGGACGTGGTCGCGTTGGCGCGGCCGCCCTCGGACATGAGGAGGGCCATGTGCTCGCCCTCCTCGACGAGCTCGGACCCCTGGAACATCAGGTGCTCGAAGAGGTGCGCCAGCCCGGTGCGACCCGGGTCCTCGTCACGGGAGCCCACCTCGACCCAGAGGTTGATCGACACGCTGGGCACGGAACGGTCCTCGCTGACGACGACGCGCAGCCCGTTGGGCAGGGTCGTGGTCGCGATCGGGAAGTCCAGCGGCATAGGTCCTCCACTCTACGTCGGGCGTCCGACGGCGCCCGCCGGGGAGAGCTCGTGGCTGGAGCCCCGCGGGAGGTGTCGCACACCCGGACGGCCCCGGACACGAGAACAGGCCCGGAGGAGATCCTCCGGGCCTGTCCTGGGTGGTAGCGGGGGCAGGATTTGAACCTGCGACCTCCGGGTTATGAGCCCGGCGAGCTACCGAACTGCTCCACCCCGCGATGCGGTCACTACCTTACGCCACACCGGGCGGCCGGACCAAATCGGGTCCGGCCACCCGGTGCGGACGTCGTCAGGGAGCGTCGGTCTGCGTCGCGTCGTCCGCCCCGGCGTCGCCGCCGGGCAGGGTCAGGGAACCGCCCTCCGGACTGGCCTCGACGGCCTTGCGGATGGCCTCCTGCAGACGCTCCTGC
The DNA here is from genome assembly GCF_006716885.1 of Ornithinimicrobium humiphilum. Lineage (NCBI taxonomy): Bacteria > Bacillati > Actinomycetota > Actinomycetes > Micrococcales > Ornithinimicrobiaceae > Ornithinimicrobium > Ornithinimicrobium humiphilum. The sequence goes on from NZ_VFPU01000001.1 coordinate 2,533,944, forward strand.
GCCTCGCCGTAGGCCTGCCAGTCGCCCTCCTCGAGGGCGGCCTGGCCGTCCTCGTAGGCCTGCTGGATCTCGGCGATCGCCTCCGCGAGGTCGCCCGTCGGCTCGGCCCCCGGGTCGCCCGCGTCCTCGCCGCCGTCCTCGCCGTCGGTGGGCGGGCTCGTCGTCGGACCCTCGTCGCCGGCGTCACCGGCGGTGGCACCCGAGTCGCCTCCGAAGAGCTCGTCCAGGGCACCGTCGAGGGTGTCGGACCAGCCGAGCTCGTTGCCGAAGGCCGCCACGACGACCCGCTGGAGCGGGTAGGACGACCCACCGGCCGACTGGACGTAGACGGGCTCGACGTAGAGCAGGCCGCCGCCGACGGGCAGTGTGAGCAGGTTGCCGATCGTCACCTGCGAGCCCTGCTGGCGGTTGAGGTTGAGGAACTGCGACAGCGTCACGTCGAAGGCCTCGGACCCCTCGTTGGAGGAGTTGACCTCGTTCTGGAACTGGCCGGGGCCGCGCACCGTGGTCTCGCGCGGCAGCACGAGCATCCGCATCGTGCCGTAGTCCTCCCGGCGCTCCCCCGCCTCGCTGCCCGCGTCGGCGTCGACGGCCAGGTAGCCCGTGAGGTTCTGGCGCTCGGAACCGGCCGGGATGTAGGTCGTCGTCAGGCTGAACGTGGGCTCGTCCTGGCCGGGCATGGCGATGGACAGGTAGTAGGGCGGGATGTCGGGCTTGGCCTCGCCCTCGACGCTCGGGTCCTCGGAGACGGTCCAGAAGTCCTGGCCGGTGAAGAACGAGCCCGCGTCCTGGACGTGGTAGCGGGAGAGCACCTCGCGCTGGACCTTGAAGAGGTCCTCGGGATAGCGGAAGTGGCTCATGAGGTCACCGCTGATCTCGTCCATGGGCAGGACGCTGCCGTCGAACACCTTGCTCCACGCCTTGAGGAGGGGGTCCTCCTCGTCCCAGGTGTAGAGGCTCACGGTGCCGTCGTAGGCGTCCACGGTGGCCTTGACCGAGTTGCGGATGTAGTTGACCTTGCCCTGCCCGATCGAACGGATGTTCTCCGCCTGCTGGAGCGAGTCCGCGGTGGCCTCGCCCAGCTCCTCGAGCTGGCTGTAGGGGTAGCGGCTGCTGACGGTGTAGCCGTCGATGATCCAGAGCACCCGGCCGTCGACGATCGCCGGATAGGGGTTGCCGTCGAGGCGCAGCCAGGGCGCGACGCGCTCGACGCGTTCGCGGGGGTTGCGGTGGTCGAGCATGACCGACTCGCTGTTGACCGAGTCGGACAGCAGGATCTCCAGGTGGCGGTACTTGATGGCGTAGGCGGCCCTCCTGGCCAGGTTGCCGATCGCGACGCCGCCCACCCCGTCGTAGGTGTTGCGGACCTCGCCGGCTCCGCTGTCCTGGCCGCTGGCGGGGTAGTCGAGCTCGCGGGGCGCCACGTCGGCGGGGGAACCGACGATCGAGTAGGTCGGCGACGCCTCGCCGAAGTAGATCCGGGGCTCGTACTCCCCCAGCCCGCCGACCGGCGGGATGTTGCGCTCGTAGAAGACCGGCTCGCCCTCGGCCGAGCGGCGGTTGCCGTAGGCGGCGACGACGCCGAAGCCGTGGGTGTAGACCGTGTGGTCGTTCACCCAGTTTCGCTGCCCGGCGGAGATGCCGGCGAGGTTGAGCTCGCGGACGGCGATCACGGTGTCGACCCGCTCCCCGTCGACCTCGTAGCGGTCGACGTCGAGGGCGTCGGCGAACTGGTAGTAGTTCCTCACGCCCTGGAGCTGACGGAACGTCGGCGAGACCACGGAGGGGTCGACGATGCGGATGCCGGGCACGGTGTCGGCGTCGCTGCGCAGCTGGCCGGGCTCCGCCTCGGTCTCGGCGTTGTAGTCGATCTTCTCGATGCCCTCGAGGTCGTAGGCCGCCAGGGTGCTCTGGATGGCGTCCTCGATGTAGGGCGCCTCGAGCTGGGCCTCCGAGGGCACGACCCTCAGCTGCTGCACCAGCGCGGGGTAGGCGCCTCCGAGCAGCAGGGCGACCACCAGGAGGCCGGCGAGGCTGATGAGGGGCAGGCGCCAGGTCCGGGTCCAGATGGTCGACAGGAAGAACAGGGCGCACAGCAGCGCCGCGACGGCGAGGATTCCCCGCGTCGGCAGCACCGCGTGGACGTCGGTGTACTGCATACCCGTGATGCGGGCGTGCTCGGTCATGGAGAGCGAGTAGCGCTCGATCCAGTAGCCGCCGGCCCGGACGAGCAGCAGCAGGGCCAGCACGGTCGCCAGGTGGACGCGTGCGGCGGTCGTGGTGCGGGAGGAGCCGGGGCCGCCCTGCAGCTGCAGGCCGCCGTAGATGTAGTGCGTGAGCAGGGCGCCGACCAGGGTCAGCCCCAGCACGAGGGTCGCGAACGAGACGACCATCTGCCAGAACGGCAGGCTGAAGACGAAGAAGCCGACGTCGATGCCGTGGTGGGGGTCGACGACGCCGAAGGGCTCGCGGTTGACGAACAGGAGCACGGTCTGCCACTGCGACGCCGCGGCGGTGCCGGTGAAGGCGCCGAGCAGGAGGGGCACGGCGACGAAGACCAGGCGACGCATCGGGTCCAGGGCGCTGCGGTAGCGGTCGAGGGCCGCCTGCTCCGGGGTGCTGGGTGCGTAGACCGGGCGGTGCCGCCACGCCAGCCACAGGCCGGACCACACCGCGAGCCCGGTCAGGGCCCCGGCGAGGAGGAAGAGCCCGATCTGGCTCAGCAGCCGCGTGGTGAGGACGTTGCGGAAGCCGACGGACTCGTACCAGAGGAACTCGGTCCACAGCGTCGCGCCCCAGCCGATGACGGCCAGGACGGCGACGAGGATGAGGACGGTGGGCAGCAGCCGGCCGCGGCCGGCCCGGACCGGGCCCCGCCCGGGCGGCACCGGGCCCCCGGCACCGGCGAAGGATCCTCGGAAGGGGCCTCCGGGCGGCGGGCCCGTCGCGTCGTCGCGGTCTGGGTCGTTGTCCTGGGAGCTCACCCCGCCAGCCTATCCGGCGGGGGACGGCGGCCCTCGGCCAGTCGCCCCCGTCCCGGAGGTGCGACCATGGGGGCGTGCCGAGCGACCAGTCCCCCGTCCAGCCCACCCCGCTGCTCACCGCTGCCGTCGACACCGAGCGTCACGTCGCGCGCCTCGGGTGGGACCAGCCGCCGCGTCTCTTCGCGCTCGTGCGCACCGCCCTGCTGCAGGAGCGCGAGCCGACGCTGCAGGGACAGCTCGCCGACGCCGACCCCACCGGCTACACCGCGGTCGAGCAGGAGGGCCTGCCCCCGACGTCCGACCTCGAGTCGCTGCTGGGCCGCATCGCCTGGCCCGAGGAGGTCGAGGGCGCGGCCATCGCCGTGGAGCGCATCGTGGTGCCGCCGGAGGCGGAGCGCGAGCTGCCCGAGGACCCGGCGGCGGCGACCGACGTGCTGGTCGCCCACCCCGGGCGCAAGGACGTCCGGCTCCTCGCCGCCTGCCTGCGCGACGGCTCGCAGATCTGCCTGCTGCGCCAGCGCGACCACGACAGCGACGACGCGGTCGCGGTGGGCACCGACATCGCGCCCGGCCTCACCCACGCCCTGGCCGCCACCCTGACGGACTGAGGCTCAGCCGCCCGTCTCGGTGGCGCCGTCGCCCTCCAGCACCTGCTCGCACGTCGGCAGGTCGAGGCTCGTGGCGTCGCCGCCCGCCTCGGCGAGCGCCTCGACGTGCTCCAGGGCCTCGTCGAAGGTCGACACCGGCACCACTGTCAGCCCGCGCGGGGTGGCCTCCACCACCTCGTCGCAGTTGGCGGCGGGCGCGAGGAAGAGGTCCACGCCGGCCTCCGCCGAGGCGTACATCTTCTGGGGGATCCCGCTGATGGGGCCCACGAGACCCTGGCCCGAGATCGTGCCGGTGCCGGCCACGGCGGCGCCGCCGGTGAGCGCGCCCTCGGTGAGGGTGTCGTAGACCGCGAGGGAGAACATCAGTCCCGCGCTCGGGCCACCGACCGCGCCCGCCTGGATCTCCACCTCGTAGGGCATCTCGTAGCGGGGGGCGAGGTAGACGCCGACGATCGTGCGGCCGGTCTCGGCGTCGCGCTTGGTCGGGACGTCGATCTCGACCTCCTCCTCGTCGCGCAGGACGAGGATGGAGACCGACTCGCCGGGCTCGACCGCCTGGATCCGGCTGCGCACCGACTCGGTGTCGGTGACCGGCTCGCCCTCGACCTGGAGGATCTGGTCGTCCACGTGGAGCACGCCGTCCGCCGGCGCGTCCACGATCACCTGCGCGACCACGATGTCCTCGGGCACCTCGACGCCAGCAGCGCGCAGGCCGACGACGGCGGCGTCGTGCTGCGAGTGCGCCATGAGCTCGCTGTTCTGCTCGCGCACCTGCTCGGCGGTGACGTCCGGCGGGAAGACCTGTGCGCGGGGGTAGACCGAGCGCGAGGGGTCGACGCTCGCGCGCAGCCACTCCCAGGCCGTGACCTTCTGGCCCGGCCCGCCGTCGAGGCGCACGGTCGTGAAGTAGAGGGACCCCCCGGTGGGATAGGTCTCCAGATCGTCGGGCACGCTCACCACCGGCTTGCCGTCGATCTCCTGGAGCGTGTCGTAGACCGGACCGGGAAGGTAGACCACCTTGTCGACGGTGACGAGGTTGAGGCCGGCACCGACCAGGACCGCGCCGACGACGAGGCCGAGGACCCCGCCCGAGCGCTTTCCGATCCCGGTGTGCGGCGGGCGCTCGGCGGGTGCGTCATACCCCTCGTGGTAGGGCGAGCTCACAGACCCACCCAGCTGTGGTCGCCCTCGGCCCAGGCCTGCCGCTTCCAGATCGGCACGGTGGCCTTGAGCTCCTCGATGAGGCGCCGCCCGCCGTCGAAGGCCTCCGCGCGGTGCTCGGCCGAGACGGCGCAGACCACGGCCAGGTCGCCGACGGTCAGGCTCCCGACCCGGTGCACCGCGTAGACCCCGTGGACCTGGTCGCCCTCGGCGACCGACCGGGCGATCGCGGTGAGCTGCTCCAGGGCGTCGGGGTGCGCGCTGTAGTCGAGCTGCGTGACGCCTTCGCGGCCCTCGTCGTGCTCGCGCACCGTGCCCACGAAGAGGGCGACGGCACCCGCACGCGGGTGCGAGACGGCGGCGAGGGCCTCGTCGACGGACAGGGCGGTGTCACGGATATCGGTGACGACGGTCGGACGGCTCACCGCGTCATCATGCCCCATGCCCCCTGGGAGGTCGCTGCGGGCAGGTCCCCTGCCGGGGCCGTGCCGCGGCTAGTCCCGTGTGCGGCGACGGCGCATGAGTGCTGCGGTGGCGAGGACGGCGACCGCGGCGCTCGCCGCGCCCGCCGCGGCCGCCCCCACCGCGTCGCGCGAGCGCACCCGCCGCGCCATCACCGCGTGGTGCCCACGGACACCCTCGAGCAGCACGGACAGGCAGTCGGCGTTGCTGTAGGCGGGCACCCAGCCGTGCTGCCCCAGCGCGGTCGGCTCCGTCACCCAGGGATAGGCGACGTAGGCCAGGTCGCTGGCCGGGACGGGCACGACGCCCAGGCGGTGCAGCCGGTCCGCGGCCGACTCGGCCGCAGCGACCGAGAGCTCGATGCGGCGCATCCCGGAGATCTCCTCGACCTCGGACTGCTCCAGGGTGCCCCAGGACGAGACGGTCACCTGGTCGGGGACGGGTTCGTGGACGACGGTGGTGAGTGCGCTGCCGAGGTCCTCGGCGTGGCAGAAGGTCCACAGCGGGCGGGTGCCGCGCAGGGTGAGCAGGCGCGGAGCCTCGAAGTGCCGGGTGATCATGGTGTCGACGCCGGGGCCGACGAGGGCGGCCGGGCGCACCACCGTCACCCGCAGGCCGGGATGCGGGCGTGCGAGGGCGGCGACCTCCTCCTCCACCGCGACCATGTCGGCCACCAGGCCCTCGGCGTCGGAGGTGCGCAGCGGGCTGTCGTCGGGCAGGGGCACGGGGTTGTCGGGGCGGGCGCCGAAGACCATCGCGCTGGTCACGAGCACGAGGTGACCCACCCCGGCCGCGGCCGCGGCGGTCGTCAGCGCCCTGGCCTCCCCCAGCAGCCGCACCCGCCGGGCGGCCGGCTGCTCCCGGAGAGCCTGTTCCAGGTCGTGGTCCCAGACCAGGTGGACCAGGACGTCCACATCGCCGAGCGCCCCGACCACGGTCGGGGACGCGAGGTCGCCCGCCCGCCAGTCGACGTCGACGGCGGTCCCGGCGCTCGCGTCGATCCCGACGACCCGGTCCCCGGAGAGGGCCAGCTGCTCGGCCAGCGTCGTCCCCAGCCGCGACGCGGCCCGCGTGAGAGCGACCCGCGGCGTCCCGAGGTGGCGGCGGGACCGCTGGGCTGCGGCGGTCGTGGAACTCACCGGGGCCTCCAGGTGTTGTCAGGAAGAGAGGACGGCGCCTGCGCCGTCCTGAGCAGGACGTCATCGTCTCAGGAGTGGCAGGCTGGGTGCACCCAGACCCTGCCAGGAAGGATCGACCACCGTGTCAGACCACCCGCCCGCAGAGCGACCCGACGACGAGCCCGACCCGCTGGAGGCGCTCTTCGGCGGTCAGGTGCCCCCGCAGATGCGGGAGGCCCTGGAGTCGATGGGGCTGGGCTCGCTCGACCCCTCCCAGCTGCAGCAGATGCGCGCCCAGATGGAGATGCTGCTCGGGGGCGGCGGCGGGGACGACGGCCCGGTCAACAGCACGCTGGCCCACGACGTCGCGCGTCAGGTCGTGGCGCAGGCCGGCGACACCTCCATCGGCGACGCCACGCGCCGCGACGTCGAGCAGGTGGTCCAGGTCGCCTCGCTGTGGCTGGACCAGGTCACCGACTTCCCGCGCCCGGACGGCCCGGCGCGCGCCCTCAGCCGGGCGGAGTGGGTCGAGGCGACGCTGCCCGTCTGGATCCGGCTCACCACCCCGGTGGCGCAGGGGCTCCAGAGTGCGATGAACGACGCCATGCAGCAGCAGCTCGGCCAGCTGGGCACCGAGGGCATGGGTGCCATCCCCGGCATCCCGCCCGGGATGAACCCCGCGGCCCTCATGGGCCAGATGGAGCCGATGATCCGGCGCATGAGCGCGAGCATGTTCGGTGGCCAGGTGGGCCAGGCCGTCGGGGCGCTCGCGGGCGAGACCCTCTCCGGCACCGAGGTCGGCATCCCGCTCCTCGGCGACGAGTCCGTGGCGATGCTCCCGGCCAACGTGGCGACCTTCGCCGAGGGCCTGGAGATCGACGGCGGCGAGGTGCACCTCTACCTCGCCGTGCGCGAGGCGGCACGGGTCCGGCTGTTCGCCGCGGTGTCCTGGCTCGGTCCGCAGCTGCTCACCGCGGTCGAGGAGTACGCCCGGGACATGCGCATCAACACCGAGGGGATCGAGGAGGCCGTCCGGTCGGTCGACCCCCAGGACCCCGAGGCCATGCAGGCGGCCCTGGGCGAGGGCCTCTTCGCGGTCGAGCCCAGCCCCGCCCAGCAGGCGGCGCTCACCCGGCTGGAGACCCTGCTCGCCCTGGTCGAGGGCTGGGTGGACGTGGTCAGCGCACGCGCGACCGAGCCCCACCTGCCCCACGTCGAGGCCCTGGCCGAGGCGGTGCGCCGTCGGAGGGCTACCGGTGGCCCGGCGGAGAAGACCTTCGCCTCGCTGGTGGGCCTCGAGCTGCGCCCGCGACGGCTGCGCGACGCCGCCAACCTCTGGAGCTCCCTCGAGGCCGCCGGCGGCCCGTCCGGCCGGGACGAGGCCTGGGGACACCCCGACGTCGCCCCGACCGCGGCCGACCTGGACGACCCGCTCGGGTATGCCGACCGTCGCGGCTCGGGCGAGGACGCCCTCACGATCTCGGACGAGGACATCGAGCGGCTGCTGTCGTCCGGCGACGACCCGGACGCAGGGGCGCCGGACCGGGAGGGCTGATCCGGCCGGCGGCCTGCGCGCTGTGGACAACCCGAGGGGTCGAGCCCGGCGCGGTGGCACCGTGACGGGATGACCTTCGGACCTCCGGCCCACCGCCCCGCGCTCCCCTCGGCCGCACGTCCGGACGGGCGACGTCAGGTCGGCGTCGGGCCGGGAGCCGTGGTGCTGCAGACCGACCCCGACGACTCCTCCGGCGACGGTCTCCTGCAGGAGGCCGTCGCCGGGGCCGTGGTCTCCGGGCCGCCCGTCCCGCGGCGCTCAGCGGGCTGCCGCGTGGTGGGCACCGGCCCGCTCGCGGCACGGTTGCGCCGGACGGTCGAGAGCCCACCCTCCCGGGGCACCGATGTCGTGGACGTCCTGGTGCACCACCACGTCGTGCCTCCGGACGTCGGGCTGGAGGTGGCTCGGGACGGCCGGCTGGCTCTCCCGGTGGTCGTGCAGCCGAGGCGGGTCCTCGTGGGGCCGGTCGTGGGGACGGGCGCGGGCCCCTGCCTGCACTGCCTCGACCTGCACCGCCGTGATCGTGACCCGGCCTGGCCCCACGTAGCCACGGTCCTGGGCCACCCGGCCGAGCAGGGCGGACCGGTGGAGGTGCCCGAAGCCGTGGCGCGGGCGACGGAGGGTGTGGTCCTGCTGCTCGTGGGTTCCGTGGGCTCCCCCGCCCTCGGACCCGTCGACGCGGGGCTCGTCCACGAGCTCGGCCCGGCCGCGCCGCACGTGGTCACGCGCCGGTGGGTCGTGCACCCGGCGTGCCGGTGGCACGCCGGGGACGACGACGGGGGCCGCCCCGGTGCGGGACGGCCCCCGTGATGCCGGCCGGTCGGCCGACGGCTGCGATCAGCCCCGGGCGGTGGCCAGGCGACCTGCGCGGCGCGGTGCCGCGGACGGGGCGCTCGACCGGTGCCGGCCCCGCGCGAGCAGGGTCGGGCGTCGCGGCCGGAGCCGCGCGTGCCGAGGGGCTGGACGCAGCCAGCGCTCGCGGTCGCGGGCGACGGCCCGCGCCTCGAGAACGGTCATCTGCGTGCTCATGAGTGGTGTCCTTCTGGTTCGGTGCGTTCATGGATGGGTGGTGAGGGCCGCGCGGACCATGGCGCCGCGGGACGGCCCGGGCCGGGTCATGCGGCGACCTCCTGCTTGCGAGGGCGGCCGCGCGGCCGCTTGCGGGGGACGACGGTCCCCTGGACGAGGAGCTGGCCTCCCCAGACGCCCCACGGCTCACCGCGCTCGAGAGCGCTGGCGAGGCAGGCCTCGCGCACGGGGCAGGGCCCGCAGAGCGACTTGGCCACCTCGACCTCGTCCGGCAGCTCGGCGAACCACAGGTCGGCAGGGTTCTGCCGGCACGGCAGGGCGTTGGTCAGGGCCTCCTCCTCGACGAGGTCCACGACGGCCGCCACGCTGCGGAGGGCGTGCGTCTGGGTGTTCTCGGCGTGCGTGAGCATGGCGCTAGGCACGTCAGTTCCTTCCTGCTCGGATCTGTGCTGCTGTCGGGCTCGGACTGCGGTGGTCGTCATGTCGGTCTCCTCGGCGGTGAGGGGATCCGCGACGGTCCGGACTGCGACCGGGGTCGTTCCCGGTGCGGACAGCAGAACGGCCGCGGATCCTCGGACGAGGACTCGCGGCCGGTGGACGCAGGAAGGCGGGAGGCCTAGCTGGTCGGCGCGAAGGTCACGTCCAGGATGGGGTCGGGGGTCGGCGAGGCGTCGGTGCCGGTGGGCCGGCCGAAGCCGCCGAAGACCGGCACGCCGCCCGCGACGTCGCGGAACACACGCGTACGCCGCGCACCATCAGAGGTGGTGGGCAGGCCGCGGGCACCGTCGACGGACGGTCCGACGAGGTTGACGATCGTCATCTCCATGGCTTTCCACCCTCCTCTCGTGCGCTGCGCGACCCCGACGGCACAGATCGGCCGTGGGCTGGACAGGAAACACTGTAGGCGACCGGTCGCCCGGCGCACAACGTATTTATCGGAAAGTCTTCCAGAGCCGCCCGGCGGCCCCTGTCCCCGCAGGTCAGGAACCCTGCGCGGACTCCCGGCGGAGCACCTCGAGCACGCCGTCGCCGTAGAGCTCGAGCTTGCGCGCGCCGACGCCGGAGATCTGCTGGAGGGCCGACCGGTCGGCGGGGACCGACTCCGCGATGGCGGTCAGGGTGGCGTCGGTGAAGACCACGAAGGCGGGCACCCCCGCCTCGGCCGCGACCTGCTTGCGCCACGCCCTCAGCGCCTCGAAGACCGCCTCGTCGTAGGTGGGCGGGCAGGCGGAGCAGCGCCCCACCTTGCGCTCGGCCGCGGTGTCGAGCAGGGTCCCGCAGGAGCGGCAGGTCCGTGGGGCAGGGGTGCCCCTGCGCCCGGACCGGCTGCGCCGCGGCCGCCCCGGGGCGGCCGCCGCCTCGCCCAGCACGGTCGCGGCCGGGGCGAGGAAGCGCGAGACGGACCTGGAGGAGCGGCCGCCCGGGGCGCGTGCCGCCGCCCAGCTCAGGTGGAGCTCCTTGCGGGCCCGGGTGATGCCGACGTAGAGAAGTCGGCGCTCCTCCTCGACGCGTTCCGGAGTGTCGGCCAGGGTGATGGGGAGCAGGCCCTCGCTGCACCCCACGAGGAGGACGACGTCCCACTCCAGGCCCTTGGCGGCGTGGAGGCTGGCGAGCGTGATGCCCTCGACCGTCGGGGCGTGCTGCTCGGCCGCGCGGCGGTCGAGCTCGGCGACGAGGTCACCGACCCGCGCCCCGGGCGCCGTCCCCGCGAGGTCGTCGGCGAGGCGGACGAGCGCCTGCAGGCTCTCCCAGCGCTCCCGGGTCGCCCCGGCTCCCTCGGGTGGCGTCGGGGACCACCCGGCCCCGGTGAGGACGGCCCGCACGACCTCGCCCAGCGGGCTGCTGCCGTCGTCGGACCGGACCGCGCCCCGCAGCAGCAGCACGCCGGCCCGGACCTCGGCGCGGGAGAAGAAGCGCTCTCCCCCGCGGACCAGGTAGGGGACGTCGGCCCGGGCGAGCGCGGTCTCGACGGCCTCCGACTGCCCGTTGGTGCGGAACAGGACGGCGATCTCGCTCGCCGGGACCCCGGTGTCGAGCAGGCGTCGGACGGTGGCCGCCACGCCCTGGGCCTCGGCCTCGTCGTCGGGGTAGGAGGTGAGGGTCGGCGCGGGTCCGTCCTCCCGCTGGGCGACGAGCTGCACGGTCGGCGCCATCGCGCGGGCCGTCGGGCCGTCGGGGCGCCGGCCGCCGGCGAGCACGAGGTTGGCGAGGTGGATGACCTGGGGCGTGCTGCGGTAGTTGCGGACGAGCCGCACCGTGCGGGCGGCCGGGTGCCGCGCCGAGAAGGAGAGCAGGTGGTCGGCGGAGGCGCCGGTGAAGGAGTAGATCGACTGGGCGGGGTCGCCCACGACGCAGACGTCCGAACGCTCCCCGACCCACAGGTCCAGCAGGTGCTGCTGGAGCGGGTTGACGTCCTGGTACTCGTCGACGACGAAGTGGCGGTACTGCTCGTGGATCTGGGCCGCGATGCGGGGGTGCTCGTCCAGCAGCCCCACCGTGAGGAGCAGCACGTCCTCGAAGTCGATGACGTGGCGCTCGGAGCACACCTCGCCGTAGACCTCCAGCAGCCTGGCCATGGCCGTCGCGTCGAGACCGGCGACCTGCCGGCCCTGGCGGCGCGCGGCCGCCGGATAGGTCTCGGCCGTCAGCAGGCTCACCTTGGACCACTCGATCTCGGCGGCGACGTCGCGCAGCCCCGCCCGGTCGAGCCGCAGCCGGAGGCGTCCGGCCGCCTCGACCACCGCGGGGATCTTCTGGGAGAGCACCTCCGGGGGAGGGCCGCCGACGGCCTGGGGCCAGAAGAACTGCAGCTGCCGCAGCGCCGCAGCGTGGAAGGTGCGGGCCTGCACCATGGGGACCCCGAGGCCGCGCAGCCGGGTGCGCATCTCGCCGGCGGCCCGGGCGGTGAAGGTCACGGCCAGCACCCGGGACGGGTGGTAGGCGCCGCTCGCCACGCCGTAGGCGATGCGGTGGGTGATCGCCCTGGTCTTGCCGGTGCCCGCGCCGGCGAGCACGACCATCGGGCCGCTCGGGTGCGCGGCGACCTCGCGCTGCTCGGGGTCCAGGCCCTCGAGGACCGCGTCGGGGTCGGCGGGGCCGGGGACCGCGCTCACCGGATCCCCTGCGGGGACGGCTCGGGCAACGGCCCGCCGAACCACTCCTCGATAAGGACCCTGGCGATGGACACCCGGCTCGGCAGGGTCCGGGCACCGGCGCGCACCAGGTCGGCGAGCTCCCCGCGGGCGTACCAGGCGGCCGAGCGGATCTCGGTGGGGTCGGGAACCAGGTCGGTCGTCAGGGCCCGAGCCCGGAAGGCGAGCATCAGGGACGCGGGGAAGGGCCAGGGCTGGTCGCCCCGGAAGACCAGGTCCGCCACGTCCAGACCCACCTCCTCGTGCACCTCGCGCACGACGGCCGCCTCCATGGACTCCCCCGCCTCGACGAAGCCCGCGAGCACCGAGATCCGGCCCTCGGGCCAACTGGCACCGGTGGCCAGCAGCAGCCGGTCGTCGTCGTCGACCACGGCGACGATGATCGCCGGGTCCGTGCGCGGGTGGTGCTCGGACCCGTCGGCCGGGCAGCGGCGGACCCAACCGCCCTGCACCACCTCGGTCACCGTGCCGCACCGCGGGCAGTGCCGGTGGGTGCGGTGCCAGCCGTGGAGGGCGGTCGCCGTCGTCAGCAGGCCGGCCTCGGTGTCGTCGAGGTCGGCGCCCACCTCGCGCAACGACACCCAGCCCACCGACCCGTCGCGGGGGCCTCCCGTGGAGGACCCGTCGGAGGCCTCGGTCTCGTCGACCGCCAGGTAGGCGACGTCGTCGTGCCGTCCGAGGAACCACGGGGTCCGATCGGCGTCGCCGGGGCATGGCGGTCGGAGGTCCAGGGCCGCGCGGTCGCCCCCGAGCAGCCGGGTGCGTCCGTCGCGCACCACGAGGACCCGGGTGGTGGGGTCGGCCAGCGCCCTGGCCACGGTGGCGTCGTCGGCGCGCTCCCGGGCGGAGCGGTCGACGGTGGCCCGGGAGAGCGCCAGGTCCAGCAGGGTCTCGTCGGCACGGCTCACCCGGCCACTGTAGGTGGCCCCACCGACGTGGGACGTGCCGGTCCACCTCCGCGGCACGGGGCGCAGGAGCGCATACGGTGGGGACCGTGATGCGCACGGATCTGGCCCTGGCCGCCCTCGCCAGCGCCGCCGTCCCCGGGATGAAGCCGGTGGCGGTGGCCGGGATCAGCGACGACGGGCGCTCCGAGGAGCTGCAGTCCGCCCTCGTCGAGGACGCGACCGGGCGCCGCTGGATCGTGCGCTCGCCGCTCACACCGGTGGCGGGTGCCCGGCTCCAGCGCAACGACGAGCTGGTGCGCCAGCTCTCCCGGCACGTGCCCTTCAAGGTGCCCGCCGCGGCCGGCTACGCCCCGGTGGGCAAGGACGGCAGCGCCGCGGTCTACCCCTACGTCGAGGGCAGTCCCCTCGACCTGCGCCGACTGCCGGCCGGGCCCGGCCTGGGGAGCGCGGTGGGGCGCGCCCTCGCGGCCGTCCACAACATCCCCCGCGCGGTCTTCGAGGAGCAGGACGTGCCGGTCTTCGACGCGGCGGGCACCCGGCAGCGCGCCATCGCCGAGGTCGACCGCGCGGCCGAGACCGGTCGCGTGCCGACCGGGCTGCTGGCCCGGTGGGAGGAGGCCTTCGAGGCCGCTCCCCTGTGGCAGTTCGCGACCACACCCGTCCACGGCTCCTTCACCGGCGCCAGCGTGGTGGTGGCCTTCACCGACGAGGAGGACGCCGCCAGCGGGCGGGTGGTCGCGGTCACCGACTGGGACGAGGCGATGGTGGGCGATCCGGCGACCGACCTGGCCGAGCTGTGGGCCCAGGCACCCCGCCCGGCGTGGGACGCGGTCCTCGAGAGCTATGCCCTCGCCAGGGCGCACCGCCCCGACCCCTACCTCTCCGCCCGGGCCCGGCTCGTCGCCGAGCTGCGCTCGCTGCGCGGGCTGGCGCGAGCCGTCGCCGAGGGCGACGAGGACGCCGCCCGCCGCATCGTGGAGGCGCTGCGCCGGATGGACCGGCTGACGGAGGCGGACGACTCGCTCGTGCCGGTGACCGCGCGCCCCTCCGGCAGCCGTCCCCCGAGCCCGTCAGCGGGCCCGACCCCGTCCCCCCGGCCGACGGCGTCCGACGACGACCGGGCGGACGGGCGCGTCGTGGCGCCCGGTGCCGGCCCCGAGACGGACGGGGACCGGACCATGGAGGTCCCCCCACCGCCCACGCCGACCGGCGACGGGTTCGACCAGGAGCCGCCGTCCGACGGTGACCCCTACCCCGGGACGGCGTCCGACGAGGACACCTCCCCCGGGGCTGCGTCCGACGACGATGCCGACGCGGACCCGGTCCCCGGCGCCGACGGCGACCCGACGGACCTGGTCGAGGTGCCGGAGGGTGCCACCGGCGGGCACGGGCCCGACGCCGGCGCGCAGCTCGAGGAGGCCGGCGCCGAGCCGCAGGCCGCCGCCGCGCCTCCGGACGACGACGAGGCGGTCGACCACGAGGAGGACCCTGCCGGCGCCGCCGCCGCGGAGCCGGCGGACCCCTCCTCCCCCGAGGCCGGCCAGGGCGTGCCGCCCGAGGCCGAGGACCTGGAGGACGAGGACCGGCTGCACGAGCTCTACGGCATGCCGGTCGACCCCGACACCTCCCGCTGACCCGGGAGACCCGCTCCGCCGCGCCGTCGCGGTCAGGCCGGATCGGGGGTGTCCCCGGGTGCCTCCCCGAGCTCGACCAGCAGGCTCTCCAGCTCGTCCTCGCCCCGCAGCTCCGGGCGCACCGTCTCCCCGGTCGCGGCGTAGAAGAACGCCGCCCGCACGAGGTCGGGGTCGCGACCGGTGAGCCGGGCGTAGGCGAGACGGTAGACCGAGAGCTGGACCGCGCGCGTGCGCTGCTGCTCGGGGGAACCGGGACGACCCGTCTTCCAGTCCACGATCGTCACGCCCCCGTCCGGGTCGGGGAAGACCGCGTCGAGGCGCCCGCGCACGCTCCGTCCGCCCAGGGTGGTCTCGACCGCCACCTCCACCGCCAGCGGATCACGGCCTGCCCACTCGCTGGCGAGGAAATGGCGCTGCAGCACCTCGAGGTCCTCCTCCGGGCCGTGCTCGTCCTCCGTCCCGGTCAGGTCGTGGAGGTCGACGAGGGCCGCGGCGGCGTAGTGCTGCTCGACCCAGGCGTGGAACGCCGTGCCGAGCCGGGCGTGACCGGCCGGCGGGGTGGGCAACGGGCGCCGGAGGCGGGAGCGGAAGCGCTCCGGATCGCCCGCGAGCTCGACGACGGCCGAGGTCGACAGGTGCTCGGGAAGGACCGGCGCGGGAGCGGTCCGTCGCGCCTCCTCGCGCTCGGCCAGGAGCTGCACCGCGAGATCGGCCATGGCACCGGGGGCGGCCGGGCGGTCCGCGGGTCGGGCGGCGCGGGCCGACAGGAGTGCGGTGGCGACGTCCTGCACGTGCCGGCGGCGGGCCGGAGGGTCCACCGGCCACGGGGCCGTCTCCTCCTCGGCGAGCCGGGGGTTGGAGTTCTCCCGGGGGTCGTCGGGGTCGGGCATCGGCTCCCAGACCCGCACCAGGGCGGCCACGCCGGGGTCGGACCGCACCTCGTCGAGGAACCGGGAGGTCACGCGGGGTCGTTTGCCGGTCGACCAGACCGGTGCGGTGAGCAGCATGCGGTGACGGGCCCGGGTGAGGGCGACGTAGGCGAGGCGGCGCTCCTCGCGCACGGCGTAGGCGCCGCCGTCGCGATAGACGCGCGCCAGCTCGTCGTCGAGCTCGTGGGTGTCGCGCACGGAGTGCCACCCGAGGTCGGGCCGGTCCTCCCGGTCTCCGCGCAACGGCGTGGGGAGGCGGCCGATCCCTGTCAGCCAGCCCTTGTCGTTGCGCTCGGGCACGACCCAGCCGCCGTCCTGCGGCCGCGCCGACGACCCCCCGGCGGGGAAGGTCCCTTCGACCAGGCCGGGCACCGCGACGAGGTCCCACTCCAGCCCCTTCGCCGCGTGCACCGTGAGCACCTGCACCGCGGACGCGTCGACGCTGACCTCGGCGAGCTCGGGCACCTCGGCCTCCTCGAGCCCGCGCTCGTGCTCGCGGGCGGCGTCGAGCCAGTCCAGGAAGCCACCGAGGGTGACCCTGTCGGCAGCGGACGCGAAGCCGGCGGCGACGTCGGCGAGGGCGTCGAGCTGGGCGCGCCCCCAGCTCGGGTGCAGGTCGGGATCGGCCGCGACCTCCAGGTCGAGCCCGAGGAGGCGTTCGGCCTCGCCCACGAGGTCGGGCAGCGGGAGCCCGACCAGCGACCGCAGCCGCCGCAGCACCCCTGACAGCCAGCCGACGCGGGCCGCGGCCTCGGGGCCCAGGTGCTCCCCGCCGGGACCCACCCAGGTGTCGGGGGGTGGGACGTCGAGCGCCTCGGCGAGCACGGGCGCGTGCTCGCGCCCCACGGGTCCGGCGCCCTCCGGAGGACGCGCCTGGTGCCGGGCCCAGGCCCAGAGGGCGTCGACGTCCGCGGCACCCAGCCGGCACACCGGCCCGGTCAGCAGGCGCATCACCTGGTCACCCCGGGTGGGCTCCTGGACCGCCCAGAGCAGGGCGACGAGGTCGAGCACCTCGGGGCTGTCGAGCAGTCCGCCCAGCCCGACGACCTCGACCGGCAGCCCACGGCGGCGGAGGGCGTCCACGACCGCCGGGAACTGCGCCCGGGCGCGGCACAGGACCGCGGCGGACCGGCAGCCCGGCCGCCCCCAGTGCTCCGACACCCAGTCGGCCACGTGCTCGGCCTCCGCCACGTGGTCGACCAGCCGCGCGACCTCCACCAGGCCGTCGTCGGCCGCCGGGCCGGCGGAGAGCGTGCGGACCGGGATGCGCGTGACCGCGTTGAGGTCGGCCGCCACGGCGTTGGCGGCCGCCAGCACCGCCCGGTCGTTGCGCCAGGAGATGCTCAGGCTGAGGACGTCGGCCGGTCGGCCGTCGACCGTGAACTCCCGGGGGAAGCGTGTCAGCGTGCCGGCGCTCGCCCCGCGCCAGCCGTAGATCGACTGGTGGGGGTCGCCAACCGCGGTGACGGGCAGGTCGTGCCCCGCGAAGAGGGAGCTCATCAGCACCATCTGGGCCTCGGAGGTGTCCTGGAACTCGTCGAGCAGCACCGCGCGGTAGCGGGCGCGCTCGGCCAGCGCCACGGCGGGCACGTCACGGGCGAGCCGGGCGGCCAGGGCCATCTGGTCGCCGAAGTCGAGGGCACCACGGGCGGCCTTGGCCGCGCGGTAGCGCTCGACGAGCGGGTAGACCAGGGCCTGGGCGCGCAGGGTGGCGGCCAGGTTGCGCCCGACGGCCTTGGGCCGGGCGCCGTCACGCCCGGGGAGCGCGGCCACGCGCTCGGCGAGCTCGGTCACCCAGGCGAGCGCGGTCTCCGGATCGACGAGGTGCTCGCCGAGCTCGCCGGCCAGGTTGAGCACCGAGCGCACCACCGTGGACTCGGCATAGGTCATGTCGGTCATGTCGGCCTCGTAGGCCGCGACGACCTCGTGGGCGAGCTGCCAGCAGGCGGCCTCGGAGAGCAGCTGCGAGTCGGGCTCGACGCCCACGCGCAGGCCGTGCTCGCTGACGATGCGTCCGGCGTAGGCGTGGTAGGTCGAGACCGTCGGCAGGTCGAAGGCGTCCTGGTCGTCGCGGGCCGGGTCCTCCGCACCGCCCGGCGCCCACAGCCCCGTCTCGCGCAGCCGGTCGAGCTTGGCCGCCAGCCGGGTGCCGAGCTCGAGCGCGGCCTTGCGGGTGAAGGTCAGGCCCAGCACCTCGGACGGGTGGACGTGCCCGTTCGCCACGAGCCAGACCACCCGTGCCGCCATCGTCTCGGTCTTGCCGGAGCCGGCGCCGGCGACCACCACGGTCGGGGACAGTGGCGCCTCGATGACGGCGGTCTGCTCGGGGGTCGGCGGCGGGGTGCCCAGGGCCTGCGCCAGCTCGGCCGCGGAGTAGCGGGAGGGCGGGGCGGTCGGGGCGGCGAGGCCGCCCGGTGCTCCGGCGGTCACCGGCCCTGCCCCTCGGGCTGGACGGGGCAGCTGAAGCG